>NZ_JBLRVY010000011.1:0-314357 GCF_048159485.1 Streptomyces sp. 4F14
TCAACGGCACCCTCACCGTCACCGCGATCGTCATCTGGCTCCGCGACACCGTCCAAGAGCCATCAGAAGCGACCTAGGGGTGGTGGTCGTAGTACCGGAGAGTGACGATGGCCTGATGGCGGCCGGTTGAAGGCCCCCGGTAAGAGATGTGCAAATAGGGCGTAAGTGGGCAGAGAATGGATCTCCAGGTGTCACTGCGGGTTCACCTGGAGGTTCCTGCGCCCCTCTGAACGGGCCGCTTATCGTGCGGAACGCCCCCTTCCGTATCGATTGCCCGGAGCCTCACCATGCCCCACCGGATATCCGCCCGCTCCACGCGTACGGCGGTCGCCGTGCTGTGTGCCGGAGGGCTCGCCCTCGTTGCCTCCGCGTGTTCGTCGGCCTCGGCGAGCGGTGGCTCGGACCACCACCTCACCGCGTACGTCGGCGGTGACACGAACATCCAGACGCTGTGGCAGAAGATCGTCGTCCCTGCTTTCGAGAAGGCCAACCCGGGTTACCAGGTGAAGGTCGTCTACTCCGCGCACGGTGTCGCCGACGCCGCGACGCTCGCGAAGCTCCAGGCCGCCGCGAAGACGAAGCGCGACGCCGGGTACGACGTCATCGAGTCCTCCATCACGCCGGACGCGGCGGCGGCGGGCCTGCTGACAACGGTATCGTCGGCTAACGTCCCCAACCTGAAGAAGGTGGATGCCTCACTCCTGGGTCCGGTGAACAACGCCGCCGTCCCCTACCGGGGCTCCTCCGTAGTCCTCGCGTATGACTCCACCAAGGTGAAGACCCCGCCGAAGACGTACGACGACCTGGTCGCCTGGATCAAGGCCAACCCCGGCAAGTTCGCCTACAACAGCCCCTCCACCGGCGGTTCCGGCGGCTCGTTCGTCGAGACGACCCTCGACCGGCACCTCGACCCGGCGACCCTGAAGACCTTCCAGACGGGGTACGACGCCTCGCTGGAGTCCCAGTGGGACGCGGGCTTCGCCGACCTCAAAGGTCTCAACGGGTACGTCTACGGTAAGGGGGTCTACCCCAACGGCAATCAGGCCGTCCTCGACCTCCTCGCCAAGGGGCAGATCTCCATCGCGCCGGTCTGGTCCGACATGTACCTCTCGGCGATCCAGAACCACACGCTCGACTCGACCGTGAAGTTCACCCAGATCTCCTCGCCGACCTTCACCGGCGGCGCCTCCTACATCGGCATCCCCAAGGGCGGCACCAAGCAGAAGGCCGCGCTGAAGCTCGCCGACTTCTTCCTCGAAGCCGCCCAGCAGGACGCGATCGTCAAGAACCTCGCCGCCTACCCGGTGATCCCCCTCACCGAACTCCCGAAGGCAACTGCCGACCGTTTCACGGGAGTCGACGTCACCAAGCTGCGCCCCGGCTACTCCGGCAAGACCGGCAACGACATGAACGACCTGTGGCAGCAGAAGGTCCCCGGCCAGTGAGCCACGCCGAACGCGTACGGGGCCGGGGCGCGGGACGTCAACTCCCGCGTCCTGGCGGCCTGTTGGTCCTTCCGCCGCTCCTCCTCGTCGCCGTCTTCGTCGGTATCCCCGTCGTCTCCGGCGTGCTGTACACGCTCGGCCACTTCGGCGGCCTCAACTCCGTCATCGCCGCGATCGGCCTGCACCAGCACACCGCCGACCACTGGTGGGGCACCCTCGGCGCCTACCGCGAGGTCCTGACCAGCGACGTCTTCCTGCGCAGCCTGACGGTGACGGTCGAGGTCACCCTCCTGAGCGTGGTGGCCGTGTTCGCGCTGGCGCTGACCGTCGCCCTGTACGCGCGCCTCACCGGCGGACGCGCCGCGAAGATCGTCAGCGCCCTCGCGATCACCCCGCTGTTCCTGCCGGCGGTGATCGGCTCGTACGCGATCCTCACCTTCTACGCGGGCGACGGCGCCTTCACCACCCTTGCCCACGCGCTGGGCTGGAGCCACGCGCCCCGCCTCAGCTACACGATCTGGGGTGTGGTGATCGGCCAGGTGTGGACCAACCTGCCCTTCGCGGTCCTCGTGCTGTCGTCGGGGCTGGCCGCCGTACCCGACGCCCTGATCGAGGCGGCCCGGGACGCGGGCGCGGGTCGTACCCAGGTCGTAGTACGGGTACTCCTGCCGATGGCGGGCGTACCGGCCGTGATCACCGCCGCGTTCACCACCATCTCCGTACTCGGGAGCTACACCGTCCCCTACCTCGTAGGCCCTACGGCGCCGACGATGCTCGGGGTACAGCTCGCGAACACCTTCCAGTCCTACAACCAGCCCCAGCAGGCCCTGGTGATGGCGGTCGTCGTGTTCGCGCTGGCCTCGCTGGTAGGGGTGGCGTACGTCCGGGCCAACGTCCGCGAGGCCAGGAAGGCGGCGGCGACGCGATGACCGTACGCATCCTCCGAACAGCCGTCACCGGCCTGGGAGTCGGGCTTCTCGCCCTCTTCATCCTCGGGCCGCTGCTGTGGCTCTTCCCGCACGCCTTCGCCGGCACCTGGCACTACCCGGGACTCCTCCCGCAGGAGTGGACCCTGCGCTGGTGGCGGGCCGTCGCCGACAACCCCGACCTGGTCGCCGCCGTGCGCTGGAGCTTCGTCTTCGCGCCGGTCGCCACGCTGCTGTCGGCGCTGGTCTGCCTGCCCGCCGCGTATGCGTTCTCCCGCTTCGACTTCCCCGGCCGCCGCTTCTTCCTCGTCGCGCTGTTCTCGGTGAACGCCTTCCCGAAGATCGGCCTGTACGTCGCGATGGCGTCGCTCTTCTACACGCTGAACCTGATGACGACGTTCTGGGGCGTCGTCATCGTCCAACTCCTGGGCACCGTCGTCTTCATGACCTGGCTGCCCGCCGCCGCGTTCTCCTCCGTGCCGCGCAGCCTGGAGGAGGCCGCACGCGACGTGGGCGCCGGTCCGCTCACCGTGTTCTGGCGCGTCACCCTGCCGATCGCCCGCCCCGGCATCCTCGTCGCGGTGATCCTCTCCTTCCTCGCCGCGTTCGACGAGGCCCAGGGCACGCTGCTGGTCGGCGCACCGGTCTACCTGACCATGCCGACCGCCATGTACAGCATGGTCACCAACTACCCCGAGGGCGTCGCGGCCGTCTTCTCGCTCCTGCTGTCCGTCCCGTCCGTGGTCCTGCTGTTCGGCGTACGCCGGCACATCATGGGCGGCCACCTCGCCGAAGGGTTCCAACTCCGATGAATTCAGGGCTGGTTCTGGCCGGTCTCACCAAGACGCTCGGCGGCCGGACGATCGTCGACGGCCTCGATCTGCGGGTGGAGCCCGGCGAGATGGTCTGCCTGCTCGGCCCCTCGGGCTGCGGGAAGACCACAACTCTCCGGATGGCGGCGGGATTTCTCACCCCCGACAGCGGCCGGGTCGAGATCGGCGGCACCGACTACGCCGCCGTCCCGCCCGAACGGCGGCCCACCGCCATGGTGTTCCAGAACTACGCCCTCTGGCCGCACATGACCGTCGCGGGCAACGTCGGCTTCGGCCTCAAGATGCACAAGGTCCCGAAGGACGAGGCGAGACGACGCGTCGCCGAGGCCCTCGACCTGGTCGGTCTCGCCCACCACGCCGACAGCCACCCGGCCCGCATCTCCGGCGGCGAACAGCAACGCACCGCGCTGGCACGGGCGTTGGCGTTGCGCCCCCAACTCCTGCTGCTGGACGAGCCGTTGTCCAACCTGGACGCCAAACTCCGCGAGCGCGTCCGCGAGGAGATCCGCGACATCCAGCAACGCCTGGGCATCACCACCCTGTTCGTCACCCACGACCAGGACGAGGCCCTCAGCGTCGCCGACCGCATCGCCGTCATGAACGCGGGCCGCATCGAGCAGTACGCCGCCCCCGACGACCTGTACCGCACCCCGGCGACCCTCTTCACGGCGGAGTTCGTCGGCAGCCTCAACCGGCTCGACGAGGTCACCGCCGACCAGGGCGTCCTGCGCCACGCCGACGGCACGGAGCTGCTGCGCTGTGGGGAACTCGTCGGACCTGCCGGTCCGGGCAAGACGGTCGGTATCCGCCCGGAGGAGATCCGGATGGGGACGCAGGACGGTACCCCGGCGGTAGTCAGCCGGGTCCTCCCCAGGGGCCACTTCACCGAGGTGGTCCTGAGGCTGGATACCGGAGGGGTAGCTCTCAGGTCGTACCTCACAGGAGGTACGCCCGGAGTAGGGGAGCGGGTACGGGTGACCGCCGGGCGGGCCCTCTCGTACGACCCTCAGGATGCCGCCGACCCGCAGGGCGCCGCCGCGTGAGCGCCCTCGCCGTCGCCCACCGGGGCGACCCCCGAGGCGCCGTCGAGAACACCCTCGCGGCGATCCGCCTCGCCGGAGCCGCCGGGGCCGGCGCGATCGAGGTCGACCTGAGACGGACCGCCGACGGCGTACTCGTCCTCCACCACGACGACGACCTGAGCCGCCTGTGGGGCCGCCCGGAGCGCGTCGCCGGCCTCACCCTGTCCGAGCTGCACGCCCTCGCCCCCGAGGTGCCCACCCTCGCCGAGGCACTGGAGACCGCACAGCGCCCTCTCCTCCTCGACACCGGCGACCCGGAGCTCGCGGTCGCCGCCCTCGCCGAGACCGGCGGGACCGGCGGGACCGGCGGGACCGGCGCCATGTTCTGCGGCTCGGCCGAGGCGATGGCCGCCGTCCGGGCCCGGGACGAGGACATCACCCTCTTCCTCAGCTGGTACGGCGCCCAGCCCCCGGCCGAGTCGGTCCTCAGCGCCGTACGCCCTCAGTACTACAACCCGGAGCACCGGTTCCTGAGCTCTCCGGAGGTACGGGTATGGCATACCCGAGGGATCAAGGTGAGCTGCTGGACGGTGGACGACGCCGCCCGGCGGGAAGAACTGATCTCCTGGGGCGTGGACGCGATCATCAGCAACGATGTGGAAGGCGTGGTGAAGAGCTGTGCGTGACGCGGTGTGGGACAGGGTGGACCTCGACGCGGCGATGGGCGTCGCGACGGAACTGGCGTACTGGGCGTCGGAGGTGATCCGCCGGCCTCGTCCACAGGAGGTACGCCAGAAGGAGGGCCCGGCGGACATCGTCACCGACCGGGACGAGGAGGTGGAGGCGCACGTCCGCGAGGCCCTCACCCGGGCGTTCCCGTCGTACGGGATCGTCGGCGAGGAGTACGGGACCACGGACGGCGTCCCCGACGCGCCACACTGGCTGATCGACCCCATCGACGGCACCACGAACTACGCGCACGGCATCGGCTGGTGCTCCTTCTCCCTGGGCCTCGCCGCGCCCGACGGCAGCCCGCTGCTCGGTGTCGTGGCCGACCCGTGGCGGGGCGAGGTCTTCACCGCCGTCAAGGGCGGGGGCGCTCACCTGAACGGCGTACCTCTGCGGGCCGACACCCATACGACCCTCACGGGGCACGTCTTCATGACCGAGTGGGCCGCGCACCGGCACTGGCGGGGCCTGGACGCGCTGCTCGCGGCGCTCGCCGAGCGGCACTGCACCGTGCGCGTGATGGGCTCTACCGCCCTCTCCCTGGTCCAGGTCGCGGCGGGCCGCGCGAGCGCCGCCGCGATCGGTGAGTTCCACCCGATCGACGGCCTCCCCGCCCTGCTGATCGCCACCGAGGCCGGCGCCGTGGCCCTGCCGGAGCTGCCCGCGTACGACACGCCGCTGCTGCTGGCCGCGCCGGGGGTGGCCGGGGAGGCGGCGGAGCTGCTGCGGGCCGCGCGGGGGTGACCCTGTGGAGTTAGTCCTGGGGAGGGACGCCGACTCGTCCCTCCCCAGGGCTAACTCGTCCCTCTCCAGGGTTACCCCGTAAGGGACCCGTCAAAGGGCTGTCCGGCGCCGTATGGGACCCGTCAAGAGGTGTCGGAAACAGCCGCCCCGAGAGGTTTGCTCGAAAGCGTCCGATCCGCTTGCGGATGCATTCGATCCTTCTCAGGAGCTCGCGATGGCCGACCTGGCCTTCGTCGTCACCACGATCGCGGTGTTCGCGCTGGTGGCTCTCGCCGCCAAGGGGGTGGCGAAGCTGTGACCGCCGAGAACGTCGTCGGCCTGATCGTGGCCGTCTCCCTGCTGGGCTATCTCGTCCTCGCCCTGATCTTCCCGGAGAGGTTCTGACAGCCCCATGGGTCCCGTACTCGCAGGGGTGCTCCAACTCCTCGCACTCATAGGCGCGTTGGCGCTCGCCTACATCCCGCTCGGCAACTACATGGCCAAGGTCTACTCCGCCGACCGGCACTGGCGGGTGGAGCGGTGGATCTACAAGGGCATCGGCGCGAACCCCGACACGCAGATGACCTGGCCCGCGTACCTGCGCGGCGTCCTCGCCTTCTCGGCGGTCGGGGTGCTGTTCCTGTACCTGTTGCAGCGCCTCCAGGGCGTCCTGCCGGGCTCGCTGGGCTTCGACTCGGTGAACCCGGCGCAGGCGTTCAACACGGCCGTGTCGTTCGTGACGAACACCAACTGGCAGTCGTACTACGGCGAACAGACCATGGGCCATGTCGTGCAGACCGCCGGGCTCGCCGTGCAGAACTTCGTCTCGGCGGCCGTCGGCATCGCGGTCGCGGTCGCCCTCGTACGCGGGTTCGCGCGCTCGCGGACCGGTGAACTCGGCAACTTCTGGGCCGACTTGGTGCGGGGTGTCGTCCGCATCCTGCTGCCCGGCGCGGTGGTCGCGGCCGTCGTCCTCGTCGCCTGCGGCGTGATCCAGAACTTCTCCGGCATTCATGAGGTCGGCCAGTTCATGGGTGGGTCGCAGCAGTGGAACGGCGGGGCGGTCGCCTCGCAGGAGGCCATCAAGGAGCTGGGGACGAACGGCGGCGGCTACTTCAACGCCAACTCGGCGCATCCCTTTGAGAATCCGACGCCGTTCACGAATCTCTTCGAGATCTTCCTGATCCTCGTCATCCCGTTCTCGCTGACCCGCACCTTCGGTGTGATGGTCGGGAGCGTGAAGCAGGGGTACGCGATCCTCGCGACGATGGCCGCCATCTGGGTCGGCTTCGTCGCGCTGATGATGTGGACCGAATTCGCCCACCACGGACCGGCGTTGGAGGCGGCGGGCGGCGCGCTGGAGGGCAAGGAGGTGCGCTTCGGCGTCGGTTCGTCGTCCATCTTCGCGGTGTCGACGACGCTCACCTCGACCGGCGCGGTGGACTCCTTCCACTCCTCCTTCACCGGCCTCGGCGGCGGCATCACGATGCTCGGCATGATGCTGGGCGAGATCGCGCCCGGCGGCACCGGCTCCGGCCTCTACGGCATGCTCATCATGGCGATCATCGCGGTGTTCATCGCGGGCCTCATGGTCGGCCGCACCCCCGAGTACCTCGGCAAGAAGATCGGCGCCCGCGAGATCAAGCTCGCCGCCTGCTACATCCTCATCACGCCGGCGCTGGTCCTGGTGTTCACGGCCGTGTCGATGGCGATGTCCACGCCGCCCACCTCGATGCTCAACTCCGGTGCGCACGGCTTCTCCGAGGTGCTGTACGCGTTCACGTCGGCCGCGAACAACAACGGCTCCGCGTTCGCCGGACTCAACGCCAACACCGACTGGTACAACACAACGACCGCGCTGGCCATGGCACTTGGGCGGTTCCTGCCGATGGTGTTCGTGCTGGCGCTGGCCGGCTCGCTCGCCGAGCAGCGCCCCGTGCCGGCCACGGCGGGCACGCTGCGCACCGAAAAGCCCTTGTTCACCGGCCTGTTGGTCGGCGCGATCCTCATCATCACGGGGCTGACCTACTTCCCGGCGCTCGCACTGGGACCGCTGGCGGAGGGGCTGGCGTCATGACGACTCGTACGAAGGACCAAGAGGACGCGATGTCCACTCCCACCCTCGCACCCCACCCGGACGCCCCGGCCGGCCGGGATGCTTCTCAAAGCCGGGTCGGCGCAGGGCTGTTCGACCCGAAGCAGCTGCTGAAGTCGCTGCCCGAGGCGGTCCGCAAGCTCGATCCGCGGGTGATGGTCAAGTCGCCCGTGATGTTCGTGGTGTGGATCGGGTCGGTGCTGACGACCGCCTTCTCCTTCAAGGACCCCACGGACTGGTTCGGCTGGACGATCAGCGCCTGGCTGTGGCTGACCGTCGTCTTCGCCAACCTCGCGGAGGCGGTCGCCGAAGGACGCGGCAAGGCGCAGGCCGACACGCTGCGCAAGGCCAAGACCGACACGGTCGCGCGCAAGGTCGACGGCACCCAAGTCCCGGGCACGGAGCTGAGGATCGGGGATCTCGTCGTCTGCGAGGCGGGCGACGTCATCCCCGGCGACGGTGACGTCGTCGAGGGTGTCGCCTCGGTCGACGAGTCGGCGATCACCGGTGAATCGGCCCCCGTCATACGGGAGTCGGGCGGCGACCGCTCGGCCGTCACGGGCGGGACGAAGGTCCTCTCCGACCGCATCGTCATCAAGATCACGACGAAGCCCGGCGAGACCTTCATCGACCGGATGATCAACCTCGTCGAAGGCGCGGCCCGGCAGAAGACGCCCAACGAGATCGCGCTGAACATCCTGCTCGCCTCGCTGACCATCGTCTTCCTGCTCGCCTGCGCCACGCTCCCGCCGTTCGCCACCTACGCGGGCACCCACCTGACGATGGTCGTCCTGGTCGCCCTCCTGGTCTGCCTCATCCCCACGACGATCGGCGCGCTGCTCTCCGCGATCGGCATCGCCGGCATGGACCGGCTCGTGCAGCGCAACGTACTCGCCATGTCCGGCAGGGCGGTTGAGGCCGCCGGGGACGTCTCCACGCTGCTGCTCGACAAGACCGGCACCATCACCTACGGCAACCGCAGGGCGGCCGAGTTCGTGCCTGTGCGCGGGACGACCGAGGCCGAGGTCGCCGACGCCGCGCAGTTGTCGTCGCTGGCCGACGAGACCCCCGAGGGCCGCTCCATCGTCGTCCTCGCGAAGGAGAAGTACGGGCTGCGGGAGCGCCACGAAGGGGAGTTGAGCCACGCCGAGTGGATCGCCTTCACGGCTCAGACCCGCATGTCGGGCGTCGATCTGGACGGCCGCAAGGTCCGCAAGGGCGCAACGGCCTCCGTCGTCGCCTGGGTTCGTGAACAAGGCGGCGAAGTCGCAGCCGACGCGCAGGAGTTGACCGACCGCATCTCCCAGGCCGGCGGCACCCCGCTGCTCGTCGCGGTCGAAGACGCCGACGGCGCACGGGTGTTGGGCGTCATCCACCTCAAGGACGTCGTCAAGGACGGCATGCGGGAGCGGTTCGAGGAACTGCGCCGGATGGGCATCCGCACGGTGATGATCACCGGTGACAACCCGCTGACCGCCAAGGCGATCGCCGAGGAGGCCGGTGTCGACGACTTCCTCGCCGAGGCGACCCCCGAGGACAAGATGGCCCTCATCAAGCGGGAGCAGGCGGGCGGCAAGCTGGTCGCGATGACCGGCGACGGCACCAACGACGCGCCCGCCCTCGCGCAGGCCGACGTCGGCGTCGCGATGAACACGGGTACGTCGGCCGCGAAGGAGGCCGGCAACATGGTCGACCTCGACTCCGACCCCACCAAGCTCATCGAGATCGTCGAGATCGGCAAGCAACTCCTCATAACCCGGGGAGCGTTGACGACGTTCTCGATCGCCAACGACGTCGCGAAGTACTTCGCGATCATCCCGGCGCTGTTCGCGGCCGTCTACCCGGGCCTGGACAAGCTCAACATCATGGACCTGTCCTCGCCGGACTCCGCGATCCTGTCGGCCGTCATCTTCAACGCGCTGATCATCATCGCCCTCGTGCCGCTCTCCCTCAAGGGCGTGCGCTACCGGCCCGTCAGCGCCGACAAGTTGCTGCGCCGCAACCTCACGGTCTACGGGCTCGGCGGGCTGATCGCGCCGTTCATCGGCATCAAACTCATCGACCTCCTCATCTCCCTCATCCCCGGGATCGGCTGAAAGCCATGAACAACTCCCTTCTGAACACAGCCCGGTTGCTGAGTGCGGGCCTGCGAGCGCTGCTCGTGCTGACCCTGGTGACCGGCGTGATCTACCCGCTGGTGGTGACGGGGATCGCCCAGGCCGCCTTCCACGGCAAGGCGAACGGCTCCGAGGTCAAGTCCCGAGGAAAAGTGGTCGGTTCGTCTCTGATCGGCCAACAGGGCTACAGCCTCGCCTACTTCCAGGGGCGGCCCGCGAACGGGCTCGGCGAGAACTCCGTCAACACCCGGTACAAGCTGCTGCTTTCGGGCGCGACGAACCTGTCCGCCGACAGCAAGGTGCTGCTCAAGCAGGTCGAGGACGCCAAGGCGAAGGTCGTCAAGGACAACTCGGTGCCGGGGTACACGGTGCGGCCGTCGGACGTCCCCGCCGACGCGGTCACCTCCTCCGGCTCCGGCCTCGACCCCGACATCTCACCCGCGTACGCCGAACTCCAGGTGCACAGGGTCGCGTTGAACAACCACCTGCCGGTCGCGGCGGTCGAGAAGCTGGTCGACGACCACACCGAGGGCCGCACCCTCGGCTTCATCGGCGACCCCAGGGTCAACGTCCTCGAACTCAACATCGCCCTCAAGGCGTTGGTGGCCAGGCAGTGAGGAAGGCACGCTGAGATGACGCGGGTGCTGGTGGTCGAGGACGACCCACAGCTCGTCCGGGCCCTGGTGATCAACCTCCAGGCACGGCAGTACGACGTCGACGCCGCTCCCGACGGCGCCACGGCCCTGCGGCTCGCCGCCGCCCGCCCGCCGGACGTCGTCCTGCTCGACCTGGGCCTGCCGGACATGGAAGGGGTCGAGGTCGTCAGGGCGCTGCGGCTGTGGACCCGGGTGCCGGTCATGGTGCTCTCGGCCCGGCAGGCGTCCGAGGACAAGGTGGCGGCCCTGGACGCGGGGGCGGACGACTACGTCATCAAGCCGTTCAGCATGGACGAACTGCTCGCCCGGCTGCGGGCCGCCGTCCGCCGCACGGAGGACACGCCGCTGGCTCCGGAGTCCACCCGGGTGGAGACGGACGTCTTCACCATCGACCTCCTCGCCAAGAAGGTCGTACGGGAGGGACGGGACGTGAGGCTTACGCCGACCGAGTGGCACCTGCTGGAGATCCTCGTCACCCACCCCGGGCGGCTCGTCACGCAGAAGTACCTCCTCCAGGAGGTGTGGGGGATCTCCCGGGGCAACAAGACCAACTACCTGCGGGTCTACATGGCCCAGCTCCGCCGGAAACTGGAGACCGACCCCTCGCATCCCCGCTTCCTGATCACGGAGCCGGGTATGGGGTACCGCTTCGAGGGGTGAACCCGTACGGCGGAGGTATGAGGGGTACGACTTGGTCAAGGTTCTCGGCGGATTCTCCCCGGCGCGTGGATGTTTCGTGGATACCGTTCGGTAAGGCAATCTTCGGCCCGTTCCGGTCATAGTGGATTGATAGCTTCCGTTTCAGCGGCCCCGGCCCGAGCGCTGTGCGGCCACCAGACCTTCGCCGATGCGTGACGCATCTGGACGGAACGGAATACCCTTGCGCGTCTTTCGTGAGAACACCGGAGGAAGGCACCGCTGGCGGGTGCCGAAGAGCAGGCGGGGACGGATAGCGGCGGCCGGAGTGATGTCCGTGCTCGCCACGGCGATCGTCGCACCGCTCGCCTCGGCGACGCTGACCGGACCGTCGACGCCCGACGGCGCCGCCCCGCCGGACCGGGTCACCGACACCTCCCAACTCCCGTCGAACTGGCGGAAGTCGGGCGACCGTATGGTCACCTACGACGGTGACGCGACCGGCTTCCACGTCCTCGTCGCCGACTCCGCACACGCCTACGCCTGGCGCACCGCCGCCACCCTCTCCGAGCCCGGCATCGACACCGACCAGTGGATCGGGCAGACCTGCGTGACGGGTTCGGGCGACAAGGCGGTCGTCGTCTACGCGCCCCGCCAGGCCGCCAACGACCAACAGGGCTTCCAGGAAGGCGCGTTCGCCGCCGTGGTCGACCTGACCGACGGCACGGTGACCAAACTCCCCCAACTGGTCTCCCTCGCCTACTTCAACCCCGGCTGCGGCGACGGCGAACAGGCCGTCCTGACCCGGCCGCAGGGCGCCGGCACCCAGCTGCTGACCGTCGACGCCGGACAGGGCAGAATCGTCCGACAGCAGTCCGTGGCAGGGCAGTTGACCTCCGCCGTGCCCTTCGGCGACGGCATCGCGGCCTCGTCCGGCGACTCCGTCGTCTCCGTGGACGGCAAGGGCGACATCCGTACGCTCGCCCGGGCCGGCGGCAGGCCGTTCCGGCTCGTCCCGGACGCGCAGACCGGCCTCGCCTACCAAGTGCCCTCCGGGGACAGGGCGGTTGAGGTACGTCGTGTGACCGCCGACGGGACCGACCGGGTGCTGGGTTCGGGCGCCCTCGGCGCCCTCGCGGTGCACGGCACCGGCGGACAGGTCTTCGTCACCGGCGCCGACGCCGACGAGAAGCTCAAGAAAGCTGATCTGCCGAAGAGTTGGCGGACCCTGGACGACGTACCCGCCTCCGCCGAGGTGTCCACGAAGGGCGCCCTCGCCCTGACCGGCGTCGGCAGCGGCACGGAGGCGGCAGGCGCGAAGCCGGGCACCGTCCCGGACGCCGGGACCGCCCAGCCCGTCGGCATCGACGCCCTCGCGACCGCGACCGGCGCCGACTTCGCGTTCCGCGTGAAGCCCGACGCGCTTCAGGTGGAACAGGGGCTGGCGCAGTCGCCCGCGCTCGGCGCCGGTAAGTCGCGCACCGGCAAGGCGAGTTCGGACGCCGGTGTGCACACCAACAGCGTCCGCACGGAACCCGTGGGCACCTCGACCGGCGTACAGACTGCGGACGTTGATCCCGCCCACACCACGACCGACCCCGACCGGGCCTGCGCGGTCACCCGCAACGACCCGAACCTCCAGTCCCTCCAGCCCTCCACGGCGATGGTCGAGTGGGTGACCGACCTCGCCGTCCAGGGCAAGCTGGACGTCCGGCGCCGCAAGGGCTGGAACGGCACCGACCTCGCGTCGTACACCCCGCAGGGCATGTTCCCGCCGCTCCAGCTCAAGGGCGGCGGACGGGTTCCCGCACAGATCATGCTCGGTGTCCTCGCCCAGGAGTCCAACCTCGTGCAGGCCACGACGAGGGCGTCCGCCGGGGAGAGCGGCAACTTCGTCCAGGGCGGCTACTACGGCAACGCCGGCAGCGTCCACAGCATCAACTGGGCCGGTGCGGACTGCGGTTACGGCATCGCCCAGGTCACCAGCGGCATGGCGAAGACGCAGACCGACTTCACCGCCGAGCAGCAGAAGGCGATCACGGTCGACTACGCGGCGAACATCGCGGCCGGGCTGCGCATCCTCCAGGACAAGTGGAACCAGCTCCACGACAACGGCGTACTCGCCAACGGCGGCGACCCGCGTTACCTGGAGAACTGGTGGTTCGCGCTCTGGGCGTACAACAGCGGCTTCAACTTGCCCAGTACGACGGACAGTTCGGCGCCCTGGGGCGTCGGCTGGTTCAACAACCCCGCCAACGGGCTCTACCCGGCGGACCGGAAGATGTTCCTCTCCTCCGGCTACGGCGACTCCCGTACCCCCAACCTGTGGACCTACCCCGAAAGGGTGATGGGCTGGGCGGCGTACTCCCTCCAGAAGAACGACCCGCAGACCGGCAAGCCCGTGCCCGCGTTCACCGTCGGCTCCTGGCCGACCGGCAACGCGCCCGACGCGCAGCCCGCGCACGACACGTTCTGCGCCCCGGACGTCAACGACTGCGACACCGGCAAGCCGCACCAGGTGCCCGGCTCCACCCAGCCGGTGGGACCCTGCCAGCGCGACGACTTCAAGTGCTGGTGGAACAAGCCGGTGACCTGGACGGACTGCGCGAAGACGTGTGGTACCGAGGTACTCAGGTATGAGGCGGCCGACCCGGAGCCGAAGGTCACTCCTCTTCACCCGGCGGCCTGCACCTCCACCCTGCCGCCGAACGCGTTGATCGTCGACGACGTCCCGAACACGGTGAAGTTCCGCGTCGGGTCCGCCAACCCCTGTGCGGGGAAGCGGAACTGGGTCAGCCGGGGCACGCTGACGTTCACCTTCGGCTCGGCCGAGCAGAACGGCGCGACGGTCTACCCCTCGAAGATCGACTTCCATCAGCTCGGGGCCGGGTTCGGCGGGCACTTCTGGCTCACCCACACCCGGGTGCCGACCTTCACCGACTCGGTCGTCACCGGCACCTGGACCCCCGACCGCACCCTGAAGGGCTGGGCCCGGGTCCTCGTCCACCTGCCCGACCATCAGGCCGACACCCCCTCGGCGACCTACCGCATCGACCTCGGTGACGGCACGGTCGTGGAGAAGACGGTCTCCCAGGACACCGGGGGCAAGAACACCTGGCTCCCTCTCGGGTCGTACGACTTCCGGGGTACCCCCAGCGTCTCCCTCAGCTCGGCCACGGCCGACGGCACGGGCGACGCGGCGATCGCGTGGGACGCGCTGGCCTTCGTACCGCAGGCCCACGAGCCGTCGGACGCGGTTACTCCGTAGCCCTCCAGTAGGGGTGAGCACCGAGGCCGGGGAAGGGAACGCCCTTCCCCGGCCTCGGCCGTAGTACCAGAGGGCCGTCGTGGCCGACGACCAGGGGTCAGGGTCGCCGAGGCGAACATGAGCGCGGCCGAGGTCATCCCCGGACGGGCGAGCCAGGGCCGTACGAGTCCGGCGTACAGGCCGGCGACGGACAGGCCGACCAGGGCGACGGCGAGGAACGTCCCGTTGAGCGTGAACAGCGTGTCGGCGCAGTAGCCACAACGCCGGAGCGGTGTCCGCGTCGGACGAGGCCAGGGCGAGCCGCAGCGCGGCGACGCCGGTGAAGGCCGCGTTCTGCAGAAGGATCCCCGCGAACCCGAACAGCCCTCAGGCAGACCCGAGTTCGTGTTCACCCCGGCGCAGCACGGAGCTGACCCGCGCCCTCGCCGACGCGGCCGACCTCTTTGCCGGCCTCGCGCGGCTTCTCGCGGACCTGGAGTCCCCGGCCGCCACCCCCGCCCGCCAGCTCGCGGCCCTCGCCGCCTACGACCGGCGGCTGTACGAGCGCGTCGGTGACGTCATCACGTTGATCCGCGAAGCGGCCCGCACGGAACCGGAGTTGGCGGATCCGTACCGCGCTGGACGCGAGCCGGACCTAGGTGCTCTTCCCCTGGCCGGACGGAACTCTCCTGCCGGAACTGGACGTTGGGGCCGCGACGGACGTCTACGCCGCGCTGTGCAACACCGACGTCTACACCGTCCTCACCGTCGAACGGGGCTGGTCCGCCGACCGCGTCGAGACGTGGTGGAGCCGAACTCTGGTGCGTGAGCTGCTGGTTCGGCAGGACCCCTGAACCCCGTCGCCCGCTCCCGCCCCTTAGGCTCCTGTTGATCGTTCGGACACAGGGGGGATGGACGGCGTTGGGGAACGAGGGCGGGGGATTCGAGGCGCTTCAGCGGGACGATCCCCAAGTGGCGGGCGGATACCGGCTGGTGGCGAGGCTCGGTGCCGGCGGCATGGGGCGCGTCTACCTGTCGTACACGCGGGGCGGCCGGGCTGTGGCGGTCAAGGTCGTCCGGCCGGAGCTGGCCGACGACCCGGTCTTCAGGAAGCGGTTCCACCGAGAGGTGAAGGCCGCCCGGCGGGTACGGGGCGCCTACACCGCCGAGTTGGTCGACGCCGACGCGGACGGCGTACCGCCCTGGCTCGCCACGCTCTACGTCCCCGGACCCTCCCTGTCCCAACTGGTCGCCCGGCGCGGGGCGTTGCCGGTATCGGCGGTGCTGTGGCTGATGGCGGGCGTCGCCGAGGCGCTCCACGCCATCCATGAAGTCGGCGTCGTCCACCGGGACTTGAAGCCGTCGAACGTGCTCCTCGCCGCCGACGGGCCCCGCGTCATCGACTTCGGCATCTCGACGGCCCTCGACAGCACCCTGCACACCACGCAGGGCGCCGCCATCGGCACCCCGCAGTTCATGGCACCGGAACAGGCGTCCGCCGGCGAGATCACCCCCGCGACCGACGTGTTCTCGCTCGGCCAGACCGTGGCGTTCGCCGCGCTGGGGGAGCCGCTGTACGGCAGCGGCACGGCACTGCACGTCATGTACCGGATCGTGAACTCCGACCCCGACCTGTCGGCGCTGCCCGCACAGCTCCGGCCGATCCTCGCGCGCTGCCTGGCCGCCGACCCCCAGGAGCGGGCCACCCCGGCGGAGATCGTCGAGTGGTGCCGGCGGGAGCTGGGGCCGGAGGCTGATACCTCCGGGGGACCCGAGGTGTGGCGGGAGGTCGTGGGGCCACCGGTACCGGCGCCCGAGCCCGCGCTCGTACCGACCCTGTCGGCCACCAACCCGTGGACGCCTCCCTCCGAGGGGGTACATCCCGCCGAGGTCGTGCATCCCTCTGCCGAGGTACTACGGGCAGGGCGGCGCCGCACGCGGATCATCGCGGGTGCCGGTGCTCTGCTGTCCGTTCCGCTCCTGGCGGCGCTGGTGTGGCTGGGGTCGGAGATCTCGGAGCTGAACCGCGACAGGGACGACGTCTCCTCCTCGGCCACGCCGTCGCCGTCGGCTTCGGGGAAGGCCGGCTCGGAGGGGTCCGCCGGTGGCGAGGCGGCGGGATCGGCCGGGTCGCCCGTCTCCGGGACGCCGCGAGCGGTCGCGCATCCCCTGGTGCGCCTGGACGAGAAGAACTCGATCAGCCTCGACGCGCAGGGACAGCGGGAGGACCGCAAGGGGGACATCCGGCTCGTCTGCGGCAACTCCCGGTGCACGTTGAGGAGCGGTACCAGCGCGATGAGCCAGCTCCCTGTCGAGCCGACCGATTCCTACGAGGAGTGCCGGAACTACCTCGCGGAGTCCCGTACCCGCAGCAGCGACCTCCCGCTCGTCGTCGTGGCGGAGGGGAGCCGGATCTGCGTCAAGCACCGTTCCGGAGCCGTCGGCATGCTGGTGATCCAGATCAAGTCGACCTATCTGCCCGACAGCGGGACCAACTTCCTGATGGGGGACCTCACGGTGTGGCCGGCTCCCTAGAGGTACCGCTTGAGAGCTACCTCCGTAGAGCTACCTCCGTAGAGCTACCTCCGTAGACCTACCTCCATGGAGCTACCTCCGCAGAGCTACCTCTTGAGAGCCACCCCCTCACTACCATCCGCACATGGAACGCCCCCGAAGCTCCCTCGCAGCCCCGCACACCCCCCTCGTCGTCTGGGACCTCGGCGGCGTCCTCGCCCCTTCCGGACAAGCCCTGTCCGCGCTCGCCGAGGCCCTGAACCTCCCCGAGGACGAGTGCGCCGCGCCCTACTGGGCCCACCGGGACCCGTACGACCTCGGAGGGACCCCCACCGAGTACTGGAGTCTGATCGGCGAGGCGCTGGGCCGGGCGTTCGACGCGGAGTGGATCGAGCGGCTGGACCGGATCGACACCGCAGGCTGGGCGGTGCTCGCCGCCGACTCGGCGGACCTCCTGGACCGGATCGCCCGGCGCGGAACCCCCCTCGGGGTGCTGTCCAACGCGCCCGCCTCCCTCGCGGCGGCCGTCCGCAAGGCCGAGTGGAGCACCCGGTTCGAGACGCTCGTCTTCTCCTCCGACCTCGGGCTCATGAAACCGGATCCCCAGGTCTACCGCGCCGCCGACCAGCACTTCGGGCGCGCGCCCTCCGACGTGATCTTCTTCGACGACCGCCCCGCGAACGCCGAGGCGGCCCGCGCGCACGGCTGGCGTGCCCACGTGTGGACCGGCGTCGAGGCAGCCGCCCAAGTCCTCGTCCGTGAGGGCGTGTTGGAGGGCTGACCCGCCCGACGTCCCGACGGTCACCGACGCGGCCCGGCCCGCCCGGATCCCGCCGCATGACGTGAAGCAGGCATTGACGCCCCGATCCGACGCGGTCACCTTGGGCAGCACCCGTGTGGGAGCGCTCCCGCATCCGACTCGTCACCGAGGACGATCACATGCCTTCTGGATCCCAACACCACGTGTCCCGCCGGACGTTGATGACTGCCGCCGTGGCGGGGACGGTGGCCGCCATCGCCACGCCCGCGCGGGCGACCGCCGCACCGACCCGGTTCCACACGGTGGGCAGGACGGCGCCGGCCGGCGACGGATTCGTCCAATTCACCTGGCCCGGCGTCTACTTCGAGGCCCGCTTCAAGGGGACCGGGGTGGGCGCGGTGCTCGACGACTCCGTCAACGACTACGACGTACAGATCGACGGCGTGACCGTGAGGACCCTGGTGACGCCCGGCCGGACCACGGCCTGGGTCGGCGGCCTCACCGACGCCGTGCACCTGGTGCGGCTCGTCAAACGGAGCGAAAGCCCGTGGGCCGTAGGGAAGTTCGGCGGTTTCGTGGCCGCGCCGGGCGGTGTCGTCCTGCCCGCTCCGCGTCCCCGGAGGCGGCAGATCGAGTACATCGGCGACTCCTTCACCGCCGGGTACGGCAATGTCTCCGGCGTCCGCGACTGCTCGGGGGTCGGGGGCGTGGACCGGAACACGAACGCCGACCTGTCCTTCGGCGCGCTGACGGCGAGAGCGCTCGACGCGGACTACCAGATCAACGCCTTCTCGGGGCGGGGCATGGTCCGCAACTACGCCGGTACGAGCCCCGGCACGGACTACCGGACGTACTACGACCGGGCGTTGCTGAACGTCGACGGCGACGTCTGGCACCGCCCGCCGAGCTGGCGGCCCCAGCTTGTCGTCGTGGGCCTCGGCATCAACGACTTCTCCACCCCCCTCCAACCGGGCGAGCCCTGGGCGACCCAGGCGGAACTGGTGACGGCGTACGAAACCGCCTACCACGGCTTCCTCGACAAGCTCCGCACCCGCTACGGCCCCCGCCCGCACCTCCTCCTCAGCTCCACCCAGGTCTCCACCGCCCCCTACCGCGAGACCATCGAACGCATCACCCGGACCCGTCATACCCAGGGCGACCCCCGCGTCCACCACTGGTACTACGGGGATGCCCCCTTGGACCTCCTCGCCTGCGACTGGCATCCCTCGGCCCAGGACCACCGCACCCTGTCCACCCTGCTCCTCGACCGGCTCTCCGGGCTCGGCCTGCACCGGTAGAACCCGACCGGTACCAGTACGACATACCGTCACCCCTGAGAGCTACTACCTGAGAGCCACTACCTGAGAGGTACGCCGGGGGGGGGGGGGGGGGGGGGGGGGGGGGGGGGGGGCGCCGCCGGGCGGCCCCCCCCCCCCCCCCCCCCCCCCCCCCCCCCCCCCCCCCCCCCCCCCCCCCCCCCACACCCCCCCCCCCCCCCCCCGGCGGGGGGGGGGGGGGGGGGGCCCCCCCCCCCCCCCCCCCCCCCCCCCCCCGCCCCGCTGGAAGCCCGGCTCAGAAGCCCAGCTTCCACCTCTGGAACCCGCCGCCGTTGCAGCCCTGCAGGTAGGCGTTGCCCGCTCGGTTGCTGTCGAGGCACTTGCCGCCGCCGGCGTCGGTGAGCTGGACGTTGTCCCAGCCGGAGCCCACGGCACGCCAGATGCTGAGGTTGTGGCCCCAGTCGCCGGAGGACGTGCAGGGGGCGGTGCGGGCGCTGGTGTCGGCCCAGTAGAGGCAGCGGCCGGTGGCGTTGTTGCGGATGGTGACTTCGTCGTAGTCGGTGTGGCGGTAGAAGTCGACCGTCCAGGTCTGGTAGGCGTTCCCCTGCTGGCAGGGCAGGGTGTAGACGTCCCCGTTGCCGTTGCTGTCGAGGCAGCGCCCGGTCTCCCAGTTCCGCAGGAAGTTGGTGCCGATGGCGGCGGACGCGGGGGAGGCGTTGACGAGGGCCATCGCGAGGGACAGGGCCACCGCGAAGAGCCCCGCGTACCAACGGAGGCTGAGGGCCGAGGACTTCGGCAGGGACTGCGTTCTCATCGGTCGGGTCCTTCTGTGATTGCTTTATAGGGGTGGACATGTGACGGGGCGTTACCTGGTGGTCCGCGTACGCCACCCGCTCTCTCACTCCGGGACAGGGCGGACACCCCCGTCGGTGAGACCCCAGAGCTGCCCCACGATCCCTTCCGCGGTCTCGGTCGGCGCAGGGGAGTTCGGCAACTGGGCGGGCACGGTCGTGTTCTTCTTCTTGCCGGGCCGGTCGGCGAACAGCACGGCGGTGAGCGAGAGTTGGTCGTCCAGCCGAGTCGACCAGACCGTCCGCCGGGTGATCCCGCCACCCGCTCCGCCGGTGAAGTACGCCTCCCCGGCAGCCTCTTTGGGCGCCGCCCAGGAGTACATCGTCGCGAGCGCCTCCTTCTCCGTGAACGCCCGCCGCGTCTCGGGCCGCGCGGTGTAGAGCGTCCGCCCGCCCCGGGTGATCGAGGCGACGGTGTACGGAGTCGCGTACACGCCGTCGGCGGCGACCGTCGCGTACGCGGAGGCCAGCTTCAGCGGAGTCGGTGCGGCGGTCTCGCCCAACTTTCCCAAGGGGCCGTCGAGTTCGAGGCGGGAGAACGGTTCGGCCGCCGTCCCCGCCTCCACGGCGCCGTCGACCGCGTCGTTGAACGGCTGCCGCGCGTAGTCCGCCCCGCCGTACAGCAGCCGCACCGCCCCGTCCCCGGGCCGGATGCCTACGACAGCGGTGTGCAGCCGGGTGCCCGCACGGCCCTTGAGGCTCTTCACCGCCTCGGTCGCGGCGTCCTGGAGCGCGAGGTCGAAGGTGGTCCGCACGGTGTAGCCGCCCCGCGCCAACTCATCGCCGGAAATACCGAGTTCGCGCGCGGCCTCCTTCGCGGCCACGTCGATCATGTACTGCCGCTGCCCCTCGGTCGTCCCCGGCGGATAGAACCGGAACGCGGGGAAGACGGCCTCGTCGCGCTGGGTCCGTGTGATCGACCCGCCCGCCTCCATCGCGTCGAGCACCCACTCCCAACGCCCCTGGAGTTTCGCGGTGATCCGGGGATCGGAGCCCGCTTTCTCGTAGTACGAGGGGATGTTGACGATCGCGGCCAGCGCGGCGCCCTGCGAGACGGTCAGGTCGCGGGTGCCGACGCCGAAGTAGTTACGCGCGGCGGCCTCGATCCCGGCCGAACCGCGCCCGAAATAGACGGTGTTGAGATAGCCGGCCAGGATCTCGTCCTTGGACCGGGTCCGGTCGAGCTTGATCGCGATGAGCGCCTCGCGCAGCTTGCGCGACATGGACTGCTCCGGGGTCAGCAGCGCGTTCTTGACGTACTGCTGCGTGATGGTGGACCCGCCCTGCCGGGCACCGCCGGTCACCGAGGCGAGGACCGCGCGGGCGACCGCCTTCGGTGAAACCCCCTTGTCCGTACGGAAGGAGCGGTTCTCGGCCGCGATCACCGCGTCCTGCACATAGCGCGGGACCTGCGACAACGGCACCTCCTGCCGGTCGACGGGCCCCCGCCGCCCCAGATACGCGCCCTTGCCGTCGGTGAAGACGGTGCTCTGCGTGACGGTCTCCGGATGCGGCTCCGGGATCTCCGTCAGCCGGTACGCGACGAGGGCCGCCCCGCACAACGCCATGAGCAGCACCACCCCGGCCAGGGCGAACCGGCGCAACCACCGGCCCCGGGTACGACGCAGACGCCGGCGCAGCGGGACCCGTCCCGCATGCCGGGGCCAACGCCGCTCCCTCCGTACGGAGTTGTCTTCACCGGCCTTCTCCGGTGCGGCGGCATCCTGAAAACCCGGTCCCGGTACGGCGTCCTCCTCAACACCCCCCTCCGGCGCGGCGGCGTCCTGAACACCCGCCCCTGGCAGGGGAGTTCCCGGCATGTCCGTCACCCTCCTCACCCCCCACCGGACCGGGCGACGGCCCGCCCGTCGGCGTCGTACACCGTCACGGTGAGCCCGTCCGAACCGAGGCTTTCCTTCAACTCCCGGGCGTCGAGAGGCTTCGGGAGGTACCAGACCCCCCACCCCGGCCCGCCCGCCAGCGTGAGGACCGTCCCCACGGAGACGCCCCCGCCGAGGGACACCTCGACCCGGCGCGGGTCGGCGGACAGGTCCTCGTAGCGGCCGGTGACCAAGTACCGTCCGTCGTCGAGCAGATGCATCTGCACCGAGACCCGGTCCCCCACACCGCGCGCGGGAGCCGCGGCCTGCGAGGCCGACCAGTGCTCGCCGTCGGAGGTCAGCCAGACCTTCAACCCCGGTACGGGTTCGACCCGTTCACCGGGCGCCAGCACACGGATGGGCCCCGGCACGACCCCGCCCGCCCGTGCACCGGCCGCCCGGTCCGCGTCCGCGATCCCGCCGAGCACCCCGGCCCGCTCGGCCACGAGCACGGCCGGCGGCGCGAGCAGCAGCGCGCACCCCACCGCCACCGCCCCGATCCGCCGACGGCGCAACTCCCGCCCCCGCAGCTCGACTTCCTCGACGGACACCTCACCACCGACGCCCCGCACGGCCTCGGCGAACAGCGCGCACAGCCGCTCACGCCCACCGCAGACGGCCAGCCCCCGCTGCGCCCGGCTCCTGACCGCCCCGACCGACCAGCCGAGCACCTGGGCGGTCTCGACCTCGCCGAGCCCTTCCCAGTGCAGCAGCACGAGCACGACCCGCTGCCGCGCCGACAACCGCGCCAACTCCCCCTGACGCACGGCCGATCGACGCCTGCGCCGGCTCAGATGCCGTTTCACGAGGGAGCGCCGTACATAGAAGTCCACGTCGTCCCGGGGGATGCGTCTCCAGCGCGCGTGCACCACCACCAGCGTGTCGCGGGCCAACTCCACGGCGTCGCGGGGCTCTTGGCAGAGCAGGAGCGCGGTGGTGGCCAGCCGGGTCCGGTGCGACCGGGCGTACGCGGCGAAGTCGTGTGGGGGGTGAGGCACTTGGACGGTCCTTAGGTGCGGGGCGGGGGATGGAGCCGGGAACTGGTGTTCGTCGTCTTCCTCTCGGGTTGTGTTTCGATGTACGCGACCTACGGGACCTGTACGCACGGCGAGGACGGTCAGGTTGCACGGCACTTCCAGACTTCCGGCGGAGGCATGACCGAGGACGAGTTCGACGCGTTCTACGCGACCGCGTTCCCCCGGCTGATCGGCCAGCTCACGGCGTTCACCGGGGACCACGGCGAGGCGCAGGACGTCGTCCAGGAGGCGTTCGTACGCGCCTGGAACCGCCGCCGGGACTTCCTCGCCGACGAGGCGCCGGAGGCGTGGATCCGCACGGTCGCGATGCGCCTCGCGATCAGCCGCTGGCGCCGGGCGCGACGGTGGCTGGAGCTGGTGCGCCGGACCCCGCCGCCCGAGGCCGCGCCGGGCCCCGACCCCGACCGCACCGCGCTGGTCGCCGCGCTGCGCCAACTCCCCCCGCCCCAGCGGATGGCGATCGTCCTGCACCACCTGTGCGACCTGAGCGTCGAGCAGGTAGCCTCCGAGACGGGCGCACCGGTCGGCACGGTCAAGGCCAGACTCTCCCGGGGCCGCGCGGCCCTGGCGAAACACCTCGTGGTGGACGAGGCGCACGACGAGGTGCGGGGCGGTACGGCCAGGAAGGAGAACGGCCGTGTCGGATGAACTCTCCCGCGCACTCCACGAGTTGGCGTCAGCGAACGAGACCCCGCCCGCCGTGTCCGGCCCACAGATCCGCGCCCGCGCGGTACGACGCACCAGGCGCCGTACGGCAGTTGCCCTGGGCGCCAGCGCAGCGGCCGTCGCCCTGCTGGCCGTTGGCCTGACACGCGGCGGCGACGAGCCCGGACCGCGCGACCGCCCCCCGGCCGCGGCACCGGCGAGCAGCGCCGCCCCCACCACCTCGGCCCCGCCCTCTCTCTCACCCTCGCCGTCTCCGTCGAACTCGATCGCCACCGCCGTCCCCGCAGGCGGCAGCATCGACCTCACCGCGCGCACCCTGACCGTGGGCGGCCGAGTCATGAAACTGGGCTCGGGATTCGACAACTCGCCCACGGTCAAAGGGCCCTTGACCGTCCGCGAGAAGCCCGGCAGCAGGACCCTGACCGTCACCAACGGCGCCGACGGCACCCGCTACAACGCGGTCATCTCCTCCGTGGTCCTGCTCCTGGACGCCGACCGCCGGCCCGTCTACATCGGCGCGTCCGACTCGTACAACGCCGACGCCATCGGCACGCACGAAACGGCCGACGGCTGGCTCGCGTTGGACCGGACCGACGCCAAGTGGTTCTACGGCGAGGCGCAGTTGGGGGCGGTCCTCTCCGTCGAACCCTGAGGCTTTGCCTTCACGGGTCGCTCATTGCAACGATCGTAGGTGAAGTCTGTTGCGTTGAGTGGTGTTCCATTGCAACGATTTCTCTAGTCTGAGCTGCTGCTATGTCGACTCGTAGCAATAAATGTGTTGCCCAATCCTCTAACGCAACGTAGCTTTTCCGAAACGAGAAACGCGAGCCTTCGGAAAAGGAGACCCCCATGTCGGCCCTCGCCTCCTTCCTGCGGTTCGTGGTCCTCGGTGGCGGGGTCGGCGTCCTCTCCTCCTTCGCGGTACCGCAGTTGACCGTGGTCGTTCCCTGGGCGGTCGCGAACGCGGTCGTCACCGTCGTCTCCACCCTGCTGTGCACCGAACTCCACGCGCGCCTCACGTTCCGCCAGGGGCGTGGAGCCGGGTGGCGGGAGCACTGGCAGTCGGCCGGCTCGGCAGGCGCCGCCTATCTGGCCACCAGCGCCGCCATGTTCGTGCTGCACCTGACGCACCCCGCCTCCGGCGCGCTGACCGAGCAGGCCGTCTACCTCGGCGCCTCCGGACTGGCCGGCCTCGGCCGCTTCGTCGTCCTGCGGATCTACGTCTTCGCGACGACCCGCCCCGACTCCGCAGTGCCGCAGGTGAGTTCGCGGCCCGAGCCTCAGCCGTCGCCGGCGATCCGCGCGCAGAGGTCGTCCACCGTCCCCCGCACCAGGTGCACGGCCTTGTGTCCCGCGGCGTCGACGTCCAGGGTGTACGCCCCGTCGACGACGTACAGGCCGCGCGGCAGGTTCCCCTCCCCGATGCCCACCAGCACCGGGCCGCGCACCTTCCACAACTGCCCGCCGTCGGCGCGGAGTTCGACGATCGCCGTACCGCTCACATCGGCGTCGTAGAAGGAACCGGTACCGGTGTTCGTGACCCGGACGACCAACCTGCCTCTGTAGGCGACGCGTTGGGCGGTGCCGTCGGGCCGGGTCGCCAGCACGCGGCGCACCACCTCGTCGACGACCGGCTCGCCGTGCACGGGGAAGCCGCACCGCACCCCGGCGGCGACGTCCCACGGCGCGGAGGGCGCCGGCTCCCATCCGGTGTCCGCGTGCGCGGCCGGCGCTCCCAGCAGTGCGGCGGCAAGTACCAACGGGGCAAGCGCGGTTCGGCGCATGACTCTCCTCGTGTCGGACGGTCTGTCGTGCCTCCCCACCCTCCCGGCCCCGCCTGACCACACCCTCACCACTAGGCTCCGGACACCATGGAGTTCCACCTGCTCGGCCCGTTCACCGCCCGCCACGAGGGGCGGCCCGTGAAGGTCGGCAACCGCCGCCAGGAACGCGCCCTGCTCGCGATCCTCCTGCTGCACGCGGACCACCCCGTGACGACCGACCGCCTCGTCGACCTCCTGTGGGACACCGACGCCCCCGCCTCCGCACGCGCCACCGTCCACACCTACGTAGGACGCCTGCGGGTAGCTCTCAAGCCGTACGGGGTGGAGATCGACACCCGGCACGACGGCTACGCCCTCGAACAGGGCCCGCACACCCTCGACACCCAGAGGTTCACCGCCCTCACCCGGCAGGCGTCCGACACCGGGGACCCCGCGGAGCGGCTCCGCCTCTACGACCAGGCCCTCGCCCTGTGGCGCGGCCCCCTCCTGGCCGACCTCGCCGACGACCGCCTCCGGGACCGCCTCGCCCCCGCCCTCACCGAACTGCGCCTCACCACCGTGGAGCTACGGGCGCAGGTACTACTGGAGAGGGGCCGGTACGACGAGGTGGTGGCCGACCTGTCCCCCCTCGCCGGGGACCATCCGGACCGGGAACGCCTGATCGCCATCCAGATGACCGCCCTCTACCGCGTAGGCCGCCAGAGCGACGCCCTCGACCTGTACCGCGTCACCCGCACCGCGCTCGCGACCAGGTACGGCGTGGAGCCAGGCCCGGAACTCCAGACCCTCCACGACCGCGTCCTGCACGGCGACCACCGCCTGGACCGGCCCCCGGGCCCGGTGCACGCCGTCCGCGTCGACGACCAGTGGCTCCCGTGGAACACCGGCGGCCACCCTGCCCTGGAGTTCTGCAACACGTACGCCGGCTGGACCGGCCCCCGCCTCCCGGGCTCCGAGTGGCTGCGCACCTACGCGTCCCTCGCCGTCTGGGCGGGCCATCTGGACCTGATCGGCGACCGGTCGGTGACCCGTCTGCGCGAACAGGCCCTGCGTGAACCGGAGGAGGCGGCGGCCGTGCTGGAGGAGGCCCGCCGGTTCCGCACCGACCTGTACGCATGCATGACGGATCGTCACAACACCTCCGCCTTCACGGCGGTGGCCCGTACGGTCGAGGCCGCCGCAGCCCGCTCCCGCCTCACCCGCGACGACCAGGGCCTGGCCCGCTGGCGGCCCGCCCCTTCGGCCGGCCTGCGCCTCCCCCTCCACGCGATTGCGCACAGCGCGGCCGAACTCCTCGCCGATCCACGCCACTTCACGATCCGGGCCTGCCCAGGAGAGGCGTGCGGCTGGCTCTTCCTCGACGCGAGCGGACGACGCAGGTGGTGCAGCCTGGCTACCTGCGGCGGCGAGCGGAAACCCGGCGGGTGCTGACCACCACCGGTTTCCTCCAGGTTCCGGAGACCGAACCGCAGACAGCCGCTTCAACTCCCCGGGAGCGACGCCGAGATGTTCTCCCAGGCCGTATGCGCCTCCCCACCCACGACCCCGAACTGCGTGACCATCGCGACGCACCGGCCGTGTACGTCGCCGAGTTCGAGCGCCGAGGTCGGCCCGTGCACGCCGGCCGACCGGACGACCCGGCAACTCCCCACCCCCGCAAGGTCGATCTCCACCGACCCCTGCCCGAGCGCGACGAACAGCCGCCCCCCGACGGTCACATCGGTCACATGGACCGGCCCGGCACACGCCTGCATCACCCCGGGCACGAACACGGCGACACCGACGGGGAGTCCGACGGAGCAGAGATGCTCGAAGACGGCGGGTACGACGGAGAGGTCGACGTCCCGGTACCGGTGCGATCCGGCATGCCGTTCGAGTCCGCCGTCGGCGAGGACCGCGTCGAACTGGGCGAGCTGGTCCCCGCTCTCCCAACCCGGCAGATCCCGCAGCCCACTTGGCGTCCCCTGCGCCGTGCCGACCCCCTCGACGAGCCCCGCCAGCAGCCGGTCCCCCTCGGAGAGCAGCCGTCCGCGATGCACGGTCCGCCCGGCCGCGTCGAGGAGACGCAGCTCGACGGCACCACCCTCCTCGTCCCGGACGAGGACCGCCGCGTCGACGCCCGCACCGTCGAGGCGCAGCGCAACAGCCCCTGGAGGCACGGAGAACGCCTCACCCCGCAGGCTCGGCACCGCATAGCTCCCCGCCTGGTCGATCCGCGCGACCGCCCCCTCGGTGACGGCCTGGACGTACCGGAACAGCGTGAGGCACCGCGCCAGCGCGGGCATGCGGGCATCGAGGAGCCGCGCCTTCCCGCCACCGCAGCACCCTGTGAACGAACACCCGTCCATGCTCAATACACGTCCCGTACATAGCGTTTGGCCCGGCGCAGCCCCGCCAGATAGTCGGCGGCGTCATCGTCCCCGCGCCCCCGCTGAGAGGCGACGACACCGAGCAACGCCGCCTCGACGTCCTTCGCCATCCGCGAGGCGTCCCCGCACACGTAGACGTACGCCCCGTCCTCCAGCCACGCGTACAACTCCCGTGCCCTGTCCCGCATCCGGGTCTGCACGTACACCTTCTCCGCCTGGTCCCGGGAGAACGCGAGGTCGAGTTCGGTGAGCACCCCGCGCTCCCGGAAAGCGGTCAACTCCTCCTCGTACACGAAGTCGTGGGCGCGGTGCTGGTCCCCGAAGAACAGCCAGTTGCGGCCGGAGGCACCGCGCGCGGCCCGCTCGTGGAGGAACCCGCGGAACGGCGCGATCCCCGTGCCGGGCCCGATCATGACCATCGGGACGTCGTCGGCGGGGACGCCGAAGGAGGCGTTGGGCTGGACGTACACGCCCGCGCTCCCGCCCTCCGCGACCCGGTCGGCGAGGTATGTCGAGGCGACACCGCCGTGCCGCCCGTACCGCACCGACGCGACCGTGAGATGCACACGGCCCGTATGGGCGAGGGGACTTGAGGAGATCGAGTACTGGCGGGCCTGCAACGGCCGCAGCAGCGGCAGGAGTTCGTCCAGGCCGGGTGCGGCGGGACCGGCGTCCCGGAGCAGGTCGAGGACGTCGCGCCCCCACAGCCAGGACTCCAGGTCGGCCCGGTCCCCGTGCGCGACGACCGAGGCCAGCTCGCTCGTCGGCGCCCGCTCGACGAGGTCGGCGATCAACTCCTTGGAAGGCGTGCGGATCTCCAGCTCTTCGCGCAGCAGCCGTACGTCCCCTTCGGCGCCCAAGTGGTCCGTCAGCGCCCGCACGAGCGCGTCGTCGTTCACCGGGACGACGGCCAGAGCGTCCCCCGCCTCGTACGTGATCCCGCTGTCGCCGAGGTCGAACTCGTAGTGCCGGATCTCCTTCGCGCTGCCCGGCCGGGACAGCAGACGGTTCACGGCGAGCCGGGACGGATACGGGGTACGCCGGTTCCAGGGCGAACGGGCCTTGCGAGGTGCGGGAGTTGATGGTCCGGAGGCCGAGGTGACGCCGGTCTCCGCGACGAGCCGTTCCAGGACCCCGGCCGTCCACCCGGCCGCGTCCGCCTCGAACTCCACATCGCAGTCGACCCGTTCGTGCAGGCGTACCGCCCCGAGCTGCTCGAACCGCGTGTCGATCAGCTTCGCCGCCTGGCAGAACTGGTCGTACCCCCGGTCCCCGAGCCCGAGCACGGCGTACCGCAGCCCCTCCAGCCGCGGCGCCGCCTCCGCCTGGAGCGCGTCCCAGAACAGGCCCGCGTTGTCGGGGAGTTCTCCCTCGCCGTAGGTGGAGGTGACGACGAGGACGTACGCCATGGCGGCGAGCCGCTCGGGCGTCACGTCGTCGAGCGCGACGGCGGCGGCACCGAACCCCAACGCCTGGGCCTGCGCAACCAGTTCGCTCGCCAGGAACTCGGCGTTGCCGGTCTGTGTCCCGTACAGGACGTCCACAGTCACGGCGTGTGCACGAGAGGCGTTGCCGTCAACTCGCCGCTGCGCGGCGGCGATTCCCGCGACGAAACCCGCCAGCCACGCCTCCTGGGCCGCCGAGAAGGGCGCGTCCGCCGGGATGAGCGTTCCGGTCGGGGGCATGACGGTCATGCGGTCACCGCCTCGGTCGGGGCCTGCGGGGCGAGCCGTCCGGCGATGTCGGCGAGCGCGGCGTTCGCCAGCAGCTCGTCGAACCGGGCGGCCCGTACACGGCCGGCGTTCTTGGTGTTCTGGTGCAGGATCCAGCCGTAGGTGCCCGGCGCGTCCACGCTGAGGTTGTTGCGCTGCCGCAGCGCCGCCTTGTAGTCGTCGAGCCGCTTGATCGCGATCAGCGTCGCCAACTCCCCGTCGTCGAACCGCTCCAGCGTGCCGCGCAGGTACTTCACGACCCGCTGCCTGACGAAGAAGTCCTCGGTGAGCACGAGGTTGCGGACGGCCTCGGCGACGCGCGGATCGTCCGGCCCGCTCGCCCCCGGCACCCGCTTCAGCGCGAGGTCCTGCGCGACGCCGAGCACGGTGTACGAGGACAGCAGCGAGAACATGTCGTCGCTGCCCTGGTCACCGAAGGCCGGGGCCCGCCCGTCGAGGACCGTGCGCCGGTCGCGGTAGTCGACCTTGAACGCGCGCAGCTTGTCGGAGGCGATCGACGTCGCGAGTTCGTCGAGGAGTTGGGGCCGGGTGGCCGCTGCCAGGATCTCCGTCGCGTCCTGGTAGAGCAGCAGCGCGCGGGGCATCCCGCAGTACACGTACCGCCGTTCGGCCTCCCAGTCCTCCAACAGCCGCCGGGCGAGCGGTGAGTTGGTGGCTTCGGCATGCCAACTCAGCAGCAGGCGGACGGCTTCCTCGTGGAACGCCCCGTGCGCGGTGTCCGTCACGGGGAACACGAGCAGCGAGTCGCCGCTCACCCGGCCCGCCAACTCCTCTCGCGGGTCGTACTGGTAGAGGAAACCGCCGCTCATCCCGTTGCCGAGGCCCTTGCCGAAGCCGCCCAGGTTGAGCACCGTCCCGCCGGTCATGTACTCGCAGCCGAAGTCCCCGACGCCCTCGACCACCGCCGTGGCACCGGAGTTGCGGACGGCGAACCGGTCACCGGCCTCGCCCTGCACGAACGTCCGCCCGCCGGTCGCCCCGAACAGCGCGAAGTTCCCGACCAGCACGTTCCCGCCCCGCTCAGTGCTGCCACCGCCCGGCGCCCGTACGACGATCCGCCCGCCGCTCTGGCTCTTGCCGACCCCGTCGTTCGCGGTCCCGGTGTGCTCCAGGCTGATCCCGTCGTTGCAGAACACGCCGTACGACTGCCCGGCGGACCCGCCGGTACGGATCCGTACGGCGCCGTCGGCGAACCGGCGCCGGCCCCGGTCGTCGGTGACGACGGCCGGCACGTCCCCGAAGTCCTCGTGGTTCAGGAGCCGTTCGACGTCTATGCCGAGCTGGCCGCCAACGGACTTGTCGCTGTTGGTGAGTTGGATGCCCTCGACGAGGACGGACGCCTCGCGCCGGTCGAGCAGCGCGGCCCGGACGCGTTCGATGAGGGCGTCGTCCGTGGTGAAGTCCTTCTCCAGGTAGTCCGGTTCGGACACCGTCTTCTCCGGCACCCGTGCGAGCAGCCGGCGCACGTCCAGGCGTCCCACGCTCGCCGGGTGGTCCAGGAGTTGCAGCAGATCGGCACGCCCCCGGGCCTCGCGCAGCGAACGCAGGCCGAGGCGGGCGAGGATCCGCCGTACGTCGTGCGCGATGTTCAGCAGGTACTGCGCCAGCGCGCGCGGGTCGCCCTCGAAGACCTCGGGGTTCGTGGTCAGCCCCGCCGGGCACTTCACGTTGCAGTTCTTCGCCATGACGCAGCCCAGCATCATCAGCGCGGTCGTCCCGAACTCGAAGCTGTCCGCGCCCAGGAGAGCGGAGGTGACGACGTCGCCGCCGGTCTGGTGCGCGCCCGAGCAGCGCAGGACGACCTTCTGCCGCAGCCCGTTCACGACGAGCGCCTGGTGCACCTCCGCGACACCGATCTCGGCCGAACGGCCCGCGTACTTGAGGCTGGTGACCGCCGCCGCACCCGTACCGCCCGTGTTTCCGGCGACGTTGATGACGTCCGCGCCCGCCTTCGCGACGCCGACCGCGATCGTGCCGATGCCCTCCGAGGACACCAGCTTCACGACGACCCGCACGCGCGCGGCCTTGCAGTCGTGGATCAGCTGCGCCAAGTCCTCGATGGAGTAGGTGTCGTGGTGCGGCGGCGGTGAGATCAGCTCGATGCCGGGGGTCCCGCCGCGCGCCGCCGCGATGTCCACGGTGACCTTCGGCGCGGGCAACTGGCCGCCCTCGCCCGGCTTCGCGCCCTGCCCGATCTTGATCTCCAGCTCCTGGAGCATCGGGTCCGCGAGATACCCCGCCCAGATCCCGAACCGGCCCGACGCGAACTGCTTGATCCGCGAACCCCGGATGGTGCCGTAGCGGGAGTGATGCTCGCCGCCCTCACCGGAGTTGGACATCCCGCCGACCATGTTCGTGCCGTGCGCCACCGCCTCGTGCGCCGTCGCCACCAGCGCGCCGTGGCTCATCGCGCCGGACGCCAGCGAGCGGGTGATCTCGTGCGCGGGCTGCACCTCGCCGAGGGGCACGCCGGCGGGAGCGGCGCGCAGGAGGCCGAGGAGACGGGCGGCCGTGCCGGTGACGACGACGGTGACACCGTCGGGGCCGGCCTCGCGCGTCTCCACCTCGCCGGGGTGGGCCAGGGCGAGGCCGGCGACGAGGGCCGTGTGGTGGGCGACGGGGTCGGAGGTGGGGGAGGTCAGGTGGAGTCGGGCGGTGAGGGGGCCGGGGGAGGGGGCGCCACGCGTAGTACCCCCCGTACCCGTAGGACCCGTAATACCCGTAGCGCCAGCACCCTCCGCGTCGCCCCGCGCGCCCGTCATACCCGTAGCCCCACAGAGGGACCCGGCCTCCTCCACCGCCACGACCATCCCCCGCACCATCACACTCGCGTTCCCACCCGCAGAGAACCGCCCCAACTCCCGCGCGAAGTCCTCCGCACTCCGCGCCCCCGTCACATCCGCAGGCAACGCCAGCACGTCCCGCAGCGCGGCCGGCCTCCGGGCCCGCTCCTCGTGTGTGGTCCGCAGGAACGCCCTGTACCCCGGCGTGATCCGGAACGCGTCGATCTCCGCGTCGCTCAGCGCGTCGTACCCGGTGTCGCGGTACGCCGCGTCGCTGGTGCCGAACGCGTCGTCGAGCTGCCCGAGCGTGAGCAGCCGCAGCGCCTCCGGGTCGTCGTCGCGCGCGAACTCGGGCCGCTCCTCGGTCATGCCGCCGAACCCGCGCACCGCCGTCACGCCGAACGAGTGCCCGGCGCCGTCGGAACGCTCCTTGAAGAGCCCCAGCAGCGGGATCTGCCGCTCGTCCGCCACGGACCGGGCCCGCTCGTGCCACTCGGTCGCCGCCTGCGCGATCCGCGCGAACCCGACCCCGCCGACCGGCGCCTGAAGGTGCGGGAAGATCCGCGCGAACACGTCGTCGCGCGTGTCCAGATAGTTCGGCTCGAAGAACTCCCCGCCGATGTAGCTCTCGGCGGTGCACAGCCCCACCCGCCCCATGGTCTTCGCGAGCGACTTCTCGGCGGCCTTGCGGAACTTGGCCAACGCCCGGTCCGTGTCGGTGACTTCACCCGCGGGGGCGGGCGCGCTCGGATACTTCTCCTCGGCCCGCAGCCGCGCGCTGAGGCTGTAGACGGCCGAAGCGCCGAAGCCGAGTGCCGTCGCCACGTGGTGGGATGACGCCAACTGCCCGCTCTCCACGACCAGTGACACCCGCAGCCGCAGCCCCGTCTCGATGAGCCGCTGGTTCACGGCGGCGACGGCGAGGATCACCGGCAGCGGAGCCCGTGCCGAGGAGATCGCCCGGTCGGTGAGCAGCGCGATCCCGCCCCGCTCGACGGCGAACAGCTCGACCTCGTCGCAGAGTCGGAGGAGCGCCGACCTCAACGCGTCCGCGTTGGCGGCCTCGTCGCCGACGACCGGGTCGTACAGCATGCCGAACCGCCGCAGCGGAACGACGTCCTGATCACGCAGCCGGACCATGTCGAGATGGCCCAACACGGGTGAGGAAACGACGAGTTGGCGCGCTGACCGCGTCCCGGAAGCGCCGTCCGGCTTCGCCCCCAGCGCCACCCGCATGCTCATCCCGTCCGCCTCGCGGATGCTGTCCAGCGGCGGGTTGGTGACCTGGGCGAAGCGCTGAGAGAAGTACTTCGCCATGCCGCCCTCGGTGTCGCTGAGCGCGTTGATGGCGTTGCCGTAGCCCATCGCCGAGATCCGCTCCGACCCGTCGGCGAGCATCGGGTCGAGCATGAACCGGAAGCTCTCCTGGTTCAGCGAGTACGCGACGTACCGCCCCGCGAGGCTGAGGTCACCGTCGTAGCCCAGAGTCGTAGTACCCCGGTAGTAGTCCGGAGCGGGGAGGTCGTCGAGGTTCACCCGCGCCTCGGCCAGCAGCCGGGAGTACGGCCGCCGGGCGGCGAGCGCGTCCAGTACCTCGCGGGTACGCATCCGGCGCCCCGTACGGTGGTCGACGACCAGCATCCCGCCGGCCTCGATCCGGCCCCGGTGCACGACCTCGTCGTCCGGGAACGCGATCTGGCCCGCCTCCGAGGCGACGACCAGGTACTCGGCCGTCTCGACGGTGCGCAGCGGACGCAGGCCCAGCCGGTCGAGGCGGGCGCCGACGACGTCCCCGTCGCTGAAGACGACCGCGGCCGGGCCGTCGTTCTTCTCCTCGTACAGTGAGTAGTACTCCAGCATGTCCCGCACGGGAGCCGGCAGCGTACGGTCGTTCTCCCAGGCCGGCGGCATCAGCGAAACGACCGCCTCGACGAGGTCGAGGCCGTCGTCGAACAGCCGGCTCTGGAGGGTCTGGTCGAGCCGGCTGGAGTCGGACTGGCCCGGCGGGCGCACGATGCTGCGTGTCCGGGCCCGCGCCAGCGCCTCGTCGCTCAGCCGGTTCTTGCGGTCGGTGTTCAGCTCCCCGTTGTGCGCCATCAGCCGGAACGGCTGCGCCATCGTCGGGTGCGGCTCGGTGTTCGTGGAGAACCGGGTGTGGAAGTAGAGCGTGCGGACGGAGTGCCGGGGGTCGCCGAGGTCGGTGAAGTAGCCGATGACCTCACCGGAGTTGAGCCGCCCCTTGAGCACCTGTGTGCGCGCGCTGAGCGAGAGCGGGTACAGCCCGGCGTACGCGGTGGCGTCGGTGTACGCGTCATGCTCCACGGCGAGCAGCGCGCGGTGCGCGGCCGCGTCGACGTCCGTCCGTCGCCATGCCTCCGGGGCGCGGAACACCCATTGGACTAGGGGGAGTTGATGGCGTTCGGCGGCCGGGCGGGGCACCGAGTGGTCCACCGGTACGTCACGGACGAGGAGGATCTCGAAGCCCTGGCCGGTGAGGGAGTCGGCGACCAACCGCTCGGCGTTCGCGCGCAGTTGGATCTCGCCGGGGACGAAGCAGTTCGCGACCCCGAAGTGGCCGGGCCGCAGCCGGACGCCGGTGAGGGCCTCGAAGAACTCCAGGGAGAGGTCGACGCTCACCCCCGCGCCGTCGCCCACGCCCTCGGCGGACCGGCCGCCCCGGTGCGGGATGGTGAGCAGAGCCTCGTGGCCCTTGAGTATGACGTCGTGGCTCGGGGTGCCGTCGAGGCGGGTGATGAAGCCGACGCCGCAGGCGCTGTGGTCGCGGGCAGGGTCGTACAGACCGTACGTGGCGTGATTCAAGTGCGGGTCCCATGGGCGGAGTTCCGGCAGCGAACGGCCAGGCTGCGACAGTGGAGCGCTCGCCGCGGGCGGACCGCGGTGACGGCCCGGACCCTGGGTGGTGCGATTAGCTAAGGTAAGCCTTGCCTAAGCTTCATCGCAAGCCCTGTCGCGTTCTGCCCTCTTCCGTCCTCACCGCACCGGGAACCCGAACACGTACCCCTCCTCCTTCAGCCGCGGCAGCACCCGCCGCAGCGCCTCCACCGTCTGCGACCGGTCCCCGCCCGCGTCGTGGAACAGCAGCGTCGGCCCGTTCGGCAGCTCCCGCTCCACCGTGGCCACGATCGCGTCCGTGCCCGGCCGCTCGAAGTCCTTCGTGTCGACGTTCCAGCCCAGCGGACGCATCCCCCGCGAGGCGGCCAGCTTGCGGCTGTACGGTGTGAACGCCCCGCCCGGCGCCCGGTAGTACATCGGCCGCACACCCCCGGACGCCTCGGTGATCATCCGCTCGGCGTCGAGGATCTCCTTCGACTGGTACGCCTCCGGCTTCTTGTCCATGCCGGTGTCGTGCGAGACGGAGTGGTCGCACAGGCGGTGCCCGGCGGCGACGACCTTCTTCACCATGTCCGGGTGCGCCTGCGCCTGCGTCCCCACCATGCAGAACGTCGCCTTCACGCCGAACTCCCGCAGGATGTCCAGCATTTGCGGCGTCCACTTGGGGTCGGGGCCGTCGTCTATGGTGATGTTCACGCCGCGCGGCCCGGCGTCCGAGGCGTGCACGATGCTGATGTCAACGCCCTTGACCTGAGCGCCCGTCGAGGCGGAAGCGCCCGCCCTCGGCGCCGAACTCGCCGGGCCCGACGCCCCGTTGACCGCGGGACCGGCCTGCGCCGTCCACGCCGCCGTCCCGGCCGCCAGCAGCGTCACGCCGAGCGCGGCCCCGATCATCTTGCCGTACCAGCCCCGACCGCCGTCGTGCCGCGCCATGTCCGCCCCACTTCCCTCGCCGGTGTCGCCTCGCAACCACCAGGCAGGACGGGCTCCGGCCCGCGCGGGATCCCTCCGTTACGGATCGCGGACATTTCCGGGGGAGTTCGTGGACATAAGGAACAGGGCTCGCGGAATCAGCCCGGCGCGCAGGCATCGACCCAGGCGCGCAGGGATCAACCCGGCCCGCCCGGCCCCCGCGAGAACACCGTGTCCCCCGCCATCGCCACGATCGCGTCGTCGACGAGTAGTACCTGAGGGGGATACCCCTGCACCTTGTCCCCGGGATCGGGCAGCGCCGAGGTACCCCATACCTCCGCCCCCGTACGGCTGTCGAGCGCCAGCAGCCGCCCGTACCGGTTCGCGAAGTACACCCTCCCGTACTTCGCCGACACCACCGGCGCGGACAGGCTCTCCACGTCCGTCACCCTCTGCCAGAGCTGCTTCCCGTCGGCCGCCGACACCGCGGTGACCGTCCCGTCGGACCGCGCGAAGTAGACGACGCCGCCGATCAAGGTCGCCGTACCGGTCAGCGCGCGGGCCAGCGGTACGCGGGTGACGTGCCCGGTCGCCGGGTCCACCCGCAACAGCGCGCTGTACGGCCGCTCGTACCCGGACTCGTACACGTCCTCGGCGGTCTGCGGGGCGAGGAACAGGGGCTGCCCGCCGACCGCGCCGAGCGCCACCGACTTCTTCGGCAGGGTCGCGGTCGTGGAGAGGCTGCCGGCCTCCGCCCGCATCAGCTCGACCGGCGCCTGGCCGGGCTCGGCGCCCTGCTCGCACAGGGCGTACGGCACACCGCCCGGCGCCGCCGGGACGCAGTACTCGTCCAGCGACGGCGCCCGCCACAACTCCGCGCCCGACGGGCCGTACGCCACGAACTCCGAGGCGTCCGGGGACAGGGCCAGCAGCCCGCCGCCGTACAGCACCGCCTTCGCACCGGTGTTGATGCCGTGCCGCCAACGCTCCTTCCCCGTACGGGAGTCGAGCGCCACCACACTCCTGGTTCCGTCCTCCGGCTGCTCGTACGTGTAGACGACACCGCCGCGTACGCCGATCGGCCCCGCCGCCTGCGGACGGGTCCCGGTCCGCCAGGCGACCTTGCCGGACGCCGCGTCGACCCGGGCGGTCGTGAACCCCGTACCGCCGCAGTAGAGGGCGCCGTCCTCCGTCACGCACGCCGGATCGTCGTACTCAAGAGGGATGCCTTTCGTCTCGTACCTGAGAGCTACCTGCCAGGGCTTCCAGCCGGCGGGTAGTTCTGCGGTAGGGGTGGTGGTACTCCTGCTCGCCGTGCCCTCGGGGTCCCGGCCGGCGAGGAGGACACCCGTCGTACCCGCGACGGCCAGTACCGTGCCGAGGGCGGCCAGCAGCAGCTTCGTACGGCGCCTGCCGCCCGTGCCGGTCGAGGTCTCCACCGGGACCGGGATCGTGGGCGAACTCCGGGGTGTCAGGCGGCCCTTGGGGACCGTACTCGCGGGGGACGTGGACTCCGGCAGCGCCTCCAGCATGCGCTGTACGTCCGCCAACTCCGGCCGTTCGGCGGGGTCCTTGTCCAGGCAGCGTTCGATCGTCCTCAGGAGTTCCCCGGGTACCCCCGTGAGGTCGGGCGCCCCGAACGCCACCTGATACCCCGTGATGTACGGGCTGTCCGAGTCGAACGGCCCCGCGCCCACCGCCGCGAACACCAGCAGCGACCCCAGCGAGAACACGTCCGAGGCCGGGGTGACCTCCCGGGGCGAGGCCATCTGCTCCGGCGACATGAACGGCGGCGTACCGATCATCCGCCCCGTCGTCGTGAGGCTCTGGTGGTCCGCCGCCCGCGAGATGCCGAAGTCGATGACGCGCGGACCGTCGTCCGTCATCAGGACGTTCCCCGGCTTGAGATCCCGGTGCACCAGCCCCACCCGGTGGATGTCCCGCAGCGCCTCGGCCAGGCCCAGCCCCAGCGCGCGCACCTCCCGCAGCCCCAACGGGCCGTCCCCCTGCACGACTTCGGCGAGACTGCGCCCCGGCACGTACTGCGTCGCCATCCACGGGCGCTCGGCGTCCGGGTCGGCGTCCACGACCGGCGCGGTGAACGCGCCGCTCACCCTGCGCGCCGCCGCGACCTCCTGCCGGAACCGGGTCCGGAACTCCTCCTCCTGCGCGTACGCCCCCCGCACCAGCTTCACCGCGACCTGCCGCCCCGACGCGGACACCCCCAGGTACACGACCCCCATCCCACCCGCCCCGAGCCGCCCGAGCAGGGTGTACCCGCCTATGACCTCAGGGTCCCCGGTGCTCAGGGGCGTCATCGCCGATCATCCTCTCCAGCGCCGGCCTGCGTCACGGGGATCACAGTAGGGCCTACCTGAGAGGGGCGACGGGCGGTCCCCCTGAGGTAGGGGGCCCACAGCGCGACGCCGTGGGGTGATGCCGCCAGGGCCAGGCCGATGAGCGCGGTCAGGCGCCGCGCACGAAGGCGCGACCGGTCACGGGCGTTCCCTTCCCCGCGACAGCCGCCGCTTGCGCCGTGAAACCGATCGGTTTACTCTTCTTGAAACCGATCGGTTTCCCCCTCCCGGAGGCAGTCATGACCACACTCAAGGGCGCCAACGTCCTCGTCACCGGCGGCAGCCGCGGCATCGGCAAGGCCCTGGTGGAAGAGCTGTACGCCCGCGGCGCCGCCAAGGTCTACGCCACCGCCCGCGACCCGCGCACCGTGACCCACCCCGACGCCGTCCCGGTCGCCCTGGAGGTCACCGACCCCGAGTCCGTGGCCGCGGCCGCCGCCCAGGCCGGCGACATCACCGTCCTGATCAACAACGCCGGCGCCTCGGTCGCCGCGTCCTACCTCGACTCACCGGTGGACGACGTACGCCGGGACTTCGAGACCAACTTCTACGGCCCCCTCCTCGTCACCCGGGCCTTCGTGCCGGTCATCGAGCGCAACGGCGGCGGGCACCTCCTCAACGTCCACTCCGTGCTCTCCTGGCTCGCGCTCGGCGGCTCCTACGCCGGCTCCAAGGCCGCCCTGTGGTCGCAGACCAACTCCCTGCGCCTGGAACTGCGGCCGCGCGGCATCGCCGTCACCGGACTGCACGTCGCGTACGTCGACACCGACCTGGCGGCGGGCGTCGACGCCCCCAAGTCCGCCCCCCGCGATGTCGCCGCCCTCGCCCTCGACGGCATCGAGTCCGGTGCGCACGAGGTCCTCGCGGACGACATCTCCCGGCAGGTCAAGGCGGGCCTGGCCGGTGACCTGGCCGCGCTGTACCCCCAGCTCGCCGAATAGTTCACGAAAGAGATATCGACGATGAGCGGGAATTCGCAGCAGAAGTTCTACGCCCTGAACATGTTCGACGTGGTCGACCTGGAGAAATACCTCGAATATTTCAGCCGGCTCCCCGAAGCGGCTCCGAAATACGGTGGCCGTATGGTCGCGTTCGGGCGCTTCCGGGACAACGTGGCCGGTGACCTCGCGCCACGCCAGGTCCTGTTCCTCGTGGAATGGGAGTCCGAAGAGGCGTTCAACAGCTTCCGTGACGACCCGGAACTGGCCGACCTGCACCCGCTGCGGGAGAACGGGACGGCGTCGTACATCTGGCAGACCTTCGACGGCTCCGACATGAGCGACCCCACCAGCGTCTCGCTCGACGACGTACTGGCAGTACTCAAGCCCTGACCCCGGCCTTTCCCAAGGGTCCACCGACTCGGTCGGTGGACCCTTTCGCTTTCCGCGGCCGATATCGGGCGGACCGGCGGCGACCTCTCCGGCCGAGGGCCCGCGATCCGGCGCCCGAGCTGTCACGGCCCGTTCCGACGACAGCGAAACCCACCGCCACCCGCGCGAGCGCGGCCCCCTCGCCGAGCCGAGACCCTGACCGGCGAAGCCGCCAGGGCCACCCGGACGAGCGTCCGGGAAACACCACGCCTGCCGCTGGGCGCCGGGGCCGAGAAACGGGCGAGCCTCTCGCCGGGGGCGTGCTGGGGCCGGGGAGGTGGTGGAGTCTCTCGGGCTGGGGCGTGCTGAGGCCGGGGAGGCGGCGAGTCTCTTGGCGCGGGAGGTGTTGGGGCCGGGAGGGCGGCGGAGTCTCTCCGCCCGGGAGGTGCTGGGGCCGGGAGGGCGGCGGAGTCTCCCGGCCCGGGACGTGCTGAGGCCGAGAAGCCAGCGAGCCTCTCACCAGGGACGTGCTGAGGTCGAGAAGCCGGCGAGCCTCTCGCCAGGGACGTGCTGAGGCCGAGAAGCCGGCGAGCCTCTCGCCAGGGACGTGCTGAGGCCGAGAAGCCGGCGAGCCTCCCGACCCGAAACGCGCTGCCGAGAAGCCAGCCGCCCTCCCCGCCCAGGCCACGCCCGGCAACACCCCCACAGCCACCGGACCCCCGTACCCACCACCAGGCGAGAAGCCCTTCAGCCCCACGCCCCCTCACCCCACGCCCCCTCACCCCACGCCCCCTCACCCCACGCCCCCTCACCCCACGCCCCCTCACCCCACGCCCCCTCACCCCAACGCCCCTTCGCCCAGCACCCCCCCGTACCCACCACCAGGCGAGAAGCCCCTCCGCCCAACGCCCCCGGCCCACACCCCTCAGCTCAACGCCCCTCAGCTCAACGCCCCTCAGCCCACCCCCGCCGCATCCAGCAACGTCCTCACCGTAGGCGCCACCAGCCCAGCCAGATTGTCGACCTGGATCCCCGCCCGAGCGTTCGCCCCGTCGAAGACCAGGCTGAGCTGCCGGGCCAGCAACTCCGGATCCCCCGCCCCGCCCCGCTCGGCCTCGGCGCGGAAGAACCCCGTCAGATGCGCCTTGATCTGCTGGGCCACGCGGCTCGCCGGATGGCTCTGGTCCTTGAGTTCGACCTGCACGGCGAGGTACCGGCAGCCCCGGAACTCGGCCGCCCCCGCCTGCGCCTCCACCTGCCCGAAGACGTACAGGATCCGCTCGCGGGGCGTCCGGTCGTCGTCGGCCGGGGGCAGGAGGGTCGAGGCGAAGCCGGAGGCGCGTTCCTTGAGGCTCGCCGCGAGGAGTTCGTCCTTGCTCTCGAAGAGCTGGTACATGGAGCGCTTGGACACCCCCGCGGCCTTGCACAGCGCCTCGACGCCGATATTGACGCCGTCGCGGTAGGTGAGCGTGGCCGCCGCCTCCAGCAGGCGTTCCCGGGGGCTCAGTTTCACTTCTGTGCTCATACCGTGAGGGTAACCCGAAGCGGACAAAATGAAAACCGATCGGTTTCCGCAGCTTTCCGCCCCTCCGGAAACCCCCGCCCTTCACGACGTACGTGCCCGACTCCCCGGCGGCTCGCAGCGGCCGCAACACCGTGTCCACGAACTCCCTGCGCGAGGCGGTACCCGGACGTGTACCCCGGCGGCGAACTCAGGCTCTGCGCCCGCTCGGTGAACCCGCTCATGAACTCGTCGAAGGAACCGTCCTGGGCAATGGCCCCGACCGGACAGGCGGCGACGCACAACTTGCAGTCGATGCACGGGTTGCAGCCCAGCGCCCGCCCGTACTCGCTCACCTCCGCGACCACCAGCACGAAACCGCCGAACTCCGGGTGGATGACGTTGCGGTGCAGCCCCATCCCCCTAGGCCGTGTCGGAAGGATTGAGTGCCCGGGTGACAGTACGGGCGGCGTGGTCGGCCCGCGCGTCGGTCTGGCGGAACTCCTTGTCGGCCACCGCGATCAGGGTCCGGGTACCGGGCAACGCGGCCCGCACGTACGGGCGTTCCCCGACCAGGTCGGGATGGCCGAGGCTGACCGCGTCGTCGTCGCCCCCGGCCACGAGACACGGCTCGCACAACCAGGCCGAGTCGACCACCGCGGCCGGCCAACCGCTCCCACGCCGGTCGAGGCGTCCGTCGGCATCGCGGGCGGCAGCCACCCGTGCTCCCGGAAAGGCGGGTACGACCCTCCCCGGCCCGGGCTCCTCGACGTAGGGCTCGCCGGCACGAAGCCCACCGGCACAGGCGAGAAACCGATCAGCCTCACCCACGCAAACCGATCGATTTCCGTACGCGACCCCAGGCGCCGAACCCCCACACGGCCACCGACCGACCGAGGCCCGCGCCAGACCACCTCACGCCCGCCGAGCGCCGAGCACCGAGCGCCGACCATCACCCGTACACCGACATCACCTCACCCCCGCCGCATCCAGCAACGCCCCGACAGTCGGCCCGACGAGCCCACCCCGCGTATCGGCCTTGATCCCCGCCCGCGCACTCGCCCCGTCGAAGACCAGGATCAACTGCCGGGCCAGCAACTCCGGATCCCCCGCCCCGCCCCGCTCGGCCTCGGCCCGGAAGAAGGCCGCCAGCTCCTCCTTGACCCGCCGCGCCACCCGGCTCGCGGGATGCCCCGGATCCTTCAGCTCGATCTGTACGACGAGGTACCGGCACCCCTGGAAGCCGAGCGCCCCCGCCTGCGCCTCCGCCTGCTCGAAGACGTGCAGGATCCGCGCCCGGGCCGGCCGGCTGTCGTCCGCCGGAGGCAGCAGCGCCGCCACATAGGCGGCGGCACGTTCCTCCAGGCTCGCCGCCAGCAGGTCGTCCTTGCTCTCGAACAGCTTGTACATGGACCGCTTGGACACCCCGGCGGCCTTGCACAGCGCGTCGACGCCGATGTGGACGCCGTCCCGGTAGGTCAGGGTCGCCGCTGCCTCCAGCAGTCGTTCGCGGGAGTGCGACATCGCTTCGGTGGTCATGTTGTGAGGTTAACCCGATTCCGTACGATGGGAAACCGACCGGTTTTCACAGGGGTGCGGCGAGGAGCCGAGCGGGGCCGGCGCGTGTACGCCGCCCCACCCCGGCGCGTCTCCTCAGTGGGCGATCACCGGCTCCCCCTCCGACGGCGCCAGCGCCTTGTTCGGCATCAGGAACGCCGTCAGCACCGCGCCGACCACGAAGATCCCGGCCCCCCACGCCAGGGTCGCCGTATAGCTCTCGACCCCGGCCCGGGCCACGGTCAGCGCGCTCGGCCTGTGCGAGGACAGGTAGTCGGTCGCGGCCGAGGAGGCGACGGTCGTCAGCAGCGCCGTACTGATCGAACCCCCCACCTGCTGGCTGGTGTTGATCAGCGCGGAGGCGACCCCCGCGTCCTCGTGGTGCACGCCCGCGGTCGCGCCCTGGAACGCCGTGGTCATCACCGCGCCGATGCCGAGGCCCAGCAGGATCATGCCCGGCATGATGTGGGCGGCGTACGTGCTGTCCAGCGTGAGCCGCGTCAGCAGGGCCATACCGGACGCGGAGACCAGGAACCCGGCGGTGACCACGATCTTCGGGCCGACCTTCGGCAGCACCAGCGACGGCACGGTGGTCGAGGAGGCGACGATGCCCGCGACCATCGGCAGGAACGACAGCCCGGCCTCGATCGGCGAGTACCCGATGCTCGCCTCCAGGTAGTACGTCAGGAACAGGAAGATCGAGAACATCCCCATCCCCAGCACGAACACGGCCAGGAACGCCCCGCCCCGGGTCCGGTCGAGTACGACCCGCAGCGGCAGCAGCGGATGCGCGACCCGGCCCTCCAGCCAGACGAACACCGCGAGCAGCACCGCACCGCCGATCATGAAGCCGAGGGCGACCGGGTCGGTCCAGCTGGTCGACTCGACGTGCGCGAAGCCGTAGACGATCCCGAACAGCGCGGCGCTCACCACGAGGGTCCCGGGTACGTCGATCCTGGGCCGCTCGGTGACCGTGGGCTTCGCCAGCAACAGCAGCGCCCCGACCAGCGCGGCACCCGCGAAGACGACGTTCACGTACATCACCCAGCGCCACGACGCCCACTCGGTCAGCATGCCGCCGAGCAGCAGCCCGACCGCCGCGCCCGCACCGGACAGCGCGCTGAAGATGCCGAACGCCTTCGGCCGCTCCGCCGGGTCCGTGAACGTCACGCTGAGCAGGGAGAGGGCCGCGGGCGCGAGCAGCGCGGCGAACAGGCCCTGCCCCACACGCGCCGCGACGAGCACCTCGAAGCTGCCCGCCGCCCCGCCGACGACCGACGCCGCCGCGAAACCGACCAGGCCGGTCACGAACGTCGTACGCCGCCCGAAGAGGTCACCGAGCCGCCCCCCGAGCAGCAGCAGGCTGCCGAACGCGAGGGCGTACCCCGTGATGACCCACTGCCGGCTGCCGTCGCTGAACCCGAGCGCGTGCTGCGCCTCGGGCAGCGCGATGTTCACGACGGTCGCGTCGAGCGTCACCATGAGCTGCGCCACGCCCAGCACGACGAGCACCCACCAGCGCACGGCGTGCGAGCCGCGGCGGCCCGAGTCTGTTGTCCCGGAGGCGGGCGCTCCGTGGTTGATCGTGGTACTCACTTTTCCCCTTGGTCGCTGGTCATGGCTCGGCCACCGATCGGAAACCGATCTGTTTCCACCTAGGGAAACAGATCGGTTTCCTGGATGCAAGCGAGGGGGTGGGGCTGAGGTCCGCATGGGGCGTTGCCGGGTGCGCGCTGAGCGCGTGTCGGGCTTGCGCCCGGAAACTGATCGGTTTACCTTGGTGGAAACCGATCGGTTTCCCCCTCTCGGGATCCGTTCCGGTGCCCCGTCACGCACAAGGAGCCAGCGACATGCCCACCCAAGAGCCCCGCCCCACGATCCACGTCCCCGGCACCACCACCCACACCCTCGCCCCCCGCACCGCCCGCGAGGGAACCCTCCGCTACCTCAAGGCGGGCACCGGCGCCCCCCTGGTCCTGCTGCACACCGTGCGCACCCAGGCCGAACACTTCCGCCACCTCATCCCCCTGGTCGCGGACCACTACACCGTGTACGCCCTCGACCTCCCCGGCATGGGCTACTCCGAGATCGTCCCCGGAGCGTCGTACGACGAGCCCGCGATGCGCACGGGCGTCGAACGCCTCCTCACCGAACTCGACCTGCGCGACGTGACGCTGGCCGGCGAATCGATGGGCGCGGTCCTCGCCCTCACCACCGCGGCGGACCTCCCGGAACGCGTACGGCGCGTAGTCGCGGTCAACGCGTACGACTTCCCCGGCGGCATCGCCCGCTCCAGCCTCCTCGCCCGCGTGGTGGTCGCCGGCGTCCTCGCCCCCGTGGTGGGCCCGACGATCGCCGGCGTGGAACCCAAGCCCGCCCTCACGAAGATCCTCCAGGGCGGCCTGGGCGACAAGAACGCACTCCGCGGCGACTACGTGGACGAACTCCTCCAGGTGGGCCGCCGCCCCGGCTACCCGACGGTCGCCCGAGCCGTCTACCAGGCCCTCCCCACCCTGATCGCCGCCCGCTCCCGCTACCCCGAGATCAAGGCCCCCGTCCACCTCGTCTACGGCGAGAAGGACTGGTCCCGCCCCTCGGACCGCGAGGCCAACAGACACCTCCTCCCCGCCGCCGACTTCACCCAGCTCCCCGGCGCGGGCCACTTCATCGCCCTGGAACGCCCGGAGGTACTGGCGGACCTGCTCAACGCGGCGGCGTGAGGGCTGGGGCCTCCGGCGTGGGCGCGGGATGTCGGCGTGGGGACGGGACGTCGTCGTGGGGGACGGCCCCGCGCCCCACGCACCGGGGGTGACATACCCTCGTCACCGACCACCCCCGGCCGTCGCGACACCGGCCGGGCACTGTCTGAACGGGGGGCACCACCATGCGAGTTCGTCATGCCACTTCTCGAACCGCCGTCACAGCCGCGACGGCGCTCGCCATCCTCTCCGGCTCCGTCTGCCTCACCGGGGCCGGCGCCCAGACCGCCGCCGCGGACAGCCGGGCGACGCTGCCCATCTCGGCGGACTGGCCGCGGGGCGAGATGGTGGTGGACGGCGTACACCGCCACGTCTTCATCAGCGACCCGAAGACCGGCTCCGTCGTCGTCGCCGACTACACGGGCAAGGCCGTGGCCCGGATCACCGGCGAGACCGGCGGCACCGGACTGGCGCTGAGCAAGGACTCCGCCACGCTCTACGTCGCCCTCCCCGACGCCGACGCGATATCCGCCGTCGACACGGTCACGTTCAAGGAGACCGCCCGCTACGCCACCGGCGCGAACACCGCCCCCCTGGACCTGGCCCTCGCCGGCGACAGACTCTGGTTCGGCTACGGCGCGTACGCGCGAGGCGGCGGCAACCTCGGCTCCCTCGACCTCTCCGGCCCCGAACCGACCGTCACCCTGGACCAGTCGGGCGGGGTCCCCTGGGAGTCGGCACCGCAGCTGACCACCGGCGGGGGAGTCCTGCTGGCGGGCAGCAAGGACCGCTCCCCGGAGGAACTCACCGTCTACGACATCTCCTCCGGCACGGCCCAACAGCGCGCCCACCGCACGGAGATCATGCCCGAGAGCCTCGGCGGCCAGGAGGACCTGGCCGTCTCACCCGACGGCGACGAGATCATCACCGCGAACGGCACCGAGGACTCCGTCACCACCCTCCGCCCCGACCTCTTCCGCGGCAAGGACACCAGAACCCTGCAGATCCAGGGCGAGCCCAACGCCGTCGAGTACGCCCCGAACGGCGCCCTGGCCGTAGGAGTCCGGTACGGCAGGGGCACGGACACCTACGTCTACCGCCCGGGAGACACCCGAGCGACCCGTTTCATCAGCACCGGCCTCTACAACTCCGTACAACCGCACGGCCTCGCCTGGGCACCCGACAGCAGCCGGCTCTTCATCCTCACCACCGACGGCGCAGGCGGAAAGAACCTCGTCCTCCGCTCGATCGACGACGCCACCAAGGCGGCAACCAGCCTGAAGGCCAGCGCGCCCGCGAAGGCCCCGCTGGACAAGAAACTCACCCTGACCGGCACCTTCGCCTTCGTCCTGCCCGAGCTTCCCGGCTCCCTGCCGATCGAGGTGACGCGTACCGACCTCGCCTCCCCCAAGGGCAAGCCGCTCGGCACCCGCACGGTATGGCTGTCACGCGACCGCGAATTCAAGATCGAGGACACCCCGGCAGCGGGCGGCAAGGTCACCTACACCCTCCGCTACCCCGGCGACGCCACCCACGCCCCCACGACCGCCACCACCACGGTCACGGTCCCGCGCAACAAGACGACCCTGACCCTGGCCGCGAACGCCAAGACCGTCGTACGGGGGAAGACCGCCACCCTGACCGCCAAGCTCGGCAGGACGTGGAAGGAGCGCAAGGTCTCGGTCTACGCCCAGCCGGCGGGCGGCGCGAAGAAGCTGCTCCGAACCGCCACGGTGGACCGCACCGGCAAGCTCGTCATCACCTACAAGGTCACCAAGAACACGACCTTCACGGCGGTCTACGGCGGCGACGCCCGCACCGAACCCACGCAGGCCGCCACCACGATCAAGGCCAGAACCCGCTGACCCCTCCCGCGGCACAACGGCAGGCTCCCCCAGGGAAGTTCCTCACGGGAGCCTGCCGTTGTGCTGCCTGAACGACCGTGAACGAGACGGCCTGCGGCCGGCTGTCCCGGTCACCGTCATTCCTGCGCATCGTCGAGCGGGAAGACCTCGTCCCCCCTGAAATCCGGGGCCTGGAAGGGATTTGTCGTCGGAGGCGGAGACGCTGCAGTGGAGCAGCGGGGTTGCTTTTCCGGAGCGGAGAACAGCGACGTCGGATCGATGGGGGGTCTCTCTCTCGTTACAGGTCCCTGCCGGGGCCTGGACCACCGTGACCTGGCACGGTGGGTGATCTACAGCTTGGTCATCTTGGCGTACGGGCTCAAGATCCGCATTTGCGCCGAGCCGAAATCCACCAGCACCGCGATCCGGTCCTCGATGCTGATCACCCGGCCGAGACCGTACACATCGTGGGTGACCTGATCACCCATCGCGAAGTGCTTGGGAGCCGGCGTGACCGGGGCCTTGAAGGGGCTGGTAGGCAAGTGACGCTTCGGTGCAGCAGGCTTCGTCATGACTCAGTATGAGCCCACGCGCATCCCGCTCGCTGTGGCCATCGGCACAGATCCAGCCGACAGCAACCCCGCCACACCCTTGACCTGCGGTTTCAAAACCCCCCGAGCCAAAAATCAGCCCCAGACCCCTCCACTGGCAACGCGCTCCCCCTGAGCGGCAACACGAGGCGGCCCCAGGGCTCGACACCCTGCTCCCCACCGAGCGCACGAAGCACCCCGCACACGGGTCTGGGCAACAAAGAACCCCCGAGTCCCTGACTCGGGGGTTATACATGGAGCGGGTGACGAGAATCGAACTCGCACTCTCAGCTTGGGAAGCTCGGTGCTCTTGGCAGCGGTTGCAGCGCTGACCTGCGGCGCAGTGACATTGGAGTCCTTATCGCCCTCAGGGCCAGTTCCCGCTGTTCCCCGTGGTTCCCCGCAGGATCTGGCACGCGAATGGCACAGCCCTTCGCCTCGTACGTCCCTTCGCGGAGCTGCGCCGGGAGTGTCTGCTCCTCAGCCGACGACAGTCAGCCACGACGGCGGGTAGGCCGACCGATCACGCACGCGTGTGCCTCGCGGCACCTACACAGGCCTCAGCCACGCTGCCATGTCGTCGACCAGAGCAAGCCGCGCCGGCGGAAGCGCGGCGGTGGGACCTTGGGTGATGTCCTCTTCGTCTTGCAGCAACTTTGGCTAGTTGATCAACGACCTCAGGACTACCATTACTTAATGGACGCAGACATCTATCCTCCCCAGACGGTGGCGCGAGTTAAGCATGTAAGCGAAGATCAAACTACAGCGTTCCTTGAGTTGCGCAACGGGAATATCGCCACTTGTACGACCTCTGAGGAATTCCGCTTCGAGCGAGGAGATATTGTCTTCATCGACGTTGAGAATAACGACATCTCTCCTGCCCCTGAGGAGCTCTGGGACGAGGAACCTTGGGTTGGCGTTGTGCGCTTGCTGCAGCCAGGGCAAGTGGTCATCGACATCGGTGGGCGCCTTAGGGTGCTAGACAACCCGCATGACGTGGACTTGCGAGAAGGAAATACAGTAAAGGGGTTTGAATCACGAGGGATCACAGAGGTGCTTTCCGAGGACCCTGTCCGATATATCGACCTACCGGCCGTTGATAGTGTAACTGTAGAGCAGTTTAAAGCATCACCCGATGGGGCCCTCACTTTTGATGATTTTGGCGGTTATCCCGAAATCGTAGAACGAGCAAAAGAGCTGATTGAGACTCCACTCGAATGCCATGATGCATTGGCTAAGATTGGTGCTCGGCCCATCAAAGGTGTTCTTCTCACTGGCCCTCCCGGGACGGGCAAGACAATGCTAGCTAAAATCATCGCACATCGGGCTAATGCGGAGTTCTATGAAATCAGTGGACCAGAGGTTCTGAGTAAGTGGTACGGCCAGAGTGAAGAGCTCATTCGCAAAATCTTCGAGGATGCCGCAATGCAAGAGCGAGCTATCGTCTTCTTTGACGAAATGGATAGTCTCGCATCAAAACGCAGTGATGATTCTCATGAAGCCTCCCGTCGGATCGTGGGCCAACTTCTCTCTGCCATGGACGGCTTCAGTGCTGACACCAACGTTGTCGTTATCGCCACCACCAACCGCCCTCAGGACTTGGATCCTGCTCTGAGGCGGCCCGGTAGGTTTGACTGGGAAATCGACTTTCCTCTACCTGGGGTAGAGGATCGGAGAGCAATTCTCGAAGTATCCGCAAAAAGGCTCAACAAGGGAGAGGAGCTACCACACCTGTACGTCGCCGAAAAGACCGCCAACTGGTCCCCTGCGGAACTCGCTGCCATTTGGAGCGAGGCCGCACTTCTGGCCGTAATAGAGTCAAGGGATGCCATTTTTTCCGACGATTACATCGGCGGCTACGAGAGGGTTGCACTGCATAGAAATAGGCTGTCGGTAAGGACCTTGGACGCGGGTGAGAGGTAGAAGATGATCAGTCGATTGAAACGATGGCTGCGAAATCGAAAGCGGCGTAAGCAGCATGCTGCGTCGGGTCCGATTCTTCGGGAATTCGTATACCTGGATGAGGTTAGCGTCACGAGCCTTCTGTCGTCCCGCCTCGGGGCACTCCCCAGCGAATATACCGAAACACTTTCAAGCTCAATCAAATCCGAAGTCAACAGCAGCATCAATGCTGATGCCAAAATCATCAAGTCAGGAATTGGCTCACGCTTTGAGGCCACTCAAAGCAAGGACTCGCAGGTGCTGCGAAAGTCTACGGTTCAAGCAACATTCAAGGATCTGCACGATTACGAGAAGCGCAAAAACGCGAGGATGGTCACTCCTGAGGCTTGCGTAGGGGAGCCTCCCAGTTTGGCGGATGTCCTTGCAGACATGCGAGTTCCGCCACCCAGATACGCTGCCCAGCCATGGGTACTCGACAGGGAGCGGTTGGCGCGTGGGGAGCTTTTTGAGGTGAAGGTTAAGCTTCGCGCAGATCCTACTTATCGCGTGAGTTCGATCATCTCGGTCATGGCCGACCTGGTAAGTAATCCGTATCTGGCTGCGTCGATTAATTCGGAGGATCTGGAACAGGCGCAGGCTTTTAATGGGATTCTTGAGGGCCTTATGGCGGGCCTTGTGCCGCTTAAGTGTGAGGTGGTCGACTACTCGGTCTTTACGATTGATGGAGTCGAGTATGTTGTTCACAAAAGAATGGAGCCTAGCCTTGATGGCTCGGTAGTGGCTACCCGGAAACCTCTCTATTTGGTCGGAGTGACCGAGCAGTCGCTGTACTGGAAAGATATTCGGCGGGTTCTATTCGCTGATTCGCCGGTTTGGGCCCTCAGTAGAATTGCTGTGACTGGACTTCAATCAAAGTGGACTCCCGTCAAGTTGGTGGAGGTCTTGAAAGAGGTCGTGCCCGGATTGGGAGAAGAGCTTCATAGGTTCAGTTCCGGCGCACTGAACGCTTTGACTGAAGATAGATCATCGGAAGAGATTACCGAGCAAAGGGTGCGCGTACTTATCTTGTACGGAGAGCTTATCGCTGCCCGATGTGGAGTATCTCTAGATTCAGAGACGCGTGGACGAATTGAGGTCCTGGCTCGCGAAAACAGTGGATTGTTGGTTTCTGTCACTGACAGTCGTAGAGCATTCCGGCTAATCGTTCAAGAAATCGAGGATAGTTTTTCTGCCTCCGTTGACTCTGATGATGCTGTGAGGGAAAGGAGTCGGGCGTGGCAGCTTATCGGAGCTTCCCCTGGCGGCACCATCGCACTGCCTAATTCGCCAGGGCCAGTTCCGGAGTCGAATACGGAAAACGAGAGATATCTGGACTCCGAGTTTGTAGCGCTTTACTGGTAACGTAAAGCAAGGCTTTCCACTGCGCGTTTGGGTCGGTGGAACGGCTTTGGCCGGTGTCCTGCCCGGTCTGGGGTTGAGCATGACCAGGGGGCCGTACGCTGGCTGGCAACTCGGGCAGCCTGTGGACCTGCCCGCAATGTGCACGAGTGGCCCCTGGTCTTGCTCGACGCGGGACCTGGACCGGGGAGGTGGCTAGGCCGTGGAGTCGACCGCCCCAGCCACGATGTACCCCTTCTCTGGAATCAGGCGGCTGCATGCTTTGAGCGCGGCCCGGGCGCCGGCCGGGCTGGAGCGGGGCGGAGACAGGAGCGCAGGCCCGGCCGGGGGCCGGGCCGCGCGCGGGGAGCGGAGCGAGCCGCCTTGAACCAGTAGAGAAAGTTGTAACTCACCCTGCGGGGTGTGGGTGGAACTCGTGGGCGCAAGGTGGGAGTTCGACTGTCTGACGGTGGGCCAAGGGGAGGAAGACGACGGGACGGATCGTCCACGTGATGCGTGTGTTCGCGTGGGTGATGGACACGGTGCAGGGCTCGCGGTTCAGCAAGGCTCGCCTGGTGTCGATGCGGCGGTCACGGAGTAAGGCGCTGGCCTGCTGGGAGGCGTCGGCGTCAAGGGCGGGGGAGATGGTGCGAAGGATCGTCGACACCCACCGGTCCGCCTCGGCCTCCGTGTACGCGTCGTAGGACCCCACGAGCCTCACGAGCGTTTCCCCTGCCAGAGTCCGCGTGGTGCACTCACACCAGAACCCCGGCCTGCCCCAACCGCTCAGCACGGATGCTCCCGCAGTGCCCCGCCGGCATACAGCTCCGCCGTGATCGTGTGCCCGTGATCGCTCTTGCGGACAACGACTCGATGGGCAATCGCGCTGACCATCCCCAGCCCTCGCCCGTGCTCGGCGTCCTGCTCCTGGCGCTCGATCTTCGGGGCCGTCTCCGTCCCGCCGTGGTCGGTCACGGACAAGGCGACGACCTGAGGCGACACCGCGAGCGCCAGATGGAAACTTCCGGCGTCCAGCCCACTGGCCGTATGCAGCACCGCGTTCGCGCTCAGCTCGCTCACGATCAGCTCGGCGTCGTCGACGAACGGTGACCCGCGCAAAATGTCCCGCGTCCACCGCCGAGCCCGACTGACTTCCTCCGGAAAACCTGGGCAACTGAGCCCCCAGACCTTCACCGGACTCATATACTCGTGCATACAAGTTCCTTCGTGCTGGTAGGCCGCCATGTGCAGCGGGTTAGAGCTAGATGAGTTTCACGCCGTCATGGGCGCGAACGGCAGGCGGAGACGCCGAGTCCAACGCGTCCAGAACACGGATCGCGTACGCCTCATCGGCGAGCCCGGAGACTTCCTCACGGGTGACCCAACGCAACGCACGGGTCTCGGCGCCAGTAGTAGGAGTGCCATCGGTCGCCTCGCACCGGAACACCAGCGAGACGATCAGCCCGGTCATGTTCTTGTAGACGCCAGTCAGCGTCGCAGGGAGAGCGATCTTGATGCCGGTCTCTTCGAGAACCTCACGCTGAAGAGCCTCGGGAATCGTCTCCTCGCGTTCGAGGACACCCCCCGGCGGCTCCCACTTCCCGTTGTCCCGCCGCTGGATCAGGAGAGCCCGGCCCTGGTCGTCGACGACGACCCCGGCCACGCTCACGGAGTGCGGACGTTCGGTGCTCACGTACCTCGACCCTCTCGGCTGACTAGGCTCTCCACGGTAGCAACACAGCCAGCCCGCTCGTCTAGATATCTAAAGGAGTACATATGAGCCCTTCCCTCCCTTTGGGCCTCCTCGGCACCCTCGATCCGACGAGTGATCGCGCGGTCTTCCGGCAGATCGCGGACCAACTTCGCGAAGCCATCGACCGTGGCCGCTTCAACGAGGGGGAGAAGCTGCCTTCGGAAGCCGAGTTGGTCGACCACTACGGCGTCTCCCGGATGACGGTCCGCAACTCGTTCTCGATCCTTCAGGGTGAGGGCCTGGTCCATGCCGAACACGGCAAGGGAGTCTTCGTCCGCCCCCGCCCGCCGGTGCGGCGCCTCGCCTCCGACCGCTTCGCCCGCCGTCACCGCGAGCAAGGAAAGTCGGCGTTCATCGTCGAAGCGGACACGGTCGGCAGTCACCCCCAGGTCGACAGCCTCGAAGTGAAGGAAGTCAAGGCCACCCCAGACATCTCGGCCCGCCTGGGCTCCGTACGCCGCGTGCTCTCCCGCTACCGCCGCTACCTCCTCGACGGTCGCCCGGTCGAATTCGCCACCTCGTACCTCCCCCTGGACATCGCACGCGGTACTCAGATCGCCGAACCGAACCCCGGCCCCGGCGGCATCTATGCCCGCCTCGAAGACCTCGGCCACCGCCTGGACCACTTCGACGAAGAGATCCGCTCCCGCATGCCCTCGCCCGCCGAGGTCAAGACCCTCAACCTCGCCGCCGGCGTCCCGGTGTTCCACCTGATCCGCACTGCCTACGACACCGAGGGCCGCGCGGTCGAGGTCTGCGACACGGTCATGGCGGCTGACGCGTACGTCCTGTCGTACCAGCTCCCGGCCACGTAACGGCATGACCGGCGGCGGTGCGTGGAGTCGTTCCTCCGAACTCGTACACCGCAACACGCTTACTCGTATAGACGAGTGGGCAAGTTGTATGGCAGGGTGATCTTCGTGAGCACGAGAGATCGGGTTCGCAAGTCCCATCACGTATAGACGAGTAGATAGGAACGTGCTGTGCGCACCATCCGCGTAGAGACCTCCGCCGCGACGATCCTCCTGACCGAGGCCCCCGAACCGAAGGTCCGCGACCGCCAGACGGGCGAGATCGCCAAGGACGCCGTAAGCGGTGAGGCGCTGATGACGATCGGCGTCGTCTACATCGAGGACGGGGAGTCGTCGCTGATCAAGGTCACCATCCCCGAGGGTGGCGTCTCCGAGGGCCTTGCGCTCGGCTCGCCGGTCTCGCTGCCGGGTCTGATGGCCCGCCCCTGGGAATCGGTGTTCAACGGCCAGCAGCGCCACGGCATCGCCTACCGCGCCGCCGCCGTCACCCCGGCTGCCTTCCCGGCGTCCATGGGGGCCGCTGCCTGATGACCGACCTGACGACGCTCCTGGAGGTAGGTGGCCCGGTCGCCGCACTCGGTGGTGGGGCCGCCTACACCAGGGCCAAGCATCCGGCGGCGTACTGGGCGACGATCGGCGGGCCGATATCCACCGCCCGCCTCCTCACCTCGTACGCGCCGGTCATGGAAGCCTGCGGCTTGACCGTCGCTCCCTCCCGACTCCGCGTCCTCGCGGTCAAGGCCACAACCCGCCGCGAGATACGGCCGGTCCCACCCCGCAAGGGCATCGTCCGTCCCACGGCGACCGGTCTTCGACTCCGCATCCGCCTCGCCCCCGGCCAGGAACCCGCCGACGTCACCGCCTCGGCGGAACGCCTCCGCCACGCCTGGGGAGTCCACGCGGTCTACATCACCCCGGTCAAACCCGGCGTCGTAGAACTCCGCTTGGTCGGCTACGACGTACTACGCCGCGCACGGATGCCCCGCAAAGTGGACGCCGGATTCCTCAAGGTCCCCGTCGCCCTCCGCGAAGACGCCACCCCCTTCGTACGCGACTACCGAACCGTCCCCCACCAACTCACCCTCGGCGCAACCCTCTCCGGCAAGTCCATGTACCTCCGCCACCTGATCGCCGGACTCGCAACCCAACCCGTCGCCCTGGTCGGCATCGACTGCAAACGCGGCGTCGAACTCTCCCCGTTCGCCGCACGCCTGTCCGCACTCGCCACAGACCCCGAAGAAGCCGCCGAACTACTCCCCGCCCTGGTCAAAGAGATGGAGGACCGATACGACCTCCTCAAAACCCGGCAAGGCATCGACCCCACCACCCCCGACGACGAACTCACCTCTGACATCTGGGGCCTCCCCGAAACCGAACGCCCCACGCCGATCATCGTGTTCGTCGACGAGGTGGCCGAACTCTTCCTCACCGCCACCCGCAAGGAAGAGGACCGCCGCGACGAGATGGTCACCCACCTCATCCGCCTCGCCCAACTCGGCCGCGCGGTTGGCATCCACCTCGAAGTCTGTGGCCAACGCTTCGGCGCCGAACTCGGCAAGGGTGCGACCATGCTCCGCGCGCAACTCACCGGCCGTGTCTGCCACCGCGTGAACGATGAAGCGTCCGCCAAGATGGCTCTCGGCGATATCGCACCAGAGGCTGTGTTCGCCGCCTGCTCCATCGCCCCCGAACTCCCTGGCCTCGCCGTCGCGGGCGACACGTCCGGCGGCTGGTCCCGCATCCGCACGCCGTACCTCTCCCTCGGGGACGCCGCCGGGATCTGCCGTACGACGGCTCACCTGGTGCCGGACTTGCCCGCGCTGAAGCCCTTCCTCCCGACTGTCTGACGACCCCTTCCACGGGCCAACTCCCTACCCCGCCATACCCAAAACCCCATGGAGACCTCCGTGTTCTGCGAACACTGCGGCGACACCGACGGCGCCGAGACCGGCGTGGACCACGATGAACGTGACTGCCCTTGGTACGCGTACGCGGTCGACGAAGACGAGTGAGGGCCGTGTCCCGCCCCTTCCGCTTCGACGCCGTCCTCATCCAAGCCGTCATCGCCGGTGCTCTGTCCTTCGCCCACCTCCATGACCTCGCCGAAGCCGCCGGCCAATCCGGCTGGAAGGCGTGGGCCTACCCGATCAGCGTTGACCTGCTCCTGGTCGCCGCCTGGCGCCGACTCCGTTCCGGTACGACGAAGACGTCGGCCTGGTGCTGGTTCGTCACCGCCCTCATTGCGTCGCTCGGTGCGAACGTCGCCACTGCTGGCCTCCTCGACCTCGACGACGTACCGGTCTGGCTCCGCATCCTCGTCGCCGGTTGGCCCGCCGTGGCGTTCCTCGGCGGAACCCTCCTGGTCCACTCACCGCCACCGCCCGAAGCCACCGAGGACCAGGAGGACGCCCCCGAAACCGAAACCCCTGCCACCGAGCCCTCTCCGATCCCACCCGTCCCCGTCCCGGCCGCTCTCGTGGCCCACGCCCGCAAGGTCGCCGCCGAACACCGCACCCGAACCGGCACGCCGATCGACACCCCCACCCTCCGCGCCCGCCTCGGCGTCCCGGCCCCCATGGCCGAAGCCATCACCGCCCACCTCACCCCAACAGAGAGCTGACCATGCCCCACTTCAACTTCACCACCCCCGCCGACTACCTCGACGCCGCCCGAGACATGACGTACAGCGGCCGCCCGACCCTCGCCCGCCTCCTCGCGGAAGCCGCCGCCGAACTCACCTCGAACCCCGCCGAAGCCGCCCGCATCCTCGCCGAATTCCCCACCCCGCAGGAGGCACAGCCCCGATGAACCGCCGCTTCCGCAACGTCACCCGCATAGGCCCGCTCCAGGTCGCCACGTCGTACGACAACCGTGGCCGCGAGAAACACACCGCCGCCTGCACAGCTCCCCGCTGCGGCTTCTCCGCCGACTACGACAGCCGCGCCGCCGCCGAACTCGCCGCCCGAACCCACCAATGCCCCGTCCGCTGAAAGGCCCCCGGTGACCGTCAGTCTCCCGCTCGTCGTCGTCCTCGGCTTCTTCGCCTGGGGTGCGGTCAAGTTCCTCGGCGTCCGCGTCTGGATCGTCGTACTGATCGCCCTGTTCGGCTTCTGGCTCTCCCGCACCTTCCTCGCTCCCGCGATCGAATCCGGCACACGAACCGGCGTGACGGTCATAAACGGCTCACATATCTAGACGAGTAGGTAAGAGGCGCCTGATGTTCCTCCCCAAGTACCCCGACACCCCTACCCCGCCACCCGCACACACCCCGACTACCTCGCCCCCGACCCGACGCACCGCGCTCCCGGCCGTCTCGATCAGCACCGGCGCCGTGGTCGCCGTCCTCACCGGCGGAGTGGTCCTCACCGCGCTCCTGGCGGCCGTCGCCGTCTCGGCGATCTCCGTAGCGATAGCCGCAGTCGTCCTGCGCTCCCTGCTCCGCGACCACCACCGCCGCTGAGCGAAAACCCCTGTTCAAACCCCTGAGGCGACCACGACACCGCCAAGCATCCGGCCGCCCCAGGGCCTCCCACTCCTGACCAAGCAAGCCAGAAGGAGAAGGACCATTTTCACCCGCACCACCCCGCCCCCGCTGGCGGAACTCACCAACCTGGCCGCAGCTGGCACCCTCCCCGCTATCGCTCAACAACTCACCACCCTCGGCGGCTGCACCCACCCCATCCGCCTCGACGGCCACCGCACCGAGTACGACCTCAACCCCACAACCGGCGAGATCGGCGCCGTCCTCCGCCACCTCGACTCCACCACCCTCCCCGCCGGCCAACTCCTCGTCCGCTGCAACAACCGCCGAGTTACCCGCTGCCCGGCCTGCGCGGAGACCTACCGCCGCGACACCTTCCACCTGATCACCGCTGGCCTGCGAGGCGGCAAGGGCACCCCGGCGAACGTCGCCACCCACCCCCGAGTCTTCGCCACCTTCACCGCCCCCGGCTTCGGCCCGGTCCACAACCGCCGCACCGACAACCGCCCTTGCCGCTGCGGCACCCACCACAACCAGGACGACGACACCCTCGGCACCCCCCTCAACCCGGACACGTACGACTACGAGTCGGCCGTCCTCTGGAACGCCCACGCCGGTCTCCTCTGGCGCCGCTTCTCCATCCACCTCCGCCGAGAGATCGCCAAGCGCGCGGGCCTCTCGCAACGCCAGTTCCGCGACCACGCCCGCGTGTCCTTCGCGAAGGTCGCTGAGTACCAGAAGCGAGGCGCCGTCCACTTCCACGCGGTCATCCGCCTCGACGGCCCGAACAACACCCCGCCCCCGCCCTGGGCCACCGCCGACCTCCTTACCGACGCCATCCGAGCCGCCGCCACGAAGACCCGCATCGACGGCCCCGCCCTCGACAACCGCACCCACACCATCGCCTTCGGCCGCCAACTCGACGTCCGCACCATCCGTTCCGCCGACTTCGACGACGGCCAGGAGCTGACCGAACGCGCGGTCGCCGCGTACATCGCCAAGTACGCGACGAAGGGAGCCGAAACCGCGACCGGCGCCCTCGACCGCCCGTTGAAGTTCGCGGCCGAACTCACCCAGCTCGACCTGACCGACCACGCCCGCCGCCTCATCCGAACCGCTTGGACTCTCGGCGCCCGCAAGGACCTCGAACACCTCCGCCTACGTGCCTGGGCTCACATGCTCGGCTTCCGCGGCCACTTCTCCACCAAGTCCCGCACCTACTCCACCACCCTCGGAGCCCTCCGCACGGCCCGCGCGGAATGGCGTCGCGCACAGGCCCCGGCAACCGGCCCCGCCACCGGAACCACGTACGTACTCGCCCACTGGGTCTTCGCCGGAACCGGCCTCACCTCCGCCGAAGCCTGGCTCTCCGAATCCCTCGCCCCCGGAGCACAGGGGGAGGCAGAGCGATGAACGACCGCTACCTCTCCGTGGACCAGGTCGCCGAACTCCTCGGCACGACCACCCGCTTCCCCCGCCGCCTGATCGAGGAACGCCGCATCCGGTACGTGAAGGTCGGCCGGCATGTCCGCATCCCCGCGAGCGCGGTGGAGGAGTACGTCAAGGCGCGCACGGTCGAACCGATCCGCGCCCGCCGTGCCGCTCTGAGGCGGGCCGCCTGATGGCCAACGACAAAGGGAGGCGCCGCCGCTTCGGCGCGATCAGAAAGCTCCCGTCCGGCCGCTTCCAGGCGCGCTACCCCGGCCCGGACGGCGTGATGCGACCCGCGCCAGAGACGTTCGAGACGAGCGGCGACGCTGACGACTGGCTCGCAGAGAAGCAAACGGAGATCCGGCGCGGAGACTGGCGCGACCCGGATGCGGGCACGGTCAACTTCCGTGTCTACGCCGAGAAGTGGGTGGAGGAACGAGAACTCTCGGTCCTCACCCGAGACCTGTACCTCTACCTCCTCAACGACCACATCCTTCCCACCCTCGGCGAATCGGACCTCGACGAGATCACCGCACCCCTGGTCCGCGCATGGCGCACCGAACGCCTCCGCACCACCAAGGCGAAAACGACGATCGCCAAGGCGTACCGCCTCCTGAAAGCCATCATGGAGACGGCCACCGACGACGAACTGATCAAGCGCAACCCGTGCCGCATCAAGGGCGCCGGAAAGGAGAAAGCGGCCGAACGCCGCATCGCCACCGTCCCCCAGGTCGACGAGATCGCCGACCACATCGGCCCGCGCTGGCGCCTCATGGTCTACCTCGGCGCGTACGGCCCTCTCCGCCCAGAGGAACTGGCGGGCCTGCGCCGCCGGGACGTTGACGTACAGGCGCTGACGATCAAGGTCCGGGTGGCCGAACCCGAGCGCACCAACGGACGCAGAGCCCCCGGCGACACCAAGTCGGACGCGGGCGTCCGCGTCGTCCACCTTCCCGGGTTTCTCCGCTCGGAACTCCGCATCCACATGGAGCTGTACGCGGGCAAGGGACCCATGGGCCTGGTCTTCCTCGGCGAACGCGGCGGGGCCTTCCGCCGCAGCACCTTCGGCCGGAAGTGGCGCAAGGCGCGCACCCTCGTGGACCTCCCGGACGGCTTCCGCTTCTACGACCTTCGTCACACCGGGCACACCCTGTCCACCCGGTCCGGCGCGACCCTCAAGGACACGATGGTCCGTGCGGGCCAGTCCTCCGAGAAAGCGGCGATGATCTACCAGCACTCCGACGACGACCGACAGCAGGAAGTTGCGGCCGGTCTTGACGCGACGGTCCGCAAGGCACGCCAGGAAGCTGCTGCCGTGCCAGAACCGGAAACGGCTGCCACTGCCCCCGAGCCTTCTGGCACGGATCTGGCACGCGACAACTGAACCACCACGCACAGCAAAAAGGCCCGGGTCTCTGACCTGGGCCTCAGTGTTGGAGCGGGTGACGAGAATCGAACTCGCACTCTCAGCTTGGGAAGCTGATGTTCTACCACTAAACTACACCCGCACAAAATCGGCCTGGAGAGATCCGGTGACCGACTGCTCCGTCACTCTACCCCATCGAGGGAGCCCGGTGCCGGAGGCAGGGTGGTGGAGGGGTGTCCCGAGGGATGGATCCGTGTGCGTGGTACGGGAGTTGGGGCGTACCGTGGAGACCCGGAAGAGGGTCGAGGAAGTGCGGAGCGCCGCCTAGAGCCTCGTCCCTTTCATCCCGTAATGTGACGCCCGTCGTCACGGCACCCCGCCAGAGGTGACGCGGTTCTTGGGGAAGGGATTCCAGGACTTGATGGAGCGCACCGTCGTCCGATGTGCCGATGGGCACGTGTTCAGCACCGCTTCGTTCCCGATGCAGCAGGCCGACCGGCTCGGCCCCGGCCGGCTCGTCCGATGTCCCCGCTGCGCGCGGCTGCGCAGCGCGGTACCGGTCACGGGACAGAAGCCGGTAGCGCAGAAGCGGGTAGCCCAGAGGTAGTACCCGGGTAGTACCCCGACGCGTGGAGCCGTCCGATTGGGGCGACTCCGCGCGTCTTGCGTATCCTCGGGGGGTGCTTCTCTCAGACAAGGACATCCGGGCCGAGATCGACGCCGGACGGGTACGGATCGATCCCTACGACGAATCCATGGTGCAGCCGTCCAGCATCGACGTACGACTCGACCGGTTCTTCCGGGTGTTCGAGAATCACCGCTACCCCCACATCGACCCCTCGGTCGAGCAGGGGGACCTGACGCGACTCGTGGAACCTGAGGGTGACGAGCCGTTCATCCTCCACCCCGGGGAGTTCGTCCTCGCCTCCACCTACGAGGTGATCAGCCTTCCGGACGACCTGGCCTCCCGCCTGGAGGGCAAGTCCTCCCTCGGCCGCCTCGGTCTCGTCACCCACTCCACCGCGGGTTTCATCGACCCCGGCTTCAGCGGCCACGTCACCCTCGAACTCTCCAACCTCGCCACGCTCCCCATCAAGCTGTGGCCGGGCATGAAGATCGGCCAGCTGTGCATGTTCCGCCTCAGCTCACCGGCCGAGTTCCCGTACGGCAGCGAGCGGTACGGCTCCCGCTACCAGGGACAGCGCGGCCCGACCGCCTCCCGCTCCTTCCGTAACTTCCATCGCACCCAGGTATGAGGCGGGCGGCATGACCGAAGTACGAGAGAACCTCACCTACGACCGTTTCGGCGCCGCCGTCCGCGAACTCGCGCAGACCATCGCCGACGACGGGTACGAGCCGGACATCGTCCTGTCCATCGCCCGCGGCGGAGTCTTCGTCGCCGGCGGTCTCGCGTACGCCCTGGACTGCAAGAACATCCACCTCGTGAACGTCGAGTTCTACACCGGCGTGGGCACGACCCTCGAAATGCCGGTCATGCTGGCCCCCGTCCCGAACGTCATCGACTTCTCCGACAAGAAAGTCCTGATCACGGACGACGTCGCCGACACCGGCAAGACCCTCAAACTGGTCCACGACTTCTGCCTCGACACGGTCGCCGAGGTCCGCAGCGCCGTCATCTACGAGAAGTCCCACTCCCTCGTGAAGTGCGACTACGTCTGGAAGCGCACGGACGACTGGATCAACTTCCCGTGGTCGGTGGAGCCGCCGGTGGTGAAGCGGTCGGGGCAGGTGCTGGACGCCTGAGGTATTACGGGGTTTCCCGTACGGGAACGAGAGGGCTTGGTCTTGTGACCACCACATAGGTTCCCCGGGCTGGTCAGGCAGCGGCTTTTTTGGAGTGTCCCCCAACGGAGACCTTTCTCGCCGCGGATGTGGGCGTTTTCTTTGCGTTCGGCAGCCAGTACGTAGTGGTGGGCAACCCTTGGTAATTGTGAACTGCTTGAAAGGCCCGAGGTGTGCCTCGATCAGGTTGCCCCACGAGGTATAGGTCTAGGTGAAGCACAACTCGGTCGTTTTCGCAGCGACGATGAGTTGGGCTACAAGTGCCCTCTCTGGTCGGAACGCACGGGGAAACCCCCGTCTCCACCATCACTTTGGTAAACTTTGCAATCAGCTGAGCAGGAGTTGAAGCAGATCACTCAGGTTCGACGTAACCACGGCTCGAGTGTGTTCCGAGTGGCGGCGAAGGATGCTGCCCCAGTGTTTCTCTGCGACCACTACGTCGCAGTAGGCTGCTGCCGTGCCTAGAGATGAAATATCATTCAGGTCTCCGATGTGCCAACGGAAACTTTGGTCTTCGTGACCGGACATGCGTAGGCGGCACACCATGCCCTTCGCCGGAAGTGAGAGCATGAAGGAGGTCATAGACTCCTTGGATGCCAATGCCTCACGGGCATCAAAGGAGATCGCAGCAGATACCTTGTTGACCGGATCGATGATGTCGTGTGCCTCTTGGACGAGAACTGCCCGATGGGCCCGGTCGCTGTTGTGTCCCCATTGGCGGAGCTTGGCGGCGGTTTCAAGTTCGAAGTCGAGCTGGCGCTGACTGAATTCCCGAGTTGGCAGAGCGATCCCGTCAGCAGGCAGCTGTTGATCGGGGCCGACGAGCGCTGCGGTTTCGAAGTACTCGAATACTCGGGCGGTACCGAACCGTGCAACAGCCTGTCTTTCTACTTCGGCATTGGTGAAATATGATGCCCCGGACTGGCCAAGAGCGTGCCGGACTCCCCGCCCGAAGGGTTCCGGCGTACGGCTCGGCGCCACACCGGCGAGCGCGCACACGGCCACGTGCACTTCATCCTCCAGGAGGTCCGGAGCCGAGGCGATCGTATGGAAGCGAGAGACCTCGGCCATGAACGCACCGAGCCGCTGGCGTCGACCCGGGTCACGCTGGTGGTATGTCTCCATGTAGTGGGTTGCCGATAGCGGGAAAGAGGCGCGTCCGGTCGCCGAAGCTTCGAGAACAAGGGCAAGCACATCGGCGATCACGTCATCGTGCGTCAGCCCATAGTGCTGGCGAGCGAGCGCAATCCAGTCCCGCTGATCGAGGTAAATCCGTTTGAGTACCATGTTGCCACGCTACGGGTGGGGTCTGACAGCGGCCCTGAGTTGTGGTCGGCTCCGGACAAGTCAAGGCTAAAAGGTGTTGCAGAAGGATCAGTTTGGGCACGCCTGAGTGGTTTTTGACCTGCTGTTTCAGGCTGTCAGGGCGAGGTTGTGCATCGTGGCGACTGCCTGGACAGCGTGGTGGAGGCCGTCTCCTTTCTGGCGGCAGTCGCGAAGGATCTTCCAGTTCTTTATGCGGACGAAGGCGTGCTCGACGCGGGCGCGGACCCGGCGGTGTTCGGCGTTGTCCTCTTCCTGACCGCGCAGGAGGGGGGGGCGGCCGACTCGTCTGCGGTGCGGGACGATCAGGCCGATACCCAGATAGGTGCCGTCCGCGATCACCGCCGTCCCGGCTGCTGTGGCCGGCAGGTCGGACTCCCGCCAGACGTGGGCATCGGCCTTGTTGCCTGGCGCAGGGCGGGCGCTCGCGACGACCAGGCGACTGTCCTCCGCGCCGATGATGACCTGCACGTTCGCCGAGAATCGATAGTTCCTCGAAGATGCCCCCACCTTCCGGTCGCGGACCGGGATCAGGGTTCCGTCGACGATCCACAGTCGCTCCACGCCGGCAACGGGCCGCGGTGCCAGCTCCAGCGCCAGCAAGGGCCGCAGGCGTTGGACGACCCGGCAGACGGTGGCCGGGGAGATGCCGTGGAGCGGAGCGAGCTGCCGCATCGTGAGGTTCGTGCGGTAGTGCACCGCCACCAGCAGCACCCGGTCGGGCAGTGGCAGACACCAGGGGCGGCTGCCGCCCCGCTCCCGCACCACTTTCACCAGCCTCGCGAACCGGTCGATCCGTAAGCCCGTGGACGTCTCCACCCACACTCGCTCAGCCCGTAACGCCGCACCCATACAGGCAAAATGCCCAAACTGGGTCTTCTGTGACACCCTTTAGTCGTCAACTGCCATGCTCGTATACCCCTCCCCGGGGACGACACTTGTGGCGCTGCCATCCGTTGTGCCGATCATGAATGACGCTTCTGCAGCCTCCTCGCCATCGGCAGCCTTCCACAGTGCCCATCTGGCCTGGGCGCCACCGGCGGGAACCGTTCACCTGACGGCGAATGCGGACGACCTCTCCCAACACCATGAGAACTGGCATGGTTGGTTTTCCACCTCGGCCTTGTCCCCGCTTGCTGCGCAACCAGACGCCGCCATCACCCTCAACAGTCGCCGTGGCTACATGCCGGACAGCCCGGAGAACCACCGGCTCGCACGGCTTCTGCGCGACAGCCCCGAGGACTTCGGAGCGGCAGGCACACCAATCGTGCTCGGGGCAGACCACGTCGCTGCCCACCGACACATGTCCGGCGACCGCATCACCCTTCAACTTCACGGCTTGGAATGTATTGACGGCTTCCAGCAACTTGTGACCATCAGCCACAGCAAGCGGGAACTGTCACCAGGCCACCTCGACCGGGCATTCGCGCGAGTCGACGTTCTTACCGGTGATGCGCGCGAACGCGCACGCCGCCTGCACTACGAAACCCACCTCTACGCCAACGCCGCGCGTCCCCAGGACAATCTGTCCCGCTGTCCTCATCTGAGCCGTTGCCGTGAGCAGTTCGGACTTGAGGGCACCCTCTTCGACTGCCGCCGTGGGATCGTGGCGGGCCCTCATTCCTACGGCTACAACATCACAACGGTGTTCCGAGCCCTTGCTTGCCTTTCTTCGTCTCAATACCCAGATCTCGCGCATCTCGTTGGTACCGACGAGGGTCTGGATTTGGTGTGGTCGCACATGGAAGAGTCTCCCTACCGCGACCTCATGCACGACCACGTCCAAGCCTGGAGCATCCAGCGGGCCGTAGAAACCTATGACGTGGCACAAAATGTGGCACAGAGCTTTGACAAGTCAACCATCACGGGACACAAACATCTCATTCGATATGCGCGGCCACTGGTGATCTGGGCTGCAGCCCGCAGCTTGCCACTCCATGAGCTACACAACGGTGGCCGAGACGCACCCAACTGGCATGCCCTGATTCGCAGTGCAGATTTCAAGACCGAGGTCGCCGCCACAGCACATGCACTCGTCATCGCGTATGAGACAGTCCGTCCGAAGAAACCTCGTGAATACAAGCAGTACAAGGGCGAAGTGGAAAACCTCGATGTGTGGTACGAGATCGTGGACCTCATGAGGTCGAAGCGCGAGCTGTGAGCCAGTTGCAGGAACGTCTCTACCTGGATGAAGACTGACACGGCGTCGATGTGCTTTCGCCATGGCGCCGTGTAGCTGGCCTGGCTGGCAAGGAAATCCCGGTCTGTGAGAATGCAATTCCCTTGAGCCAGGACGTGGCTGGACACCACGCCGGCGGTACACCCTGAGTAAGCCCCCGACGCGGCTGCGCTTCGCTGAAGCCTATGCAGTCCCGGAGCATCAGCGGTTCAGTCGTCGAAACCTCTGATGAGCCACAGTGGTGCGTTGTACTGCTCGGGAAAGCTGATGACCAGTAATTGGTGCAGGGCTGAAAGTTGGCCGCCGTCGAGGTTCAGGACCTCTGCGACGCGACGGAAAGTTATATGTGTGACCCCGCGATTCCGGGCTTCGGCCTCGAACGCGGCAAGTTGAGGTGACACCTTCTCTGGATTCAACTCCGACCGTGGTTTCTCGGCGAGCCGAGCAGCCTTGTTCCGTTCGTAATCGATCTCCGAGAAACCGCAGATCTCGCGGCTCAGGAATTCCGCTTCGACGAGGCTCTCTGTCGCCGTGACCGCACGGGCCAACTGGTTACGGCCCAACGTCTCATCCATGTCCACCCTGTGGACTACAGGCCCGTCGTCGGTGAGGGGTACGGGAAGCCCCGCGTCCCGTACCTCGCAGGTACCCCGTACGCCGCGCGTCGTAGCCGCGAGCATCCCCGTCGCCTCGGACGGGTGCCACTCCAGCACCGGGGCGACCACCTCCACGTCCCGGGCCGTGAAGGTGTGGACGAGAGGGCCGAGCACGCCTCGGAGGTCGTCGAGCGGGAGTTCGCCGTCCAGGCCGGGGCCGGCGACCAACAGGCGTACGGGTGCGTCCACTTGGGAGCACGCCGCCAGTACGAGGGCATCGGCGAGCGGACTCTTGAGCGTGGGCTCGTCGCCCTTGGCCAGGATGTCCCCGCCGACGTCCAGGAGGTCGACCGACTCCGGGCTCAGGTGGTCCATCAGCTCTTCGAGCTGGCGCCTGATGCCTGCGGCGCCGTGGTGCGGGTCAATCAACGCGAAGGTGTGCGGCAGCTCCGCCGCGAGTCTCGGGAGCGTGGAGCCTGCGGGGGCGATCGGGCGGGCTGTGGCCGGCGTCGCTCAGACGGACGGCGTGAGTTGTTCGAGGCCGGTGAAATCGTCCGCTCCTCGCGGGCCCGGAACCGGGTCGATCAGGAGGCGGTCCCACGAAAACGTGAGGATCACCGCGTGGTCCCCGCCGCCGTGGAGGGCGGTGTCGAGCATGGCGGCGGCGACCGCGTCGCCCCCACCTCCTGCCGCGACGATCAACCTCGTCATGCGTCCAGCCTACGGGTCGGGTTCGAAACTCGGTCACCCTATAGTGGCTAGAGGCCATAGCCACTTGAACGTACGTGTGACCAAGGGGAGTCCATGCCGCAGATCGAAGAGGCTCAGCCGAAGTATCTGCAGATCGCGCACTACATCCGCGACCAGATCCTCCGGGGTGACCTGCGGCCGGGGGACGAGGTCCCTTCGGAACGGCAACTCGCGGCGAACTGGAAGGTGTCGCGCCCCACGGCCGCGCGGTCGTTGCAGGCGCTGAGTCATCAAGGGCTCGTCGAGAAGCGTCAGGGGTCCGGCACGTACGTACGGAGTCTCGAAGTCAACCGACGGGCGCGTGAGTTGTACGGACGGGCCCGGCAGACCGGGAAGATCTACACGCCCGGAGAGTACGCGGTGATCACGTCGGCGGGCTGGTCGGAAGCGCCGGCCTACGTCGCTGAGGCGCTGGGCCTGTCGAAGGATCGTCGGGCTGTGTGCCGACGCTGGGTGACCAACAACCAGGACGGCCCGATGACCCTGTCCACGTCCTGGTTCGCTCCGGATGTCGGGCAGAGGGCTCCCCGCCTCACTGACCTGGAGCGGATCCAGGAGGGGACTCTGATGTACGTCGAGAGCGTGACCGGTCGGCGGGGAAGTTACGCGGAAGACCGGATGTGCGCTCGACAAGCGACCGGCAACGAAGCAGCGGACCTTCAACTGGAGCCAGGTGCAGCGGTCTTGATCGTCCACCACGTCGTCTATGACCTCCAGGACCGGCCGCTGGAGTTCGCCGAAGCGACCTACCCGCCCAACCGCTGGGCTTTCGAACAGGGCTATCCACTCACCTGATGACTTGGCAGTTGCGCCGAACCGCTTGCAGGGCTGAAGTGGCTAATGCCGCTATCCAGTAGGTGGCTAAGGCCACTTGAACGGAAGGGGCATGGCTCCAAGGCCGACGGCTGGGCCCGCGCTCCGCGAAGCGACGTTGCTTCGACTGCGGTGGCACCGAATGACCTACGTGATCGACGTTGTCCCTCTGCGGATTCACCGCGACTGGGGGCGATGACACTGCCTGCCCACGCCGAGTCCGTGCCCCGGGCTCGGCGCTGGTTCCGGAAGTTCATCGCGCTGTACAACCCGGCCTGCTCGGTCGACGACTGCGTGCTGATGCTCTCGGAACTGGTGACCAACGCGATTCTCTACGGACAGGCGGACGGCGATCGGCACGTACGGGTCGAGTGGTTCCGCGACGGCACCTCCCTGCGGGTCGAGGTGCACGACCCGGGGCTCTCGGCAGACGTACAGGTGCAGCGACCGGCCGCGGACGACGCGCACGGACGCGGCTTGCTGCTGGTCGAGTCCATCGCGGACTCATGGCAGTCCGGGCCCAGTCACTTCGGCGGGACCGTCGTCTCCTTCGTGATCGCCGACGCCTGGCCGTCCGACGCCTGAGGTATTAGACGGGTACGACCACGAAGGGCCCGGCGTCGCGATGACGCCGGGCCCCTGTCATACCCCTACTACCTAGAACGTCCCCAGCTTCACGATCGACAACAACGCCACCAACTGGATCGCCGACGCGCCCAGCGCCTTCGGCCACGGCAGGTCATGGGACTTGCTCACCATCAGGGTGAGGAGAGCGCCCGCGGCGATCCAGGTCGCCCAGCCGAGGAGTTGGACGAAGGACGCGTCCCCGCCGAAGAACATGGCGACGATCAGGCGGGGGGCGTCCGTGAGGGACATGATCAGCATGGAGAGGCCGACGGTGGGCTGCCAGGCGCCGTCGCCGCCGAGTTGGCGGGCGAGGGTGTGGGTGACGACGCCGAGGACGAAGGAGGAGATGACCATCGCGACGGCCGTCGTGAGGACGATCGGGATCGCGTTGGAGAGCTTCGCGTCGATCGCGTCCTCGCGGGCCCCGTCGAAGCCGAAGACGGCGAGCAGGCCGTAGAGGAAGGTGACGATGAGGGCGGGGACCCACATCGTGTAGTCCCGCATGACGAGGAAGGTCTGGTTCGGGGCGGTGACGATGCCCTTCAGCAGCTCCTTCCAGGGGAGGCGGGGCCCGGCCGGACCGGCCGGCGCGGAGCCCGCGTGGTACGTCTCGCCCTGGTTGTACTGCTGGTGGTCGTCGACCGAGAACGCCTGCGTGTGCCCGGGGTTGTTGGCGGCGTACGGGTCGTACGGGGCGCCCTGCGGCTGACCGTAGCCCTGGCCCGGCCCTTGCGGACGGCCCCCGCCCGCGCCGAAGTACTCCGGCTCCTCCGAGCCGCCTCTCCCGCCCTGCTGACCGCCGCCGGGTCCGCCGTACGGCCGCTGCTGCTGCGGGTACGACGGCTGCGGCGGGTACCCGTACGACGGGCCGCCCTGGCCGTAGGAGGGTGCACCCTGCCCGTACGTGGGGCCCTGGGTGCCGTACGACGGCGCCTGCTGCCCGTGCGGGGGGTGTTGCGGTCGCGCTTGCGGGGCGCGGTCGTCCCGGCCGCCGCGTCCGATCCTGAATCCAGCCACGCCTTCGAACGTACCTGGTCCCGGAGAGTGAGGAGGCTGAGCGGACGGATACCGGACCCCATTGCGGCCGACCTGTGACATCCCGTAGGGGGCATACCCCTAGTACCCGTACGCCTCAAGTACGAGGCAACGGCGACGCCCCCCGCCTCTTCGGAAAGAAGCGAGGGGCGACCCCGTACCCGTACTACTGCTTCAGAGCTACTTCACCGGCTCCGGCTCCGGCGCGTTCTCCGTCTCCGCGTCCCCCGCCGGATCGACCGGCGTCCGCACGGACTCCAGCAGCAGCTGGGCGACGTCCACGACGGTGATGGACTCCTTCGCCTTGCCCTCGTTCTTCTTGCCGTTGACCGAGTCGGTCAGCATGACGAGGCAGAAGGGGCAGGCCGTCGAGACGATGTCGGGGTTCAGCGAAAGGGCCTCGTCGACGCGCTCGTTGTTGATGCGCTTGCCGATCCGCTCCTCCATCCACATCCGCGCGCCACCGGCACCGCAGCAGAAGCCGCGCTCCTTGTGCCGGTGCATCTCCTCGTTGCGCAGGCCGGGGACGTTCGCGATGATCTCGCGCGGCGGCGTGTAGATCTTGTTGTGCCGCCCGAGGTAGCAGGGGTCGTGGTACGTGATGATCCCCTCGACCGGCGTCACCGGCACCAACTTGCCCTCGTCGACGAGGAGTTGCAGCAGCTGAGTGTGGTGGACGACCTCGTAGTCGCCGCCGAGCTGCGGGTACTCGTTGCCGATGGTGTTGAGGCAGTGCGGGCAGGTCGCGACGATCTTCTTCGCGGACTTCGGCTTGCGGGACTCCGGCGTGACCTTGCCGTCGTCGTCCATCTCCTCGCCGAACGCCATGTTCAGCGCCATGACGTTCTCCATGCCGAGCTCCTGGAACAGCGGCTCGTTGCCGAGGCGCCGCGCCGAGTCACCCGTGCACTTCTCGTCGCCGCCCATGATCGCGAACTTGACGCCCGCGATGTGCAGCAGCTCGGCGAACGCCTTGGTCGTCTTCTTCGCCCGGTCCTCCAGCGAGCCCGCGCAGCCGACCCAGTACAGGTACTCGACCTCGGAGAGGTCCTCGATGTCCTTGCCGACGACCGGGACCTCGAAGTCCAGCTCCTTGAGCCACTCCAGGCGCTGCTTCTTGGCGAGCCCCCAGGGGTTGCCCTTCTTCTCCAGGTTCTTGAGCATCGTGCCCGCCTCGGAGGGGAAGGCCGACTCGATCATCACCTGGTAGCGGCGCATGTCGACGATGTGGTCGACGTGCTCGATGTCCACCGGGCACTGCTCGACGCATGCCCCGCAGGTAGTACAGGACCACAGGACGTCGGGGTCGATGACGCCGTTCTCTTCAGCCGTCCCGATCAGCGGGCGCTCGGCCTCCGCGAGGGCCGCGGCGGGCACCCCGGCGAGCTGCTCCTCGGACGCCTTCTCCTCGCCCTCCGCCGTCTTGCCGCCACCCGCGAGCAGGTACGGCGCCTTGGCGTGCGCGTTGTCGCGCAGCGACATGATCAGCAGCTTCGGGGAGAGCGGCTTGCCGGTGTTCCACGCGGGGCACTGCGACTGGCAGCGGCCGCACTCCGTGCAGGTGGAGAAGTCCAGCAGGCCCTTCCACGAGAACTGCTCGACCTGCGAGACGCCGAAGACGTCGTCGTCGCCCGGGTCGGTGAAGTCGATCGGCTTCCCGCCGGACGTCATCGGCAGCAGCGCGCCGAGCGACGTACCGCCCTTCGCGTCGCGCTTGAACCAGATGTTCGGGAACGCGAGGAAACGGTGCCAGGCGACACCCATGTCGGTCTTGAGAGCTACCGTGATCATCCAGATGAAGGACGTCGCGATCTTCAGGCCGGCGAAGAAGTAGGTGAGGTTCTGGAGGGTGGAGATGTCCATCCCCTCGAACCAGGACACCACGGGGTACGAGATGAAGAACGACGCCTCGTAGCCGTCGACGTGGTGCTGGGCACCCTCCAGCGCGTGCAGCGTGAAGATGCAGAGGCCGACGATCAGGATGACCGTCTCGACGAAGTACGCCTGCCCGAAGTTGGACCCGGCGAAGCGGGACTTGCGGCCCGGCCGGTCCGGCTTGCTGAGCTGGCGTACGACGATCAGGACGAGGATGCCGAGCACGGTCATCGTGCCGATGAACTCGACGAAGACGTTGTACGGCGTCCAGTCGCCGATGACCGGCAGCATCCAGTCGGCCTGGAAGAGCTGGCCGACGGCGTTGACGATCGTCAGCAGCAGCGAGAAGAAGCCGACGGCGACGAACCAGTGCGCGACGCCGACGATGCCCCAGCGGTTCATCCGGGTGTGGCCGAGGAACTCCCTGGCCACGGTCAGGGTGCGCTGCGCGGGCTCGTCGGTGCGGGTGCCGGCCGGCACGTCCTGGCCGAGGCGCATGAAGTTGTAGATCTGTAGCAGGGCGCGCGCGAACAGGGCCACGCCGACCACGATCAGGACCAGCGACACGATGATCGCGGCGAGTTGCATGGGGGCTCCTCGTGCCTGCGAGGGGGAGATCGGAGTTACTAAGCGGTAACTTATTCAGTCCGTCTGAGGGTACCCCGTATTCTCCGTCGCACTGTAGCCGGGCGCGGAGTGATCTGGATCGCTGAGGGTTGCCTCAGAACGGGTGGTAGTGGGCTCCCGGGTGACCCCCCGGGGGTGACCGGATCGTTCCGTTCATGTCATTCGTACTGAATTACTACATTTGTGACTAATTTATAACCGTGCTCTACGGAATCGCCGCCGCCACCGCCGCGCTCGCGCTGGCCGCCGTCCTGGTCGCCCTGCTCCGTGTCCCCGCGCTGCGCGTGGGGCTGGTCGAGCGGCGGCAGCGGCTGCGAAGGGTGCCGCTGTCCGGCGGGGCGGCGGTGGCCGGGTCGACGTGCGCGGTCGCGCTGGCCGGCGACGGCCTCGGCCTCGCCCCGCTGGGCCCCGGCGCGGGCGCGCTCCTCGCCGCCGCCGGCGCGGTCGCCCTGCTCGGCCTCGCCGCCGACCTGTGGCGGCTGAAGAACCGTTTCCTGGTCCTCGGTACGGTCATCTCCGCAACCTTCGTGATCCCTTATGACGTGATCGGCGTCCTGGGGGGCACCGTCGCGGTCACCTGGATCGCTTTCGTCGCCCTCTCCTTCCGCGGCCTCGACCACGCGGACGGCGTCGCCGGGACGGTCGGCGTCGTCACCGCCTTCGGCGTCGGCGCCTGCGCCGCGGCCGAGATGATGGACGGCCCCGTGGCCCTGCTGAGCATTCTGGCCGCGGCCCTGACCGGCTTCCTGGTGCAGGGCTGGCCCCACGCGCGCGTGGGGCTCGGTACGTCCGGCGCGCTGTTCACCGGGTTCCTGCTCGCCGCCGTCGCCGTACGCGTGTGCGCGGAACGCGAACCGCTCACCGGCGCGGGCACGCTGTTCGCGCTGACGGCGGTGGCGGCCTTGGACGTCGCCCTCGTCGCCCTCTCGCGCAGGCGCGCGGGACGCCCGCTGCGCAGACCGGCGCCGGACCACCTCGCGCACCGCCTGCGCCGCCTCGGTGTCACCGACCGCGGGGCCGTGGTCGTGATCGGCGCCGCGGCCTTCGGCGGCGTCCTGACGGGCGCGCTCGTCCACACGGGCTGGACCGGCGCCCGCGCGGCTCTGTGGGTGGCGGCGGTCGCGACGGCGGCCCTGGCCGGCCTGCTGCGCGTGCGCGTGTACGGGGTGCGGCCGAGGCGTACGGGGGAGACGCCGGCCAGGCGGCTCCCGGCCCCCGGCGTACGGCGGGCCCGGCGCGCGCCCGGCGATCCGGACCGGCGGCGCCTCGGTCCCGTACGCCGTCTCCGCGGCCTCCTGAGTTCGCGCCGTCAGGTCCCACAGGCCCCGGGAGTCACCCCCGGGGTGCAGGTCCAGGGGCCTCGGAAGCCGGAGTCGTCGCAGGTCAGGGCTGGCATGCGTGTAAGGAACGGATAAGAGTTGAGCCTCCATGACTCAGCTCTGTTGACTCCGCTGTGCGGGTGATGCACACTTGAGCCTGTTCCACTCAAGTCAGCTGGAGGAAGATCACCATGGCACGTGCGGTCGGCATCGACCTGGGCACGACTAACTCCGTCGTCAGCGTTCTTGAAGGCGGCGAGCCCACCGTCATCACCAACGCAGAGGGCGCCAGGACCACGCCGTCCGTCGTCGCCTTCGCGAAGAACGGCGAGGTCCTCGTCGGTGAGGTGGCCAAGCGCCAGGCCGTCACCAACGTCGACCGGACCATCCGCTCCGTGAAGCGCCACATGGGCACGGACTGGAAGATCCAGCTCGACGGCAAGGACTTCAACCCGCAGCAGATCTCCGCGTTCATCCTGCAGAAGCTGAAGCGCGACGCGGAGGCGTACCTGGGCGAGAAGGTGACCGACGCGGTCATCACCGTCCCGGCGTACTTCAACGACTCGGAGCGCCAGGCCACGAAGGAGGCCGGCGAGATCGCGGGCCTGAACGTCCTGCGCATCGTCAACGAGCCGACGGCCGCCGCCCTCGCGTACGGCCTCGACAAGGACGAGCAGGTCATCCTGGTCTTCGACCTCGGTGGCGGCACGTTCGACGTCTCGCTCCTGGAGATCGGCGACGGCGTCGTCGAGGTGAAGGCCACCAACGGCGACAACCACCTCGGTGGTGACGACTGGGACCAGCGCGTCGTCGACTACCTGGTCCAGCAGTTCAAGTCGGGCCACGGCGTGGACCTCGGCAAGGACAAGATGGCCCTCCAGCGCCTGCGCGAGGCCGCCGAGAAGGCGAAGATCGAGCTGTCCTCGTCCTCCGAGACGTCGATCAACCTGCCGTACATCACCGCCTCCGCCGAGGGCCCCCTGCACCTCGACGAGAAGCTGACCCGCGCGCAGTTCCAGCAGCTCACCGCGGACCTCCTGGAGCGCTGCAAGACGCCGTTCCACAACGTCATCAAGGACGCCGGTATCGCGCTCAGCGAGATCGACCACGTCGTCCTGGTCGGTGGCTCCACCCGGATGCCGGCCGTCGCCGAGCTGGTCAAGGAGCTGACCGGCGGCCGCGAGGCCAACAAGGGCGTCAACCCGGACGAGGTCGTCGCGATCGGCGCCTCCCTCCAGGCCGGTGTCCTCAAGGGCGAGGTCAAGGACGTCCTGCTGCTCGACGTCACCCCGCTGTCCCTCGGTATCGAGACCAAGGGCGGCATCATGACGAAGCTCATCGAGCGCAACACCACGATCCCGACCAAGCGCTCCGAGATCTTCACCACCGCCGAGGACAACCAGCCCTCCGTGCAGATCCAGGTCTACCAGGGCGAGCGCGAGATCGCGGCGTACAACAAGAAGCTCGGGATGTTCGAGCTGACCGGCCTGCCGCCCGCCCCGCGCGGTGTCCCGCAGATCGAGGTCTCCTTCGACATCGACGCCAACGGCATCATGCACGTGACCGCGAAGGACCTCGGCACGGGCAAGGAGCAGAAGATGACCGTCACCGGCGGCTCCTCGCTGCCGAAGGACGAGGTCGACCGCATGCGCCAGGAGGCCGAGCAGTACGCGGACGAGGACCACAAGCGCCGCGAGGCCGCCGAGGCCCGCAACCAGGGCGAGCAGCTCGTCTACCAGACCGAGAAGTTCCTCAAGGACAACGAGGACAAGGTCCCCGGCGAGATCAAGACCGAGGTCGAGGCGTCGATCGCCGAGCTGAAGGAGAAGCTCAAGGGCGACGACACGGCCGAGATCCGCACCGCCACCGAGAAGGTCGCGGCGGTCTCCCAGAAGCTCGGCCAGGCCATGTACGCGGACGCGCAGGCGGCCCAGGGCGAAGCCGGCCCGGCCGGTGACGCCAAGGCCGACGACGACGTCGTGGACGCCGAGATCGTCGACGACGAGAAGCCCAAGGGTGGTGCCGCGTGACGGAGGAGACCCCGGGCTTCGAGGAGAAGCCCGACGTCCCCTCCGGCGCCCCTGAAGACGCCGAGCCGACGGCCGCCGCCCCCGAGGAGGAGGCGGCCCCGGCCGGGGACGCGAACCAGACAGCCGGTCTGGTGGCCCAGCTGGACCAGGTGCGGACCGCCCTCGGCGAGCGCACCGCCGACCTCCAGCGCCTCCAGGCCGAGTACCAGAACTACCGTCGCCGCGTGGAGCGGGACCGCATCGCGGTCAAGGAGATCGCCGTGGCGAACCTCCTGACCGAACTGCTGCCGGTCCTGGACGACATCGGCCGCGCGCGGGAGCACGGCGAACTGCTCGGCGGATTCAAGTCCGTCGCGGAGTCGCTGGAGACGACCGCCGCCAAGATGGGTCTGACGCAGTTCGGCAAGGAGGGCGAGCCCTTCGACCCGACGATCCACGAAGCGCTGATGCACTCGTACGCGCCGGACGTCACGGAGACCACGTGCGTGGCGATTCTCCAGCCCGGGTATCGGATCGGCGAGCGCACCATCCGCCCCGCGCGGGTGGCCGTCGCCGAACCGCAGCCCGGCGCGCAGACCGTCAAGGCCGAAGGGGCTGAGGACGGCACGGCGGGCGACGAGAAGGACAACGGCCCTGAGGAGGGCTGACCGGGACGACGAGCGGAAGGGGGCACGTCGAGGATGAGCACCAAGGACTTCATCGAGAAGGACTTCTACAAGGTCCTCGGCGTCCCCAAGGACGCCACCGAGGCCGAGATCAAGAAGGCGTACCGCAAGCTCGCGCGCGAGTTCCACCCGGACGCCAACAAGGGCAACGCCAAGGCGGAGGAGCGCTTCAAGGAGATCTCCGAGGCGAACGACGTCCTCGGCGACCCCAAGAAGCGCAAGGAGTACGACGAGGCGCGCGCCCTGTTCGGCAGCGGCGGCTTCCGCCCGGGCCCGGGCGCGGGCGGCGGCTCGTTCAACTTCGACCTCGGTGACCTCTTCGGAGGCGGCGCGGGCGGCGGCGCCCAGGGCGGCTTCGGCGGCGGCATCGGGGACGTCTTCGGCGGCCTCTTCAACCGGGGCGGCACGACCGCGGGCCGTACCCAGCCCCGGCGCGGGCAGGACATCGACACCGAGGTGACCCTCAGCTTCACCGAGGCCATCGAGGGGGCGACGGTCCCGCTGCGCATGACCTCCCAGGCCGCCTGCAAGACGTGCTCGGGCACCGGCGACAAGAACGGCACGCCGCGCGTGTGCCCGACCTGCGTCGGCACCGGGCAGGTCGCGCGCGGCTCGGGCGGCGGCTTCTCGCTCACCGATCCGTGCCCCGACTGCAAGGGGCGCGGCCTGATCGCCGAGCAGCCCTGCGAGGACTGCCACGGCAGCGGCCGGGCCAAGTCCTCGCGCACGATGCAGGTCCGTATCCCCGCGGGGGTGACGGACGGGCAGCGGATCCGGCTGCGCGGCAAGGGCGGCCCGGGCGAGCGGGGCGGCACGGCGGGCGACCTCTACGTCGTCGTCCACGTCGGGAGTCACCCCGTCTTCGGGCGCAAGGACGACAACCTGACGGTCACCGTGCCGGTCACGTTCACGGAGGCGGCGCTCGGCGGGGAGATCAAGGTGCCCACCCTGGGCGGGCCCGCGCTCACGCTGAAGCTGCCGCCGGGCACCCCGAACGGCCGCACCATGCGGGCGCGCGGGAAGGGCGCGGTCCGCAAGGACGGCACCCGCGGGGACCTGCTGGTCACCGTCGAGGTGAGTGTGCCGAAGGACGTGACGGGGAAGGCTCGTGACGCCCTGGAGGCGTATCGCGAGGCGACCGCGGGCGAGGACCCGCGGGCGGAGCTGTTCGAGGCCGCGAAGGGAGCATGAGAGTGATGGACGGCCGCCGGCGCAATCCGTACGAACTGACCGAGGAGACCCCGGTCTACGTCATCTCGGTGGCGGCCCAGCTCTCCGGTCTGCACCCGCAGACCCTGCGGCAGTACGACCGTCTCGGCCTGGTCTCCCCGGACCGCACGGCCGGGCGGGGCCGCCGCTACTCGGCCCGCGACATCGAACTCCTGCGCACCGTGCAGGCGTTGTCGCAGGACGAGGGCATCAACCTGGCCGGCATCAAGCGGATCATCGAGCTGGAGAACCAGGTCGCCGCGCTCCAGTCCCGGGTCGTGGAGCTGGAGTCGGCGCTCGACGGCGCCGCCGCGGCGATGCAGCAGCGCGAGGCCGCGGTGCACGCGTCGTACCGGCGGGACCTGGTGCCGTACCAGGAGGTGCAGCAGACCAGCGCGTTGGTGGTCTGGCGGCCGAAGAAGCCCAAGGACTGAGATCGGTCACCGGCGGACGAAACGCACTGAAAGGGCCCGGAGTTCATGACTCCGGGCCCTTTCGGGCTGGTCAAGTGGTGGGCGTGTGAAGGGAGTCGGGGAAGACTGAGGAGTCGTCTCCATGTGTGGTCGTTGCTTGAGCGCAGTGTGATGTTGCTATCTCGTTAAGTGATTCTTCTTGACTGTGCGGGAGCGGGCCGCGTTGTCTTTCAGAACACCTGGGTCCAGGCAGTCGTCGTACCCATGTCCGGAACGCACCTGAAGTGAGCCCCCGCATGCGTCGTATCGCCATATCCGTCGTCGCCTCCACGATGGCCGTCTCGCTCGCCGGATGCGGGATGCTGAACGCGACGGGGGACACGGCCGATGCGACCCCGACGAAGGGCAACGACCTCACGGTCGGCGTGCTCATGCCGGAGAAGACCAACACCCGCTACGAGCAGTTCGACTACCCGATCATCCAGAAGAAGATCGCCGAGCTGACGAACAAGCAGGGCAAGACGGTCTACCAGAACGCGGCGGCCAAGCCGGCGACGCAGGTCCAGCAGATGGAGAAGATGATCAGCGACCGGGTGGACCTGATCCTCCTGGACGCGGTCGACTCCAAGGGCATCGCCAAGACGGTCGAGAAGGCGAAGGAGGCCGGGATCCCGGTCATCGCCTACGACCGGCTCGCCGAGGGGCCCATCGACGCGTACGTCTCCTTCGACAACGAGCTCGTCGGGCAGGTGCAGGGGCGCACGCTGGTCGAGACGATCAACAACGCCAGCACCGCCGACAAGATCGTCATGATCAACGGCTCGCCGACCGACCCCAACGCCGGGCAGTTCAAGGCGGGCGCGCTCTCCGAGATCGACGGGCGGGTGACCGTCGCGGCCACCTACGACACCGACGCGTGGAGCCCGACCCTCGCGCAGACCGAGATGGCGCAGGCGATCGAGAAGATCGGCAAGAACAACATCGCCGGGGTGTACTCCGCGAACGACGCGATGGCCGGGGGCGCGCTCAAGGCGCTCGAAGCGGCGGGGGTCACCGATCTGCCGCCGATCACCGGACAGGACGCCGAACTGCCCGCCGTGCAGCGGATCATCACCGGCAAGCAGTTCATGAGCGTCTACAAGCCCTACCCCCAGATGGCCGCCGCCGCCGCGGAGATGGCCGTCGCCAAGATCCAGGGCAAGGACATCAAGTTCGACTCCCTCACGCGCGACCGGGTGGACAGCCCGACGAACAAGAAGATCCCGGCGCAGCTGGTGACCGTGGTCGCGCTGACCAAGAGCAACGTGAAGCAGACCGTGGTCGCGGACGGGATCTACACCGTGGCGCAGATCTGCACGGCGAAGTTCGAGGCGGCGTGCGAGGCGGTCAACCTCAAGTAGGGGCTACCTCGAAGCTACCCCCCGGGGTACTCCGGAGCTACCAGCCCATCAGCGGCTTCATGGGGATCAGCAGCCCGTCCGGGGCGTGCGCCGCCGGGGTCGTCGCCATCCAGCCCGCCGGGTCCCGGTCGCCCGTCACGCGCAGTCCGGTGACCTTCGCGTCGCGGGGTACGTCGTACCAGAGCTCCACCTCGACGAGGGAGTGGCCGCCGATCGAGATCGACTCGTGCTGGCGGCGTACGGCCATGGCGAAGCTGTCGGGGCGGGCGGCGCGGCCCGTCACGCCCTCCAGGCGCTGGTCCTTGACGGCGTAGGTGTGGAAGTCGGCGCTCGGGTTGTCGACGCGGAGCCTGGCCGAGCAGAACTGGCCGCTGGGCTCCCCCTCGCTGTGCGTGCCGGTGACTCCGGGGATGCCGCAGCGCAGGGACAGGACGGTGAAGACGAGGTGGCCGTCCTGGTGGGGGCGGGAGGGGGACTGGGTGGCGGCGCTGGGGGTGGCGTCGGGCGCGGTGCCGCCGTGGGAGCCCGTGTCGCAGCTCGTGGCGAGGAGGGCCAGGAAGGTCAGGGGGAGGGCGAGCGGGAGGGCCCGCAGGGCGCGGAGGCGGTGCGGGGGAGTGGTCGGGCGGGAGGACGGGGCCGGTGCGACGCGGTTCGCCATACCCGGGATTGTGCGGGGTCCGGGCGCCGGTGGGGAGGGGGTTGCCGGAGGCGTCTCGTACCACGGTCCTACCCGGGTAGTACGCGAGGCGTAGACGCCGCTGCGGGATCCGGTGGACCCGCTCCCGCCCGGGCAGGGTGAACCCGGCCGGACGGGGAGCGTCCGGCCGGGTCTCCCGGGCGGGCGGCGGCCCGGGTGGAGCGGTTCCACCCTGCCGTGAGTGGGTACGGTGCACCACCGTCAGCTTGTTGCGGTGCGAGGTGCGGAGGCGGGTCGAAACGGCCGTATACCGGGGGATTTCAGGTCGCGGGACCGGGAGCGCCGTGTTGCGGAGCCGGGTGGACGCCCCGCATAGTTGCGCTGCGGAAGAGCAAACTGCGGGGGTGGGATGGACGATGACCGGGCACGGGACGGAGGACCACCCTCACGGTGCCGACCGACTGTGCGAGGCCGGTGACCGCGTCTACGCCCGCGCCGTGCGCCGCGGCAGCATCCCGCGCGCCGAGGCCGAACAGGCGCTCTGCCTCCTCGAACTCGCCCTCCTGCACCCCGATCCCGACGACATGGACCGCCTCGTCCCGACCGCCCCGCAGGAGGTCATGACCCGGCTGCTGCGCGGCCTGTACGACGAGGTCAGCGCGAGCCGCCGGCGGATGGGCTCGGCGGTCGCCGCCTTCGAGTGGTACGCCGGGCTCGGCGGCCCCGTCAGCGTCTCCGGCGAGGGCATGGCGCTGCGCGTCCTGGACGGGGCGTCCCGGATCCAGGCGGCGTTGGACGAGGCGACCGACGCGTGCACGACCGAGGTGCTGACCGTGCAGCCCGGCGGGATCCGGCGCGAGCACGAGCTCTCCGAGGGGCTGCACCGGGCGATGTCCCTGCGGGCGCGGGGAGTTCGGATGCGCGACCTCTACAACCACGTCGCCCGGCACGGCCAGGGGCTGCTGACCTACCTCGACCTGATGGGCGACGCGGTCGAGGCGCGCACCCTCGACGAGGTCACCGACCGGCTCATGGTCTTCGACCGGGCCGTCGCCTTCATCCCCGCCAACCCCGACCGCACCATGGCCCTCGAACTGCGCCACCCCGCCCTCATCACGTACCTCGTCACCGTCTTCGAACGCCTCTGGCGGCTCGCGATCCCCCTCGCCGCCGAGATCCCCGCCCCCGCCGTCGAGGGCGTCTCCCACCGCGAGCAGTCCATCGCCGCGTTGCTCGCCGAGGGGCATCAGGACGCGGTCATCGCCGAGCGGCTGGGGATCAGCGTCCGGACCTGCCGGGCCCATATCGCCCGGCTCTCCGAGACACTGGGGGCGGCCAGCCGTACGCAGCTCGGGGTGCGGATCGCCCAGGTCGGGCTGGTGGGGGGCGGGGGGACGTACGGGGCCGGCACGGGGGTCACTCTTCCCGGTCAAGGATTCCCGACCGGCCGATGAGGTAGCCGAGTTGGGCCCGGCTGTCGCTGCCCAGCGCCGCGGCGAGCTTCGAGATGTGTTCGCGGGCGGTCCGGATGTTCATGCCGAGACGGTCCGCGACGACGGCGTCCGTGTGGCCTTCCACCAGGAGTGCGGCGATGGCTCGCTGGCGGGGCGTGACACCGTCGTACGAGGGCTGCTGCGTGGCCTCGGGGTACATGGGGACGGCCAGCCGCCACAGGCGGTCGAATGTCGTCGCCAGGTGGGCGACCGTGGGGCGGTGCCGTATCTCCACGGCCATCGTGCGTTCGGGGTTCGCCGGGATGAAGGCGATCGTGCGGTCCAGGACGATGAGGCGGTCGGGGACCTCGTCGAGGGTGCGGACCTCGACGTCGCCGGCGAGTTGCTCGTAGTGCGCGAGGACCGCCGGGTCGTGGCGCGTCGTGTGCTGGTACAGGGTGCGCATCCGGCCGCCCCGGGACAGCATCTCCTGCTCCTTCGGCAGGGCGAGCGCCAGGGAGGAGACGGGGCGCTTGCCGCCGGGCTGGACGGTGAGGATCTCGTCGCAGGAGCCGAGCATGGCCTGCGTGATCGCGTCGTCGATGCGGTCCAGGCCGTCCAGGAGGGCGAAGCCCGCAGGGTCGGCGGTGGGCTGCGGGTGCTCGGCGAGGGCCAGGAGCGGGGCGAACGACTCCGTCAGGCGGGTCTCGCGCTGCCTGCGCTCGGCGATCTCCCGCGCGATCGTGCGCAGCAGGCGGGGCAGGGCCAGGGCGGGAGGCAGGGGGCGGAGCCGGCCGGGGGTGTCCAGGCTGGGCAGGAGCAGGCCGGTGGTGACGAGGCAGGGGACGGCTTCGGCCTCCGCCTCGGGGACGAGGTGGCCGCTCAGTGCCCGTGCGTAGAGCGCGAGGCCCTCCTCGCACACTTCCTCGGCGCTGTGACGGTGTGCGTCCACGGCACCTCAGTGCTCCCTGTCCAGGATTCCGGACTGGGCGATGAGGTAGCCGAGCTGGGCGCGGCTGCCGCTGCCGAGGGCGGTGGCGAGCTTGGCGATGTGGGCGCGGCAGGTGCGGACGTTCATGCCGAGGCGGCGGGCGATGGCCTCGTCGACGTGGCCTTCCACGAGGAGTTTGGCGATGGAGTACTGGATCTCGGTGATGCCGTCGGAGGCGATCTCGTACGGTGTGCCGACGGTCAGCGGCACCGCACGGTTCCACATGAACTCGAAGACCTTGACCAGGTACCGGATCAGGCCCGGGTGCCGTAGCTCCAGTGCTACTTGCTGGTCGTCGCGGGTGGGGATGAAGGCGACGGTCTCGTCGCAGATGATCAATCGCTCCACGAGTTCGTCGATGGTGCGGTACTCGGCCTTGCCGTCGGCCAGCCGGGCGGCGTAGGCGAGCTGGTCGGGGGCATAGCGTGCGGTGTGCTGGTACACCGTGCGGATCCGCACCCCGCGTTCGATCAGCGGCCGGTCGCGTTCCATGGCCTGGACCAGGCTGTGCTCCGTGAGCAGCCGGTCGCTGGGCTGGACGGTGAGCATCTCCGTCCGGCACTGGGCGGTGGCCATGTTCAGCGCCGCGTTGATCCGGTCACCGCCCTCCAGCACGGCGATGGAGTCGCCGGTGGGAATGGTCTGGGTGTTCAGGGACATGAAAGGTTCGAACAGGTCTGTCAGCTGGAGCACGGAGCGGCGTCGCTCGGCGATCTCGTGCTCCAGCGGAGCGAGCTGGCGCGCGAGGGCCACCCCGGGCGTGATGGGACGCAGCCAGTCCGGATCGTTCGGATCCGGGTGGAGCAGCGGGAACTCCAGCAGGCAGGGAACCGCCTCCACGGCCGAGCGTGCGACGCGTCCTGTACGCAGAGCGGTGGCGTAAAGCTGGCTTCCCTCCTCGCACAGATCGGTCACAGCGTGGGGATGTGTCCCTTTTGCGTCTTTCATCTCCGAATCTCCACCCCCCAGGGTCCTGAACATGCAGGAACATGATGCATCGATTGTGTGGCCATGACGTGCCTGAATGAGCCATCGTCGTACTCGACGGGGGAATATGGGGATCTCAAGTAAGGATGAAGCCGACAATGCGTAACAGAGCGCTTCGCGCGGCACTTGTCGCCACATTCTCCGTCGTCGCAGCTTTTGGAGCACTGGGAGGCTTCGGCGCGCAGTCGGTCGACACTCGGGCGAACAGCGCCTGGCCTTCCGCGGCGGTGAGTACCGCCGATGTGGTGGTGGACGGCGTGGCATCGGATTCACTCGCGGACGGTACTGGAGCCTGACGTGACCACCCCACCCGACGACCGCTCCTTCCGCCGCGAGATGGCCACCGCCTACCGCTCCGGCTGGCACTTCATCGACCTGGTCACCGCCATCCCCCACAACGGTGACTCGCTGATGGTGACGGTCTTCGGTGAACCGGTGATCGTGACGCGGGACGAGGACGGTGACGTGCGGGCGTACCGGTGTCTGCGGCGGCCCCGTGGCGCTCCGCAGCCGGTGCAGTGTGCCATCCGGTACGGAATGATCTTTGTGAACCTCGATCGACGAGACCACCGGCTGACGGACGCGGAGCCCCCCACCTCGCGGACCGTTTCGGCCACCCCCCGCAGTGCCTGACGCGATTCCCCCGTCGTAAAAGATCGCTCAGGTGCTTCCCCCCGCAGCGGCGTCACCGTGACCTGAACACGGTGACGCCGCTGTGTTTGTGGCGACATTTCGCGCTTTACGGCCATCTCCCGGATGGCCGGAAACCGCCCCTCAGGCCCCAGGGGTCACCCCCGCCCCATCGCCCGCGTCAGTGTGATCTCGATCACCACGCGCTCGGGGTTCGGCGACGGCGTCCTCCCGTACCGCTCGGCGTACCGCCGCTCGGCGTCGGCCACCCGCTCCGGCTCGGTACGGACGACAGCGCGCCCTTCCAGCGTCGCCCACCGCGCCCGGTCGACCTGGCACACGGCGACCCGGGCCCCTTCTGCCCCGGCGGCCAGCACGTTCCTCACCTTGCGGCTGGTCCGGCTGGCGATCACGCGCGCGAGCCGCTGGGCGGGGTCGTACGTGACTCCTACGGGTACGACGTGCGGGGTGCCGTCGGGGCGTGGTGTCGTGAGGGTGCACAGGTGGTATTCGCGCCAGAAGTCGACGTACGTCTCGTCCGGCGCGTCCAGGTTCTGGGGGTAAGCGGCCATGGCGTGAATCTAGCCGGTCGTGCCGTTCGCCCTCCCGGGGCAACCTTGAGTGGAATAGACTCAACTTTGTGGACGTTGCTCAAGTCAGCAACAGTCGGTACCCGTAGTACCCGTAGTACTTCAGGACGCCCGTACGTCAGGACGCTAGGAGGAGACCCCGACCGTGGACGCAGAGCTGACCAACCGGAGCCGGGACGCGATCAACGCGGCGAGCAGCCGCGCCGTGTCCGAGGGGCACCCCGACCTCACCCCCGCCCACCTGCTCCTGGCTCTGCTCGCCGGGCAGGACAACGAGAACGTCACCGACCTGCTGGTCGCCGTCGAGGCCGACCAGGCCGCCGTACGCCAGGGCGCGGAGCAGGTGCTCGCCTCCCTCCCCAGGGTGACGGGGTCCACGGTGGCCCCGCCGCAGCCCAACCGTGAGCTGCTCGCCGTGATCGCGGACGCGCAGAGCCGCGCCGCCGACCTCGGGGACGACTACCTCTCCACCGAGCACCTCCTGATCGGCATCGCCGAGAAGGGCGGCCAGTCGGGTGAGGTGCTCGCCCGGCAGGGGGCGACGGCGAAGAAGCTGCTGGAGGCGTTCCGCAGGGCGCGCGGCGGCCGGCGCGTCACCAACGCCGATCCGGAGGGCTCGTACAAGGCGCTGGAGAAGTTCGGCACGGACTTCACCGCCGCCGCCCGCGAGGGCAAGCTCGACCCGGTCATCGGCCGCGACCAGGAGATCCGCCGCGTCGTGCAGGTGCTGTCGCGGCGCACCAAGAACAACCCGGTCCTCATCGGCGAGCCCGGCGTCGGCAAGACGGCCGTCGTGGAGGGGCTCGCGCAGCGCATCGTGAAGGGTGACGTCCCGGAGTCCCTGAAGGACAAGCGGCTCGTCTCCCTCGACCTCGGCGCGATGGTCGCGGGCGCCAAGTACCGCGGCGAGTTCGAGGAGCGGCTCAAGACGGTGCTGGCCGAGATCAAGGACTCGGACGGCCAGGTCATCACGTTCATCGACGAGTTGCACACCGTCGTCGGCGCCGGCGCGGGCGGCGACTCCGCGATGGACGCCGGCAACATGCTCAAGCCGATGCTCGCGCGCGGCGAACTGCGCATGGTCGGCGCCACCACGCTCGACGAGTACCGCGAACGCATCGAGAAGGACCCGGCGTTGGAGCGCCGCTTCCAGCAAGTCCTCGTCGCCGAGCCCTCGGTGGAGGACACGATCGCCATCCTCCGCGGTCTGAAGGGCCGTTACGAGGCGCACCACAAGGTGCAGATCGCCGACAGCGCGCTGGTCGCCGCCGCGACCCTCTCCGACCGGTACATCACCTCCCGCTTCCTGCCCGACAAGGCCATCGACCTCGTCGACGAGGCGGCCTCCCGGCTGCGCATGGAGATCGACTCGTCCCCCGTCGAGATCGACGAACTCCAGCGCGCCGTCGACCGGCTGAAGATGGAGGAACTGGCCCTCAGCAAGGAGACCGACGCCGCCTCCCGCGACCGCCTGGACCGGCTGCGCCGCGACCTCGCCGACAAGGAGGAGGAGCTGCGCGGCCTCAACGCCCGCTGGGAGAAGGAGAAGCAGTCCCTCAACCGGGTCGGTGAACTCAAGGAGAAACTCGACGAGTTGAGGGGCCAGGCCGAACGCGCCCAGCGCGACGGCGACTTCGACACCGCCTCCAAGCTGTTGTACGGCGAGATCCCCACGCTGGAAAGGGACTTGGAAGAAGCCTCGGCCGCCGAGGAGGAGGTCTCCCGCGACACGATGGTCAAGGACGAGGTCGGTCCCGACGACATCGCGGACGTCGTCGGCTCCTGGACCGGCATCCCCGCGGGGCGCCTCCTGGAGGGCGAGTCCCAGAAACTCCTGCGCATGGAAGAGGAGTTGGGCCGCCGCCTGATCGGCCAGACCGAGGCCGTCCAGGCCGTCTCCGACGCCGTACGCCGCTCGCGCGCGGGCATCGCCGACCCCGACCGGCCCACCGGGTCCTTCCTCTTCCTCGGCCCGACCGGCGTCGGCAAGACCGAACTCGCCAAGGCCCTCGCGGACTTCCTCTTCGACGACGAGCGGGCGATGGTCCGTATCGACATGTCGGAGTATGGCGAGAAGCACAGCGTGGCCCGGCTGGTGGGGGCGCCTCCCGGCTACGTCGGGTACGAGGAGGGCGGCCAGCTCACCGAGGCGGTGCGCCGGCGGCCGTACACCGTCGTGCTGCTCGACGAGGTCGAGAAGGCGCACCCCGAGGTCTTCGACGTGCTCCTCCAGGTGCTGGACGACGGGCGGCTGACGGACGGTCAGGGCCGGACCGTCGACTTCCGCAACACCATCCTGGTGCTGACGTCCAACCTGGGCAGCCAGTTCCTCGTCGACCCGCTCACCGGCGAGCACGAGAAGCGGGAACAGGTGCTGGAGGTCGTGCGGACGTCCTTCAAGCCGGAGTTCCTCAACCGGCTCGACGACCTCGTCGTCTTCTCGGCCCTCTCGTCGGACGAGCTCGCGCACATCGCGCGCCTCCAGATCGACCGGCTCGCCCGGCGCCTCGCCGACCGGCGGCTCACGCTGGAGGTCTCCGAGGAGGCGCTGGCCTGGCTCGCGACGGAGGGGAACGACCCGGCGTACGGGGCACGGCCGCTGCGGCGGCTCGTCCAGACCGCGATCGGGGACCGGCTTGCCAAGGAGATCCTCTCCGGGGAGGTCAAGGACGGGGACACGGTCCGGGTGGACACGTTCGGGGACGGGCTGATCGTGGGGCCGGCGACGGGGAAGACGCTGTAGGGCGCCGCGTCGGGCCGTAGCTCCTGAGGGGGACCCGGGAGACGCGGCCGGGCGGGGGTTCGGTGCGGGTACTACGGGTACTACGGGAAGCCCCGTAGTACCCGTGCGGGCGGCGGAAGGGGCGTAGGACCCGTCATACCTCCGCAGCCCGGGCGGACCGGCTCCGACCGCTGTCCCGGGCCCCCGCCGCCCCCGATGTTCAAGCCCCGGTCAGTTCCTGTCAGCCGACGGCTGACAGGGTCCTGCGGGGGTTGCCAGTCCCCGCCCCGCATGGGAGAGGATGGCGGCATCCGTACGAAGGGAAAAACACGGTGAGCATCGACCCGTCCTCGATTCCGAATTTCGGGGGCCAGCCCGAGCCGCAGCCCCAAGGACCGGCGGGCCCCGTCGTCCCTGACCAGGATCTTGTGAAGCAGCTCCTCGACCAGATGGAGCTGAAGTACGTCGTCGACGACGAGGGTGACCTCGCGGCGCCGTGGGAGCAGTTCCGTACGTACTTCATGTTCCGCGGCGAGGGCGAGCAGCAGGTCTACTCGGTGCGGACCTTCTTCGACCGGCCCCACCAGATCGACGACAAGGCCCAGCTCCTGGAGTCGATCGACGACTGGAACCGCCGCACCCTGTGGCCCAAGGTCTACACGCACACCCACGACGACGGCTCGGTCCGCCTCATCGGCGAGACGCAGATGCTGATCGGCGCGGGCGTGAACATCGAGTTCTTCGTCTCCTCCACGGTCAGCTGGGTCCGCGCCGCCATCGAGTTCGACAAGTGGCTCGTGGAGCAGCTCGGCCTTGAGGACGAGGGCGAGGGCGTCGAGCTGGAGAAGCCGTCGGAGGACGAGCAGTAGTCCTCCAGAGCTACAGCGGCGTATCCGCAAGCACCACCAGGTACGCCCCGTACGCGAACGAGAGCCCGGCCAGGGCCGCGACCATCACGGCCGCGTGCCACGGCCGGGCTCTCGCAGCTCGGGCCAGCGCCGCCGCGAGCGGCAGGAGCAGCGGGAACGCCGGCAGCAGGAACCGCGGCTTCGACTCGAAGAACCCCGACCCGCCGAGGGCGATCAGCAGCAGGACGCCGGTGTACACCAGCAGGGGCAGCGGGACGCGGTCGGCGAGCAGCAGGGCGTACAGCACGGCCGCCGCGCCGACGGTCACCAGGGCGAACGCGAAGACGAACCGGTCCCCCTCCAGCAGCAGATGCCGGGCGAACCGCGAGGACCCCGCACCGAAGTCGAACCGCGACCCCCACAGGCGCTGAACGGTGAAGTAGCCCCCGAGGGGATCACCCTTCCGTACCCCCACCCACAGGACGTACGCGATCCAGCCGAGAGGGGCGAGCGTGATGCCCGTCCACAGCCTGTGGGAAACCCGCGCGCGGGGACGCGTACCCGGGCTCCGCACTTCGCGCCCCCGCGCGAGGAGGGTGTGATCTGACCCCGCCCTCTGTAGCGGCGTCGGCGCGGCGGGCACCCGCGCGCGTGTCATGCCGCTGGAGTATGACTTCCCGCCGCCCCACCCCCGCGCGCGTACCGCCTCGCACACCCCCGCCACCACCACGGCCGCCGCCACCGCGAACCCGTTGGGCCGCGACAGCCCCGCCGCGGCGGCCAGGGCGCCCGCCCACACCCACCGGCCGGTCAGCACGGCGTACAGCGCCCACGCGGCGAAGGCGGTGAGGACGGGCTCGGTGTAGGCCATCGACAGGACGACGGAGTGCGGCAGGAGCCCCCACAGGACGACGGTTGCGGCGGCGACGGCGTGGCCGCGCAGGTGGCGTGTCACGGCGTAGATCCCGCACGCGGCCGTACCGGCGGCCGTCCAGGACACCAGGAGGCCCGCCGAGCCCCCGCCCAGGGGCGTCACGGCCGTCACCGCGCGCACGAGGGCCGGGTACAGCGGGAAGAACGCCAGATCGCTGTGGACGACGTCCGGGCCGAAGCTCAGGGTGCGGCCGTAGCCGTGCTCGGCGATGCCCAGGTACCACCGGGAGTCCCAGGAGTGCCCCAGGAGCCGCAGCGGCCGTCTGCCGGTCGCCCGGGCCACCCCCGCGAGCACCCCGGCCCCGGCGAGCCGCGCCAGGAGGAACAGGCCCAGCGCGCCGAGCACGCCCCGGTGGCGCCGTACGGCGGGAGGGCGTACGGCGGCGGGCGGCGGGGCGAGCGTGGCGGTGGCGTGGGTCACACTCGGCACCATGCAGGGCGAGGCCCGCGCGCGCGAGCAGGACGCGGCCGGGCGGGGGACTTTGACGGGGCGTCGGATCGTACGGAGTGCCGGCGAGGGGAGGCGCCGGCCGGTGGTCCCTCGTTCACGCGCTCATCCGCGTCTCCGGCGCCGCGCGCCGTCCGTGCCGAGTTCTCGCCACCCCTCTGATTGATCGGATCATGACACTATCCTGGCCCGGCTGTGGGCCAGGCCCAGGGGAGGACGGTCAAGGATGAGTCGGCGTTCGACGCCCGGCACGCTGGGGGAACTGCTGCGCGGGTACCGGTTCGCGGCCGGGCTCGGCCAGCGGGCGCTGGCCGAGCGGGCGGGGATCAGCGTCCGGACCCTGCGCTACCTGGAGCAGGGCCAGATCCGCCGGCCGCACGCCGACTCGATCCGGCAGCTGGTGGTGGCGCTGGACCTGTCGGACGCCGCGCGCACCCGGCTGCTGGAGGCCGGTGAGGCCGCGGTGCCCTCGCCACGGACGGCGGGAGTCCGCGTGCTGGTCCTCGGCCCGCTGGCGCTGCACCGGGACGGCAGCCCCGTAGAGCTCCCGTCGGTGCTGCGGCGCGACCTGCTCGGACTGCTCGCCATGCAGCCGGGCGTGGTGGTCGGTACCGACGAGATCGTCGACGTGCTGTGGGGGGAGCAGCCGCCCCGTACCTGCCGGCAGCTGGTGCAGACCTACGTCAGACACCTGCGTGATCTGCTCGACCCCGGCCGCCAGGGGCCCGGCGAGGGACGCGTTCTGCGGGCCACCAAAGGCGGGTACCGGGCCGATCTGTCGGCCGAGGAGTCCGATGTGGCCGCCTTCGACGAGCTGCTCGGCCTGGCCCGGCGTGCCGAGGCGGACGGCGACGGCGCCGCCGCGCTGGAGGCGTACGGCCGGGCGCTGCGCTGCCGGCGGGGACCGGTGCTGGCCGATGGCGGCGAGCGGATCCGGACGCATCCCGTGGCGGTCGCGATCGGTTCCCGTCAGGTCGCGGCGGCGGTGGCCCGGGCGGACCTGGCGCTCGCGCTCGGCGGCGTGGAGGACGTCGTCGCCGACCTCCGTGAGCTCGGTGCGCGCGAGCCGCTGCACGAGGAACTCGCCGGCCGGCTGATGCTGGCCCTGGCCGCGTGCGGGCAGCAGGCGGCGGCGCTCGACGTCTTCACCCGGATCAGCGGGCGGCTCGACGCCGACCTGGGGCTTCAGCCCTCCGCGGCACTGCGCGCCGCGCAGCTGCGGGTGCTGCGCGGAGAGGTCCCCGAGACCTCCAGGAGCCCCGAGACCTCCAGGACCCCCGAGATCCCCGGGATCTCCCTGAAGCCACCCGCCTTACCCGGCTTACCCGCCTCTCCCGCGCGGGCGTTACCCCACGCCGCCGACAGACCGGTCCCGGCGCAGCTCCCGGCGCCGACGCCGGGCTTCACCGGCCGGGCCGATCAGTTGCGGCAGCTGGACGCCCTGCTTCCCGACCCGGCGACGCAGGGGATGGTGCTCGCGGCGATCACCGGTACCGGCGGAGTGGGCAAGACCGCCCTGGCGGTGCACTGGGCGCACCGGGTGCGCGACCGCTTCCCGGACGGCGAACTCTTCGTGGACCTGCGAGGCCACTCGGCGCAGGCTCCGGTACGTCCGGTCGAGGCGCTGGCCCGGTTCCTGCTGGCCCTGGGCGTGGCGGCGGAGCGGATTCCGGGCACGTCCGAGGCCGCCGCCGACCTGTACCGCACCCTGTCGGCCGGACGGCGGATGCTCGTCGTGCTGGACAACGCCGTGGACCCGGAGCAGGTCCGGCCGCTGCTGCCCGGCGGGCCCGGCTGCGTGGCGCTGGTCACCAGCCGGGACCGGCTGGCCGGGCTGGCGGCCCGGGACGGCGCCCGCCGGATCGGGGTGGACATGCTCACGCCGGAGGAATCCAGGCTGCTGCTGTGCCGTACGGTCGGCGAGAGCCGCGTCGACGCGGACCCGCAGGCCGCGGCCGACCTCGCCCACGCCTGCGGCCACCTTCCGCTGGCCCTGCGGATCTCCGCCGCCAACGTCGACCACACCCCCTGGCGGACCCTGCGCGCCCAGGCCGACGAGCTGCGCGAGGGCGACCGCCTGACCGCCCTGTCCGCCATCGGCGACCAGGCCACCGCCGTACGGACCGCCTTCAGCCTCTCCTACCACGCCCTCGACGCACCGGTCCGGCGGATGTTCCGGCTGCTGGCGCTGCTGCCCGGACCGGAGACCGGCCTCCAGGCCGCCGCCGTCGTCATGGGCACCAGCACCGAGGACGCGGCCCGGCTGGTGGACATGCTCACCGCCGCCCATCTGCTGCGCGAGCACCGGCCCGGACGCTATCGCTGCCACGACCTCGTCGCGCTGTACGCCGCCGAACGGCTCCGCCTGGAGGAGACCGACGCCTCCCGCCGCGCCGCCTCCGACGCCCTCTACGACTGGCTGCTGGCCGCGGTGGACCGCTGTGCGCTGCTGCTCTACCCCGGGATGAAGCAGCGGCTGCCCGGCGCCGAGGACGCTTCGCGCAGTGCCGCGGCGCCGCCGGAGATCACCGACGCGGCGGCGGCGATGCGCTGGCTGGACGCCGAACTGCCCAACCTGGCGGCGGCCGTCCACCAGGCCGCGGCCGAGAGCCACCGGGCGGCCTGGCTGCTCGCCGACGCCCTGCGCGGCTACGCGTGGATCCGCAAGCACACCGTGGACTGGACGGCCCTCGGCGAGGCCGCCCTGGCCGCCGCCCGCACCGCCGGAGAGCCGCTCGCCGAGGCCGCCATGCACCACGTACTCGGCCACGCGCACGTGCGCCAGGGCCGCGTCGCCACCGCGATCACCGACTACGAGCGGCTGCTCACCCTCGCCGAGGCCGTCGGCTGGCCGGAGGGGGCCGCCATCGCGCACACCAACCTGAGCATGGTCACCCGGCTCAGCGGCCGGCTGCGGCGCAGCGCGGAGCACCTGGAGCGGGCCATGGAGATCGACCGGCGGGGCGGCCTGTCGGACGGGCACCCCGTCGTCCTCGGCAACCTCGCGCACGTACTGCGCGACCTGGGCCGCCTGGCCGAGTCGTACGACTGCCTCGTGCGGGCGGAGGGCCTTCCGGGGGCCCTGGACAACCAGCACAACCGGATCCGCAGGCAGGCCGACCTCGGCCGTACCCGCTACCTGATCGGCGATACGGCGGAGGCGGCACGCCACCTGCGGACGGCCCTGGGGATGGCCCGGGAGTGCGGTGACCTGGGCGGCGAGGCGTACGTGCTGCGGCTGACGGCGTCCGCCGACCGGGACGCGGGTGACCTCGGCCGCGCCCTGGAACTGGCACGGACCGCCACCGACCTCAGCGACCAGGACGTCGACGACTACTTCCGGGCCGCCGCCCGTCTCACCCTCGGCAGTGTGCTGCTCGCCCTCGGCCGCCGCGGTGAAGCCTCCGACGCCTGGCGGGAGGCGCTGAAACTGGCCCGCGAGCGCGGCGCGCACGATCTGGAGGCACGGTCCCTGATCGCGCTGGCGGCCGTCCGGCGCCCCCTGGACCGGGAACAGGCGGCGGCAGCGCTGGAGATCGCCCGCCGTACGGAGTACGTCCTGGTGGAGGCCGAGGCGCTGACCGCCTTGGCCCGGGGCGGCCTGGAACACGGCGAACCCGACATCGCGGCCGGTCACGCCCGTCAGGCACTGGACCTGCATCGCCGCTCCGGCCACCGCAGGGGCCAGGCGCAGGCCCTGGACCTGCTCGGCCGGGCCGTGGACGCGACGGGGGACGAGGACCCGGCGCCGTACTGGCGGGAGGCACTGGAGATCTTCGACGCGACCGGAGACCGGCGTGCCGCGGTGCTCCGGCGGCGGCTCGTCACGGCGGACACATGACCGTGTGCCGTCCGGACCACGCGAGGGCGGGCGTGGTCCGGACGGCGTGCACGACGGCCTACCGGACGACGTGCGGTGGCCGAGGCGTCGTGGAGGTCAGCCCGTGACCTTCTTCCAGGTCAGTTCCCGCTGGTCGCCGTGGCGCCAGCCGCGGGTGTGGACCGCGTCGGTGCGGGGCTTGTCGCGCTCGTTGATGTAGGGGGATCTGGCGTCGACGTTCTGGCCGCTGTCCAGGTAGGACTGGAGCGCCGAGGCCCCCCAGCCCTCCTGTCCGCCCCAGGACCAGAGTTCGTCGTTGCCGTTGCCGCTGCTGCCCTCGGGCTCCATCCACACGTTGTTCTCGTTGCCGCCGTGGTAGGCCATCACCTGGTCCTTGCCCAGGTTGTACAGCGTGAACTGCCCGTCGGTGCCGAACTGCTTCCACCGGCAGTAGGAGTTGCCCGCGGCGGCGCTCTTGGCCACCATCCAGACCGCCTGGTTGTCGGGCGAGGCGCACAGCACGGAGTCCTCGAACCTGCCGTTCTGCAGCATCACCCCCGAGGCGGTGGGGGCGGCCGAGGCCGACATGGCCGGTGCGGCGGTGACGCAGAGCACGGCGAGGCCGGCCGCTGCGGTGAGGCGGGCACCGAGGCGGCCTCGGCGCTGAGGAACCCGAGTCGACGAAGACATGTGAAGAACTCCCTACCTGTGCCAGGTGTGTGTCCGTCCCCCCGGGTAGCTCCGGAGTGGACATGCCAAAGGTAGGGAGGGGGTGCGTGTACCGCGGCGCACCCGCGACGCAGGGGAAAACCCCTGGTGGTGGCGGTGATGCGGCAAGAACCGGCAAGACGTTGGGGCAACAGTGCGGCGGTGTGTGGGGTCAGCGCGTGAACGCCTTGCGGAGTCGTTGCGCCGCCTCCTCCAGGACGCTCGTCTGCTTGCAGAACGCGAACCGGACGAACGGCGCCCCCTGGTCGCGGTGGTCGTAGAAGACGGCGTTCGGGATCGCGACGACCCCCGCGCGCTCCGGCAGCGCACGGCAGAACGCGAAGCCGTCACTCTCGCCGAGCGGCCGGATATCGGTGGTGACGAAGTACGTGCCGGCCGGGCTGAACACCCCGAAACCGGCCTCCTTGAGGCCCGCCGACAACAGGTCCCGCTTCGCGCGCATGTCCGCGCGGAAGGCCGTGAAGTACGACTCCGGCAGCGCGAGCGCCTCGGCGACGGCGTACTGGAACGGCCCGGAGGAGGCTGCTGCGCCGTGCTCTGCCTCGGCTCCTGTCAGCTTTCGTAGTGGTAGCGGCACTGTGCGATGAGGACACCGTCGTCGGTGGCTTTGTAGATGAGTCGGTGTTCATCGTTGATGCGGCGCGACCAGTAGCCCTGGAATCCGTGTTTGAGCGGTTCCGGTTTGCCGATCCCCTCGTTGCCGTTCCGGGCGATGTCCGCGATGAGCGTGTTGATTCGCTTGAGGATCTTCCGGTCCTGAAGCTGCCACCACAGGTAGTCCTCCCAGGCGCGGGAAGAGAAGGTGATCTTCACTCGTGGCCCTTATCCGTCCGTTGCCAACTCGCGTACGGTGCCGCCGCCGCTTTCCAACTCGTCGATGGACGCGAGCAGGCGCCGGGCGTTCGCCGGACTCCGCAGCAGGTACGCCGTCTCCTTCAGGGACTCGTAGTCCTCAAGGGACACGATGACGACCGGCTCATGTCCGGCCCGCGTGATGACGACCTCTTCACGGTCGTCCGTAACGGAGTTGAGCACCTCGGCGTACCGCGCGCGTGACTCGGAATACGTCATGGTCTTCACGATCGAGCCTCCTTCGACGTACAGGAAATTGTACGTCTGGTTCTGTGCTGTGGGCAAGCGTCGCCGCCTTCGCCCATGACGCCGCCCCGCTCGAACGCCCGGTGTGCCGAAGCGATGTCCGTGAGCGGATACACGCCTTCCACGACGGGGCGCAGCGCGCCGGACGCCGCGATCCCGGCGATGCGGCCGGATGCGGGTCGACCACCCGCTGGTCGGGGAGGTGAACCTGGACTGGGACGCCTGCCTGATGCCCGGTGCCCCCGGCCCGGTGCTCATCGTCTGCACCGCCGAGGAGGGCGGCTCCGACGCCGAACGGCTCCAGCTGCTCGCGGGCCTGCTCATCGCGCCCCGCCCGTCATCGGAGTCCGCCCGACAGCGCTGACGCCTGCGGGGCCGGGCAGCAGGTCGTTCAGGCTGGGGCAACCGGCCCGCAGGGCCGCGTCAGTGCGCGAACGCCTTGCGGAGTCGTTGCGCCGCGTCCTCCAGGACTCCCGTCTGCTTGCAGAACGCGAACCGGACGAACGGCGCCCCCTTGTCGCGGTGGTCGTAGAAGACGGCGTTCGGGATCGCGACGACCCCCGCGCGCTCCGGCAGCGCACGGCAGAACGCGAAGCCGTCACTCTCGCCGAGCGGCCGGATGTCGGTGGTGACGAAGTACGTGCCGGCCGGGCTGAACACCCCGAAACCGGCCTCCTTGAGGCCCGCCGACAACAGGTCCCGCTTCGCGCGCATGTCCGCGCGGAAGGCCGTGAAGTACGACTCCGGCAGCGCGAGCGCCTCGGCGACGGCGTACTGGAACGGCCCGGAGGCGACGTACGTGAGGAACTGCTTCGCCGAGCGGACGGCGGTCGTCAGTGCCGGGGACGCCGTCACCCAGCCGACCTTCCAGCCGGTGAACGAGAACGTCTTGCCGGCCGAGCCGATGGTCACCGTGCGCTCGCGCATGCCCGGGAGGGTCGCCAGGGGGATGTGCTCCGCGTCGTCGAACACGAGGTGCTCGTAGACCTCGTCCGTGACGACGAGCAGGTCCCGTTCCACCGCGAGGTCGGCGATCGCGGTGAGCTCCGCGCGCGTGAGGACCGTTCCGGTCGGATTGTGCGGCGTGTTGATCAGAAGCAGTCGCGTGGAGTCGGTGACCGCGTCGCGCAGCTCGTCCAGGTCGAGGCGGAAGCGGGCCGCCTCGGGGTCGGGGCGCAGGGTCACGGGGACCCGGCGCGCACCCGCCATGGCGATACAGGCGGCGTACGAGTCGTAGTACGGCTCCAGGGCCACCACCTCGTCGCCGGGCTCCAGGAGGGCCAGCAGGGTGGCCGCGATGGCCTCCGTGGCGCCGGCCGTCACCAGGACCTCGGTGTCGGGGTCGTACGACAGGCCGTACCGCGCGCGCTGGTGCGCGACGATCGCGGTACGCAGCTCCGGGACGCCGGGGCCCGGGGGGTACTGGTTGCCGTGCCCGTCGCGCAGGGCGCGCACCGCCGCCTCGCGGACCTCTTCGGGGCCGTCCGTGTCGGGGAAGCCCTGGCCGAGGTTGATGGCGCCCGTGCGCACGGCGAGGGCCGACATCTCGGCGAAGATCGTCGTGCCGAACTCGGCGAGACGGCGGTTGAGGAAGGGGCGTGCGCTGCTGGTCATGCCCGTCATCCTGCGCCCAAGCTCTGGAGTTCCTCAAGTGTGCTTTGGCTGCTGAGACGGCGGGGCATCCCCAGGTCACGCACCGCTCGTACGGTGCGCGAGGCGCCCGTGGGGGGCCGCTTCGGGGGACTTGCGAGAAGCGGAAGGAGGGTGATCGTCATGCCCATGGCAATCGGGATCATCCTGCTCGTCCTGTTCATGGCTCTGATCACGATGGCGCTGATCGGCAGCCGGCGCCGGGAGCGGGCCGAGCGTGCGGCGCGTGCGGCGCGGCGGCGGACGTACAGCGGGAGCGGCGGCAACAACGGCAGCGGGAGCAGCGACAGCATGAACAGCTCCTACACGGGGGGCGGCTGGTGGATCTTCGGGGGCGACTCGGGGGGTGGCTCCGGGGGTGACTCGGGAGGTAGCTCCGGAGGGGGACACGGGGGGCACGGGGGTCATGGGGGTCACTCCTGCGGGGGAGGTCACTCCTGCGGCGGGGGTAGCTCCTGCGGGGGAGGCGGAGGGGGCGGCGGCTGCGGCGGAGGCAGCTGACGCCGGGCGGCTGAGCCCCGCCCGAGGGGCTACCGCAGAGGGACGCCCGCCGTGTGGCGACACGCGGCGGGCGTTCTCGTATGTGACATACGCCCCGCGTACGCCAGGCCCGCCCGGCGTACGCCGTAGTTGAACAGTTGAGCTGTGGAGCCCTCTGAGGGATGGAAACCCCACGAAGTTGGGTAAAAACGCTGTGGCGGGACCGCAGTTCATGATTCCCTCTAAATCACCAACGCAGCCCCTCGGACCCCTCGGACGTCCCGCGCGGACGTCCTCTCACACCGGGCCGACCGGGGCCGGACCCCGGAGTCGACCGGGGGGCGCCGGACCTACCCGCTTCTTCCTCGCGTGCTTGCGGAGCCGATCCATGCTCACGACCCTGACCACCTCCTACACCGACACGCGCGCGGCCGACCTCGCCTGGGCCCTGGGGCGCGAGCCGCTGCCGGCCCTGGCCACGCTCGACCTCGAACTGTCCGGTGCCAAACTCCAGTTGAGGCTGCTCGGCGCCTCCCACCAGGTGCTGCTTGAGGAGGCGGAGAGCTCCTGTTCGGAGACGGTCGCCTGCATCCCCGGCAGCAGCACCCCGCTCCCGCTCGGCGTGGCCAAACGCGTCGGCGACTGGGAGTACGAGTTCGCGGCCCACGTCGAGGTCCTCTCCCCGGGCCAGTTCGCGGGCCGGGCGCAGGAACTCCTCGCGCTGGTCTCCGGCCACCCGCACGGCCTCGCGGGCGTCTTCCCCGGCAGCCCGCACGCCTTCACCGCGCTGCTGGCCCAGCGGGTCGACGGGCATGTGCACTGGCGGACCTGGCACGCGTACCCGCAGGACGGGCAGTTGGTGGCGACCCGGACCCGGGTCGGGGTGCGGGTACCGGTGGGGTAGTCCCCCCCCGTACCCCCGTACCCCTCGTGAGCCCTCATGAGCCCTCGTGAGGGGGAGACCTCCGCGTCCCTCGAAAGAGGTAGTACCTCCGCGCTCCTGGCACCTCCCGGCCTCCCCCCTCACACGGGTGGAGCAGCCCGTCAGGACCCCCTCCCGGGCTCCCCGCGTAAACCCAAGGGACCACTTCGGCCTCCGGTTTCACGCGTGTGGGTGACAAGGCGTACTGAGGCCGTGACGTAACGTCGCAGTCGTGATCGAACCGCACGCGCCCGCTCCCCCCGGTGCCCCGCCTCCGTGGGGAGGCCGGGCCCCGCTGCCCGTCCGGCCGGCGACAGGGCGGTTCCTGGTCCTGGCCTGCGTGTTCGTGTGCGCCGCGTGCGGGCTGGTCTACGAACTCGAACTCGTCGCGCTCGCCTCGTACTTGATGGGCGACTCGGTGACCCAGGCGTCCGTCGTGCTGTCCGTCATGGTGTTCGCCATGGGTATCGGCTCGCTCGCCGCCAAACGCCTGCGCACCCTGGCCGCCGCCGGCTTCTGCGCGGTCGAGGCGGCGCTCGCGCTGATCGGCGGGTGCAGCGCGATGGCCCTGTACGCGGTGTTCGCCTGGACCGGCGACTGGGGCGGCCTGTGGGCGAACGGCCCCCGCGTGCTGCTCGTCGCGTTCTCCCTCGCCATCGGCCTGCTGATCGGCGCCGAAGTACCCCTCCTGATGGAGCTGATCCAGCGCATCCGCCGGCAGGACGCGGGCGGCGCGGTCGCCGACCTGTTCGCCGCGGACTACGTCGGCGCGCTCGTCGGCGGCCTCGCCTTCCCCTTCCTCCTCCTGCCGTGCCTGGGCCAGTTGACGAGTTCGCTGCTCACCGGCGCCGTCAACGTCGTCGCGGGCAGCGCGCTCGTCCTCGGCCTGTTCCGGCGCGACCTCACCCGCCGGGCCCGCTGGCTCCTGCTGGTGACCAACGTGACCGTCCTCGGCGTCCTCGCCGCCGCGGCCGTCCTCGTGGACGACTTCGAGCGCGCGGCCCGCGAGGCGGTGTACGGGGACGACGTCCGTGTAGCTCTCCAGACCGATGTGCAGGAGGTAGTCCTCACGGGGGGTACGCCGGGTCATCCGCTGGGGCTGTACCTCGACGGCCGGCTCCGGGTCGGGGGGCGGGACGAACGGAGGTATCACGAGGCGCTCGTCCACCCCGCGATGTACGGGTCCCATGCGCGCGTCCTGGTCCTCGGGGGCGGCGACGGGCTCGCCGCGCGTGAGGTCCTCACCCATGCCGGCGTACGGCGGGTCGACGTCGTCGACCTCGACGCGGGGCTCGTCCGCCTGGCCCGTACCGACCCGGCGCTCTCCCGCCTCGGCGGGCACGCCCTCGGTGACCCCCGTGTCCACGTCACCATCGGGGACGCGTTCCACGTCCTGCGCACCACGGCGCCGGGCACCTATGACGTCGTCGTCGCCGACCTGCCCGATCCGGGCATCACCGCCAGCACCAAGCTGTACTCCGAGGAGTTCTACAGCCTCGCGCGCCGCTCCCTCGCGCCCGGTGGACGCCTCGTCGTCCACGCCGGGCCCCTGGCCACGCGGTCCCGGGTGTTCTGGACGGTCGACGCGACCATGCGGGCGGCGGGGCTGCGGGCCACCCCCTACCGGGTGACCGGCCGCGACTCCGGGTTCGCGGCGGGGCCCGACCGGACGACCGCGCGGTCGCGGGCACCGAAGGACTGGGGGTTCCTGCTGGCCTCGGCGGGGCCCCGGGCACCTGTCCTCGCGCTCGATCCCGGGGCGGGGCGGCCGCAGACGCTCACACCGGAGGGGCTGGCGGAGGGGGGTCGGGCGGCGGAGGCCACGCGGGTGGTGGGGGTGGGGGTATCTACGCTGGTCCATCCCAGGTATTAGCTGGTCCGACCCAGGTACTGGGGGTAGGGGGGAGGGGCACGGGGTCCTGGCGGGCTCTTTCCGCACCCACGGGCGGCTCCTTTCTCCACGTCCAGGCGGCGTCTCCCGCCACCCCCGGGTGCAGCAGAGCGAATCCCCCTCTCCGGGGGTGCTTTTCCCCGACCGGTGGGTAGGCTCCACCGACATGGAGCAAGAGGTGTTCGTTCCGGTTCCGGCGGAGCGGCTGCGAGCGGCCCTCGCCGACCCCGCGCAGGTGGCCCGCGCGGTCCCCGGCCTCCAGCAGGACGCGGGGACACCCCCGATCGCCGGGCGCCTGAAGATCCGTGTCGGCAGCCACACGATCACCTATCGGGGTAACGCCCAGGTAGCGGCCGGTGCCGACGGCACGTACACCGTCCGGGCGGACGCGGCGGAGGCCAGAGGCGCCGGCAAGGTCCACCTCGCCCTCACCGTCGCCCTCACCGAGACCCCCACGGGGACGACCCTGAGGTTCACGGGCACCGCACGGGCTGACGGCAGGATCGTGGAACTTCCCCAGGAGACGGTCGCGGCGGCGGTGGCCCGTCTGGTGAACCGCTTCGGGGGGAACCTGGGGGTGACGGGTACGGGTGCCGGGGCGGGTACGGACGCGGCGCCGGAGGAACGCCCCTCGGCAACGGAGCCGGGCTCCGGGGCGGCGCCGGGCCGGGACGCCGAACCGGGGTCGGAACAGGGCCGGGGCCTCGCCCCCGGGCAGGGCCGGGACCCCGAACCGGAACAGGGCCCGGCGGCCGAGCAGCCCGCGGAGCCGAAGCGGCCGGACTCCCCGAAGCCGTCTCCGGATCGGGCACCCGAACTCCCCCTCCCGCCCACGGTGTTCGAGACCGAGATCCCGCCGTCCGCCCTGGATCCGCTGGCCCCGCTGGAGCCGGCCGCCTCGGCGGACCCCCCGGCGGAAGCCGCCCACGCCCGCCGCACGATGATCGGCAGAAGCGCGGAGGAGGTCGACCACGCCCCACCGCGAGGCCGCTACGCCCCGGTGCCGGCGCCCCAGGCGTTCACCCCGGCGAACACCCTCCGCTGGGCGGCCCCGGCGGCGGCCCTCGCGGTGGTGTCGGCGGTGGTGGTGGGCAGGGCGCTGCGCAGACGCCGCTGATCTCGGGCGCGGACGTCGCTGACGACGCCGTTCACCCGGACGGGACGCCGTTGATCTCGGACACTGTCGACCGCAGACGCCGTTCACCTGGACCCCGCCGGCCTCGGACGTCGCGCGTCGAGGCCGGCGCCTACGGAAGCCCCCCCCGCCGCCCCCGAGCGGAAAGCGGACGGAGCGGGACGCGGGCGACGAGACCAGAGACGTACCCCTACCGGTGTACCCCTGCAGAGCCGGCCGCCCCCGGGCCCGGCTCTCTCGCAGGCCGCTCGCCGCCTCCCGCCGCGAACCCCTCGGCCCCGCCCCCACGGCCCTGCCGAACCCGTAACCCCCCAGTACTGTCATCCCTTGTGAGCAACGAAGAGATCACACTGACCGCCGGCTCCGCACAGGCGACCGTGCACCCCGCCAACGGCGCCCGCGTGGCCTCCCTCCAGGTCGACGGGGTCGAACTGCTGCGCCAGGGCGAGAAGTTCGGCTGCTTCCCGATGGTCCCGTGGTGCGGCCGGATCAGGGACGGGCGGTTCCGCAACGGCGGTACGACGCATCAGATGCCGCTCAACGCCCCGCCGAACGCCATCCACGGCACCGCCCGGGGCGACGCCTGGAACGTCGCCCGCGTCACGGCCGACGAAGCGGTCCTCACGTACGACCTCGTGGCTCCCTGGCCCTACCCCGGACGTATCACCCAGGTCTTCGCCCTCACCGAGGACGCCTTGACCCTCACCATGGCGGTGGAGACGTACGACGACTCCTTCCCGGCGCAGATCGGCTGGCACCCCTGGTTCAACCGGAACCTGGGAGGCGGCGACGTACAGCTCGCGTTCGACCCCGCCTGGCAGGAGGAGCGCGGCGCCGACCACCTCCCCACCGGCAACCGGATCGACCGGGGGCCCGGCCCCTGGGACGACTGCTTCGGCATGCCGGACGGCGTCGACGTCACGCTGACCTGGCCGCAGCAGCTGGAGCTGAAGGTCACCAGCCGCGAGCAGTGGGTCGTGGTGTACGACGAGCAGGAGCCGGCCGTGTGCGTGGAGCCGCAGACCGGCCCGCCGAACGGCCTGAACACGCACCCGCGTCTGGTCACCCCGGTGGACCCGCTGGAGGCGTCGACGACGTGGACCTGGCGGCGCCTGTAGGACCCGTACACCCCGTACGACCTGAGAGCCACGGCCAGGCGTAGCCCGTACGCCCCGCATCTAAGCTGTTCGCCATGACGGACGTACGCGCTGAGCTGCTGCAACAGATCAAGGACAAGGCCGTGGTGCACGGCAGGGTGACGCTCTCCTCGGGGCTGGAGGCGGACTACTACATCGACCTGCGCCGCGTCACCCTGGACGGTGAGGCCGCCCCGCTGGTCGGGCAGGTGCTGCTGGACCTGACGGCGGAGCTGGAGTTCGACGCGGTCGGCGGGCTGACGATGGGCGCCGACCCGGTCGCGACGTCGATGCTGCACGCCGCCGCCGCGCGCGGCCGGAAGCTGGACGCCTTCGTCGTCCGCAAGGCCGCGAAGGCGCACGGCATGCAGCGCCAGGTCGAGGGCCCGGAGATCCGCGGGCGGCGCGTGCTGGTGGTCGAGGACACCTCGACGACCGGCGGCTCCCCGCTGACGGCGGTGGAGGCGGTGCGCGCGGCGGGCGCCGAGGTCGTGGCCGTCGCGACGATCGTCGACCGGGCGACCGGCGCCGACCGGAAGATCCAGGAGGGCGCGGGTGTGCCGTACCTCTTCGCGTTCTCCAAGGACGAACTGGGCCTGGACTGATACCTGAGGTGTAACCGGCTACACCTTCCGGAGCAGCGGGCCATGTCTGGAAAGATGGGGATGACGACGACGTCAGATACCCAGGTCTAGGTCAGGGCCGTAGTACGCAGATCGCAACCCGCACACCCAAGGAGCGGACAGATGCCCATCGCAACCCCCGAGGTCTACAACGAGATGCTCGACCGGGCGAAGGCTGGCAAGTTCGCCTACCCGGCCATCAACGTCACCTCGACCCAGACCCTGCACGCGGCGTTGCGCGGCTTCGCGGAGGCGGAGAGCGACGGGATCATCCAGATCTCCACGGGCGGCGCGGAGTTCCTGGGCGGCCAGTACAGCAAGGACATGGTGACCGGCGCGGTCGCGCTCGCCGAGTTCGCGCACATCGTCGCCGAGAAGTACCCGGTCACGGTCGCGCTGCACACGGACCACTGCCCCAAGGACAAGCTCGACGGGTACGTACGGCCGCTGCTCGCGGTCTCCGAGGAGCGCGTGAAGGCCGGCCGCAACCCGCTCTTCCAGTCGCACATGTGGGACGGCTCGGCCGAGACGCTCGCCGACAACCTCGCCATCGGCCAGGAGCTGCTGGCCCGCGCGGTCGCCGCGAAGATCATCCTTGAGGTCGAGATCACCCCGACCGGCGGCGAGGAGGACGGCGTCTCGCACGAGATCAACGACTCCCTCTACACGACGGTCGACGACGCGCTCCGCACGGTCGAGGCGCTCGGCCTCGGCGAGAAGGGCCGCTACCTGCTCGCCGCGTCGTTCGGCAACGTGCACGGCGTGTACAAGCCGGGCAACGTCGTGCTCCGTCCCGACCTGCTGAAGGAGCTGAACGAGGGCGTCGCCGCCAAGTACGGCAAGCCGGCCGGTTCGCAGCCGTTCGACTTCGTCTTCCACGGCGGCTCCGGCTCCTCCGAGGAGGAGATCGCGACGGCGCTGGAGAACGGCGTCATCAAGATGAACCTCGACACGGACACGCAGTACGCCTTCACGCGTCCGGTCGCGGCGCACATGTTCCAGAACTACGACGGCGTCCTGAAGGTCGACGGCGAGGTCGGCGCCAAGAAGACGTACGACCCCCGTACCTGGGGCAAGCTCGCCGAGGAGGGCATGGCGGCGCGGGTCGTCGAGGCCACGCAGAACCTGCGCTCCGCGGGTACGCGGATCAAGTAGTAGTACTTGCGAGTGAGAGACCCGGCGCTCCCCTCAGGGGGACGGCGCCGGGTCTTTCGTCCACCCGGAGTACCCCCTACCTGAGAGCCAGTGACCTACACCACGCCATATGTGCGAATCCTGTGGACACGTTGTCATAGGCATGCAATAGGCTGCGAACACCGCACCCCGGTTCTCGGGGCACGCCCCAACTCACGGGGCAGCGAAGACCATTGGGGGGTCTTTTCATCGTGTTCGTGCGTAAGCGCACTCTTTCGACCGCGACCGCGCTCGCGGTTCTCGTCAGCTCCGCCGCACTGGTCGTGGGGACGGCCGGTTCCGCCGCGGCGGACAGCAGCAAGGTGCTCCCGCTGAAGTCCGCGGGCGACATCGTGGTGGACGGCGTCCACCGCAAGGTCTTCGTCAGCGACCCCGTCACCGGACGGGTCGTCGCGACGGACTACTCCGGCAACGTGCTCGCCACCGAGCACGAGCTGTACGGCGTCACCGGCCTGGCTCTCTCGGCCGACTCCGGCCGCCTGTACGCGGCCGTCCCGAGCGTCGACGCGATCGTCGCCTTCGACACCACGACGATGGCCGAGCAGGCCCGGTACGCCACCGGCGAGGGCACCGACCCGCAGTTCCTGGCCCTCGCGGGCGGCAAGATCTGGTTCGGCTACGGCACCGAGTCCGACGGCTCGATCGGCTCGCTGGACGTCTCCGGCACCGACCCCGTCGTCGCCCTCGACCAGGACGCCGAGACGGACTACTCCGGCGCCCCGCGCCTGGCCGTCTCGCCGACCGAGCCGAACACCGTCGCGGCGGCCGGTTCGTCGTCCCAGCGGTTCGCCCTCGCGACGTACGACGTGACGACGGGCACCGCGGCCCGTACCTCGCGTAATACCTCGGGACTCACCGGGCAGACCAACGACCTCGCGTACACGCCGGACGGCAAGCGCATCGTCACCGCCAACCCCGGCAAGGTGCACCACGTGTGGCAGGCGTCCGACCTCGCCGAGGTGGGCACCTACACCAGCACCGAGCACGGCACGTCGGTCGCGATCGCCCCCGACGGCACCGTCGCGGCCGGCTCCGACGCCCCGTACGGCAAGGACGTCTTCGTCTACCGCCCGGGTCAGACCACGGCGGTACGGCAGTACGACTTCCCGGTGACGGGGACGACGTCCGCCGGCGACGGCCTCGTCAACGGCGGACTCGCCTGGGAGCCGGGCGGCAGCCGTCTGTTCGCGGTCACCGACAACTGGGACAGCAACGTCCGGCTGCACATCCTGGACGAGCCGACCAAGTCCGCGCCGACGGTCGCCGTCAAGGCCCCGGCCACGGCCGCCCTCCGCAAGGCGCTCACCGTCTCCGGCACGGTCACGGGCACGGTCGCGCTGCCCGTGGGTACCCCGCTGGTAGTCACGCGGTACGACTCCGAGTCCCCCAAGGGCAAGTCCCTGGGGACGAAGAAGCTGGCCGCGAAGGGGGCGTTCTCCTTCACGGACACCCCGGCCGTCGCCGGGAACGTCACCTACAAGGTGGCGTACGCCGGAAGTGCTACGCACTCGGCCGCGTCCGGGTCGTCCCTCGTCAAGGTCGCCTACGACAGGACGGCCCTGAAGATCGACCGCAACAACCTGACCGTCAACTACGGCACCAACGTGACGTACACGGCGACGCTCGGCCCGACGTACAAGAACCGCGTCGTCGAGATCTGGGCCGACCCGTGGGGTCCCGAGCCGAAGCGGCTGCTCAAGCGCGGCAAGGTCAACGCCAAGGGGCAGCTCGCGGTGGCGCTGCGGATGACCCGCGACACCACGGTCAGCGCGGTCTTCACCGGCGACGCCCGCAACGTCAAGGCCGAGGCCAAGTCCGGCGTGCGCACCCGCGCGGGCGTGACGACCTCGCTGTCGGGCCACTACAAGTGGACGAAGTTCGGGTCGACCAACTACCAGACCTTCCGCCAGACGAAGGACCCGTTGATCACCACGTGGATCAACGCCTACCCCGGCCGGTACACGCGTCTCGACCTGCAGATCTACTCCCAGGGCCGCTGGGTCTCGGGCGAGTCCGAGTACTTCCCGCTGGACAGCGCCGGCAAGTCGTACGTGTCGCTCGACGGCGACGGTGCGGCCGGATACCGCTTCCGCGTGCGGTCGGCGTACATCGACGGCTACAACGGCGACATCGCGAACACGACGTCGTACGGGCCGTGGAAGTACTTCAACTTCACGAAGTGATACCTGCGAGGTAGCTCCGCGGAGTGAGCCCGGCACCCCCTCCCGGGGTGCCGGGCTCGGTGCTGTCCGCAGGGCGGCGGGCGGGTGCGAAAGGCCCGGGAGGGGCGGTGCCGGGGCCTGGCCGGGGTGACAGACTGGAGGCCATGACGATTCACGAGAACCTCCTCGGGGGCCCGCCCCCGACCCACCTCCCCGACGACCCCGAGCCGCGCGAGCTGCTCGCGGGCGGCACCGCCGCCGCCGACGTCGCCGCGCAGTACCCGAAGTCCTCGCTGGCCTGGGCGCTCCTCGCCGACGAGGCGTTCGAGCGGGGGAGCGTGGTGGAGTCGTACGCGTACGCCCGTACCGGATACCACCGGGGTCTCGACTCCCTGCGCCGCAGCGGCTGGAAGGGTCACGGCCCGGTGCCGTGGGAGCACGAGCCGAACCGCGGCTTCCTGCGCGCCCTGCACGCCCTCGCGCGCGCCGCCGGGGCGATCGGGGAGCAGGACGAATACGAGCGGTGCACGCAGTTCCTGAAGGACTCCTCGGCGACGGCGGCGCAGACGCTGGGCTGAGCGGATACCTGAGCCGTACCCGTGTAGTACCCGGGTATCAGGGTTGGCCCGTCTGGCCGTGTGATCAGGCGGGCCTTGCCTTTTCGGCGCACGATCGAAGAGGATGCCCGGCGGGGACCGGGGCCCCCGTGTCGGTAACGGCAGGGGCGGACCGCTACCCGGAGCAACAACAGGAGACAGCGATGTCCCAGGAGGCTCACGGGGCTCATGAGCCCGAGACCCCTCATCTCGACTTCGCGGGTACGACGCCGTACGAGGACTACGTCCGGGCGGATGTGCTCACCCACCTCCAGCACCCCCTTTCCGAGGACCCCGGAGAGATGGTCTTCCTGGTCACCACCCAGGTCATGGAGCTGTGGTTCACGGTGATCGTCCATGAGTGGGAGACGGCCACGAAGGCCCTGCGCTCGGACGACATCCCGGTCGCGGTCGACGCGCTGAAGCGCTCCGTACGGGAGCTGGAGGCGCTCACCGCGTCCTGGCGGCCGCTCGCCCAGCTCACGCCCGCCCAGTTCAACTCCTACCGCTCGGCCCTCGGCGAGGGCTCCGGCTTCCAGTCCGCGATGTACCGGCGGATGGAGTTCCTGCTCGGCGACAAGTCCGCCTCCATGCTCGTCCCGCACCGCGGAGCGCCGCGCGTGCACGCCGAGTTGGAGAAGGCACTGCACGAACCAAGCCTGTACGACGAGGTGTTGAGGCTGCTGGCCCGCCGGGGACACGCGATACCGGACGAGGTGCTGCGCCGCGACGTCGCCCTGCGGTACGAGCCCTCGCCCGAGGTGGAGGCGGTCTGGACGGCCCTCTACCAGGGCGACCAGAACGCCGAACTCGCCCGGCTCGGCGAGGCGTTGACCGACGTCGCCGAACTCGTCTGGCGCTGGCGCAACGACCACCTGGTCGCCACCCGGCGCGCGATGGGCGCCAAGGCCGGCACCGGCGGCTCCGCGGGCGTGGCCTGGCTGGAGAAACGAGCCCGCAAGAATGTCTTCCCCGAGCTGTGGACGGCGAGGTCCCATGTCTGAACTGACCGTCACGGCACAGGAGTTGGACGCCAAGGACGAACTCGCCGCCAAACGCGCCGAGTTCGTCCTCGACGACGGGGGTGTCTACCTGGACGGCAACTCGCTGGGCGCCCTGCCCGCCGTCGTCCCCGAAGCCGTCGCGGACGTCGTCCGCCGCCAGTGGGGCGAACTGCGCATCCGCTCCTGGGAGGAGAGCGGCTGGTGGACGGCGCCGGAGCGGATCGGCGACCGGATCGCCCCGCTGATCGGCGCGGGACCCGGCCAGGTCGTCGTCGGCGACTCGACAAGTGTCAACGTCTTCAAGGCACTTGTCGCCGCGCGCCGGATGGCCGGAGCGGGCCGCGACGAGATCGTCGTCGACGCCACGACCTTCCCCACGGACGGCTACATCGCCGAGTCCGCCGCGAGGATGACGGGGTGCACGGTCGTCCCCGTACGGCCCTCGGAGATCGCCGGCGCGCTCTCCGCCCGTACCGCCGCGGTCCTGCTCAACCACGTCGACTACCGCTCCGGACGGCTCCACGACCTCCCCGCGCTGACGTCCGCGATCCACGCGGCGGGCGCCCTCGCGGTCTGGGACCTGTGCCACAGCGCGGGCGCGCTGCCGGTCGGGCTGGACGAGCACGGGGTGGACCTCGCGGTCGGCTGCACCTACAAGTACCTGAACGGCGGCCCCGGTTCGCCCGCGTACCTGTACGTGCGCCGCAACCTCCAGGGCGAGTTCGACTCCCCGCTGCCCGGCTGGAACTCGCACGCCGAGCCGTTCGGGATGAGCCCGTCGTACGAGCCGGCGCGCGACGTCGTCCGGGGCCGGGTCGGGACGCCGGACATCCTCTCCATGCTCGCCCTGGAGGCGGCCCTCGGGGTGTGGGAGGGCGTGTCCGTCGAGGCGGTGCGCGCCAAGTCCCTCGCCCTGACGGACTTCTTCCTCGCGTGCGTCGAGGAGTACGTCCCCGAAGGCCGGGTCGAGTGCGTCACCCCGCGGGACCACGCGGAGCGGGGCAGCCAGATCGCGCTGCGCTGCGACGACGCCGGGGACGTCATGAAACGGCTCGTCGAGCGGGGCGTCGTGGGGGACTTCCGGTACCCGGACGTGCTGCGGTTCGGATTCACGCCGCTGTACCTCGGGTTCGCGGACGTGGAGCGCGCGGCGCGGGAACTGCGGCTGGCTCTCAAGTAGTCCCGCACTACACCTCGTCCAGGCTCGGCCACGCGAAGGGCGCACCGCACGACCACGCGCGGTGTGCCCTTCGGCACGTACGGTGCGAGGCGCGAGGGTGTCATATCCGGGCAGAACCGTTTACCCCTCACCCAGCGTTACATCCGCGTGTCCGCGCACGTCACGGGCCTGATACCGTCCCCGCCAGCGGACGCAATCGCAGCCGTCCCACACCTACCTGGTCGTCAATTCCATTTCGTTGCTGAGAGGTTGGAGCATGCCGGACGACGTGGCCGCAGCCAAGGCCGCCGCCGAGGAGCAGTCTGCCTTCTCACACCCGCCCGTCGACCCCGACGCGACCGCCGCCTACGGCGACCACCCCGACCAGGTGATCGACTTCTACCTCCCCAGAGGTACGGGGGGTCCGGGGGGCCTCGCGCCGCTGGTGGTCCTGCTGCACGGGGGTGCCTGGCGTGCGCGCTACGACCGCCGGCACGTGACGCCGTTCGCCGGCTTCCTCGCCCGGCGGGGGTTCGCCGTCGCCAACGTCGAGTACCGGCGCGGGGAGTTGGGGACGGAAGGCGCCGGCGGAAACGCTCCTGTGGACGACGACGAGGGTGCGGCGCCGGCCGCCGGGCGCTGGCCGGACACCTTCGACGACGTCGCCGCCGCGCTCGACGCGCTGCCCGCCCTCGTCCCCGGCATCCTGCCCACGGCCGACCCGCGCCGTACGGTCCTCACCGGCCACTCGGCCGGCGGCCACCTCGCGCTGTGGGCGGCGGCCCGGCACGTCCTCCCGGCGGACGCGCCCTGGCGCACCCCCGGCCCGGCGGACCTGCGGGGTGTGGTCGCGCTCGCGCCGATCGCCGACTTCGAGGTCGCGCGCAAGCTCGACGTGTGCGGTGGCGCTTCCACCCAACTCCTCGGCGGAGAAGGGAAGTTCGCCGAGCGGCGGCCGTACGCCGACCCCGCGCTGCTGCTGCCGACGGGGATCGCGACGACGCTGGTGCAGGGGCGGGCGGACGAGGTCGTGCCGATGGCGGTCGCGGAGGCGTACGCGGACGCGGCGGCGAAGGCGGGGGAGATGGTGGGGGTGACGCTGCTGGAGGACGTCGGGCACTTCCCGCTGATCGATCCGGCGGCGGACGCGTGCGCGGTGGTGGGGGAGGAGATCGCGCAGTTGGCTTGGTGAGGCGGGGAGTTGAGGGAGGGGAGTGGGAGGGGGCGGGGCCCGAGGGGGGGGCGGGGTCCGAGGGGGGGCGGGGTCCGAGGTCCTCGTCCTCCATGTCATACCTGAGAGCTACGTCGAAGATGAGCTCTCTGGAGGGACGCGAACGACGAGTCCTGATCCGTAACTTCGCAACCAGGTCGCCCGACGGTCGGGCGGCCTGGACGGGGAGGGTGCGGCGATGCGGCTCGGCGACGCGAAGAAGACGGACGGAAGGGCGGGGCGCCTGCTCCGTGCCCTGCTCGCCGTCCTGGTCGTCGCGGCGGTGGTCGTCCCCCTCGTGGCGGCGGCCCGCCCCGACATCCCGGCCCCCGCTCCGGCGCCGGCCCTCCCGCTGACGGCCGCGACGCTGGAGAAGACGTACGAGGCCAACCGGGCCAACGCCGAACTGGCGTCGAAGATGGCCCGGGCCCACGGCGACCGGCACAGGGCCGAGGCCGACCGGAGACTGGCCGCCCCCGACAGGCACCTCCTCTCCTACGACGGCCGAGGCGAGGGCCGGGCCACAGAGGTGTTCGGCGACCTGGCCCACGCACACCGCGTCGCGATCCTGGTCCCGGGCTCAGACACCACGCTGGACACGTACGAACGCTTCCGCGCGGGCGCCGACGCCCTCCACCGCCGGCTGACCCGCGAGGCCCCGGCCGGGACGGCGGTGGTGGCCTGGCTCGGGTACACGACGCCGGGCACGATCAGTACGACGGTCCTGACGCCGGACCGGGCGGACGAGGCGGCACCGGCCCTGCGCGACCTCGTCGCCGGACTGCGCGCCCTCACCGGCCCGGACACCGGCCTCAGCGTCCTGTGCCACTCCTACGGCACGGTGGTGTGCGCCCGAGCGGCCGACGGGCTGGACGCCGACGACCTGGTCCTCCTCGCCAGCCCCGGCACCGGCGCGGACACGGCGGCCGGCCTGGACACCCGCGCCCGCGTATGGGCGGCGCGCGGAGCGGACGACTGGATCGCGGACGTCCCGCACACCAGCGCCCACCTCTTCGGCACCACCATCGGCTTCGGCACGGACCCGGTCTCCCCGGCCTTCGGCGCCCGCGTCTTCGCCGCCGGAGACGCTGGCCACAGCGACTACTTCACCCCGGGCTCGGTCTCGCTGGCCAACCTCGCCCGGATCGTCCTCGGCGAGTCGACGGAGGTCACCCGTGTCCGACACCCGTGATCCGCGTGGCACCTGCCTGACCCGTACGGCGGCCCGCATCGACGCCGCCACACCCCCGCACCGCGACCGCGCCGTGGACGCCCTGCGCGCGCTGGCCATCCTCGGCGTCGTCCTCGGCCACTGGCTGGTGACCGCCCTGGTCGCCGACGGCGACACCCTGCGCGCGACAAGCCCCCTGGCGTCGATGCCGTGGCTGGCGCCCGTGTCCTGGACGTTCCAGACGCTCGCGGTGTTCTTCATGGTGGGCGGGCATGTGGCGACGCGGAGCTACGCGGCGGCGCGGGGCGGGGGCCGTGAGCGTGGGGAAGGGCGGACCGACGGATCCGGACGGGAGCCGTCGCGCGAGGCACAGGGACACCCGCGCGGCGTCTACGCCCGCTGGCTGTGGGCCCGCCTCACGAGGCTGTTCCGGCCGGTGGCCGCACTCGTGGGCGTGTGGCTGACGGTGGCGGTCTGCCTCCTGCTGGGCGGCGCCTCGTTCGTGACGGTGCACACGGTCGTGAAGCTGGCGCTGTCCCCGCTCTGGTTCCTCCTGGTCTTCGCGCTGCTGACGGCGGCGACCCCGCTGCTCGCGCGGCTCAGCCCGCTGTGGCCGCTGGTGGTGGTGCTCCACGTGGACCTGGTCCGCTTCGGGCTCGGCGGCCCGGCCTGGCTGGGCTGGGTGAACCTGGTGGCGGGCTGGGCGGTGCCGTACACGCTGGGCGCGGCGTGGACGCGGGGCGAACTGGAGGGCCGGCGTGCGGGGTGGGTCCTGCTGACCGGCGGGGCGGTGGTGACGGCGGTGCTGGTGCGGTGGGGCGGATACCCGGCGTCGATGGTGGGGGTGCCCGGGGAGGGCGTCTCCAACCTCAACCCGCCGACCCTGGCGGCGGTCGCCTTCGGGCTCGCCCAGTGCGGGCCGGCGCTGCTGCTGCGGGGCCGGCTGCGGCGGGCGATGCGCCGCCCGCGCGCGTGGGCGGCGGTGGCCCTGCTCAACCTCTCGGCGATGACCGTCTTCCTGTGGCACCAGACGGCCCTGATGACGACGACGGCCCTGGCGCTGCCCGCAGGCAGGCTCCCCGGCCTGCACACCCGCCCCGACACCTGGGCCTGGGTCCCGTACCGGCTCCTGTGGCTCCCGGCGTTCGCTCTGGCGCTCGGGGTGTGCTGGGCGGCGTTCCACGGCTGGGAGACCCGGGCGGGCCGTCCTGAGGGCGGGCGGGACGGCGAGGCCGTCAACCCGGTGACGCGCTCCGTACCCGAACAGGCAGAAGGGGCACGGACGTCGGCGCACCGGCCCACAGGCCGGGAGCATCCGCTCCCGCGCCCGGAAACGACCGCTCTGAAGGGGGTCGGCCATGCATAAGGTGACGAAGGTGACGGAGCTGGAGAAGCACCTGGAACGAGCGCTGGGCCGGTCGTCGGACGAGGGCGGTCGGCGCGCGCTGCGGGAGACGTGGCCGGGGCGGGCGTTCACAGCGGTCCGGCGGGACCTGTGGCCGACCGGCGCGATGCCGCTGCCGCCGTCGGTGTGGCTGCGGTGGCTGCCGCACGGGCTGGTGTGCCTGGCGGCAGTCGTGGCGGCGCTGGCGAACATGGACCAGTTCGGTACGCGTTACCAACTGGGCGTCGAGTTCGGCCTGTTGTGCGCGGTGACGCAGGGCGTGGCGCTGGTCGTGGCCCTGTGGTGGCCGCTGCACGGCTGGTGGCTGTCCCTGATGGTGACGGCGGTGACCGCGCTGGGAGCGCGCAGCCGCATGATGATCCCCCGCGAACTCCCCGGCTGGCCCGAGTTCACCGGCCCGAGCGCCGGCGCCTTCTGGCCCTGGGGCGAACCCGGCCTGGCCGTGCACGCGTTGATCCTCCTCCTGGTCGCCCTGCGGGTCCGCGCGCGGGTCTCCGCCGAGGTGCTGGTCCTGACCGCGCTGGCGACCTGGCTCGTGGAGGGCGTGATCGGCGGCTGGGGCTACACGCCGAGCGGTGTGCTGGCCTGCGCGATCTTCCTGGGCGTCGTCCTCGTGGGCGCCGCGCTGCGAGGCCGCCGGGAGGCCCGCAGCGAACTCGTCGAACAGGCCGGCATCACGGCGGAGGAGCGCGCGCGGCGCACGCTGCTGGAGGAGCGCAGCCGGATCGCGCGGGAGCTGCACGACGTGGTCGCGCACCACATGTCGGTGATCTCGATCCAGGCGCAGGTCGCCCCGCACCTGGTGGCCGATCCACCCGAGGAACTGACGGAGAACCTCGCGGGCATCCGGCACAACGCCCTGGAGGCGCTGGCCGAACTGCGCCGCGTGCTCGGGGTGTTGCGTTCGGAGAGCCCCGACGACGCCGACGGCCCGTACGGGTTGGGCGCGGCGACCGGTGAGGCGCCGGACGCCCCGCAGCCCACCCTGGACCGGCTGGACGCGCTGCTGGACAACACCCGCGCGGCGGGGCTGGACGTCGTCAAGGTGATGACCGGCGAGCCGCCGACGCCGCCGTACCCGCCGGGCGTCCAGCTCTCGGCGTACCGCATCGTGCAGGAGGCGCTCAGCAACGTGCTGCGGCACGCGCCGGGAGCCGGCGTGACCGTCGAGATCGGGCAGCAGCGGGACGGCGTGTTCCTGAGCGTCACGAACTCCGCCCCGAGCCGCCCGGCCGACCCGTCCCCCGGGGCGGGGCACGGACTGCTGGGGATGCGCGAGCGCGCGGCGATGCTGGGCGGCCACGTGCAGGCCCACCCGAACCTGCACGGCGGCTACGTCGTCACGGCGTTCCTGCCGCGTGACGGCGTCCGTGCGGCCGGCCCTCCGGGCGACGAAGAGCTCCGGAACCTCCCGGGGGCCATCTGGCAGCTGTCCGATGTTCCCCACGTCCGATTGATCCTCCCGGAGGCGTCCCGCCAGAAGGGACACGGCGACGGCTCGATGTCGCCGCAGCCTCCTCCACACAGCACATGACACGACAGGAGACGAGAAGAGATGACGAACGGCACGAAGAACGGAACGAACACCGACACGAACATCCGCGTGATCGTCGCGGACGACCAGAAGACGGTCCGGCAGGGTTTCGCCCTCCTGCTGGACAAACACCCAGGGATCGAGGTGGTCGGCGAGGCGTCCGGCGGCCTGGAAGCGGTGGAGATGGTCACCGAACTCGCCCCGGACATCGTCCTGATGGACATCCGGATGCCCGACCTGAGCGGCATCGAGGCGACGCGCCGCATCACCGCCCTGCTGCCGGACGTGAGGGTGCTGGTGCTGACGACCTTCGACCTCGACGAGTACGTGTACGACGCGCTGCGCGCCGGCGCCTCCGGGTTCCTGCTGAAGGACGTCTCCTCGGACCAGCTCGCCGAGGCCGTGCGGACCGTCGCGGTGGGTGACGCCATGCTCGCGCCCGGCGTCACCCGCAAGCTGATCACCGAGTTCACCCGCATCGACAGCGGCCCGCGCGCACCCGAGAAGGTACGCCTGGAGGAACTCACCGAGCGGGAGACGGAGGTCCTGTCACTGATCGCGCAGGGCCTGTCGAACGGGGAGATCGCCCGGCACCTGTGCGTCGCCGAGCAGACGGTGAAGACCCATGTGGGCCGGATCCTGGTCAAGCTGGGGCTGCGGGACCGGACGCAGGCGGCGGTGTTCGCGTACGAGGTGGGGCTCGTGCGCCCGGCCCTGCGCTGAGCCGCGCACCGGCGGCGCTCCGCCGGGTCCGGCCGAGTACGGGATGACCCGTAGTACTTGAGACGGACCCGGCGGAACCCCTCTCAGTAGTGACGACGACGATCCAGGCCCCGGCCTACGGTGGTGAATGTGACCGAGACGACGCAGACCACCCGGACGCGGATCATGGATCCGCTCAGCCCGCACGGCGATTCGGACGACGGCGGATACACCCCGCGCAGTCCGGAGGCCAAGGCGGCCCTGGACGCCCTGCGCGGGCTGCGCAACGACCTCATCGACGACGCCTTCGCCTACCGCCCGCTGCCCCGCCTGGGCGACGACAGCCGCCTGGTCCGCCGCATGAAGGGCCGCCGCCGGGAGTACGCCTCCTGGTCGCGGCACGGCCTGGTCGCGGCGGGCGGCGTCCTGGCGATGATGAACGCGTGGACGGACGCCCGGAGCGGCGCCCTCAACATGGTGTGCGGCCTCCTGGTCCTGGCGCCGGTGCTGCTGACGCTGGTCCGCCCGGTGGGCGCGTTGTGGCTCTCGTTCGCCTCGACGACGGTGGTCGCGGCGGTCGGCACGTCGTACACGCTGTGGCCGTGGGAGCCGAGTTCCTTCATCTCCCACCTGATGGTCCTGACGGTGGTCGCGGTCCGCACCCGCCCGCGTACGGCGGCCTGGATGTGGCTGCTGACCGCCGCCTACGGCTTCATCGCCGAGTCGTTCTTCGGCTGGAGCCACGACGGCTACGGCACGGACACCGGCCCGATGCTGGTGCTCTCCGCGTTCGTCCTGCTCGCCGTCACCGTCTGGCACACCCGCCGGCAGGCGGAGCGGGAGGTCACGGCGCAGCAGACGGTGACCGAGCACGAGCGCTCGCGCCGGACGCTCCTGGAGGAGCGCACGACGATCGCCCGGGAACTGCACGACGTGGTGGCGCACCACATGTCGGTGGTGGCCATCCAGGCGGAGGCGGCCCCCTACCGGGTGGAGAACACCCCGCCGGAGCTGGCGAAGGCGTTCGCGACGATCAGGGAGAACGCGGTGGCGGCCCTCACCGAGCTGCGCCGGGTGCTGGGCGTGGTCCGCGCCGAGGACTACGAGGTGCCTCAGGCCCCGCAGCCGACGCTGGCGGACCTGGACGGCCTGCTGGCGAACGTGCGGGAGGCCGGCCTGACGGTCGAGAAGGTGACGACGGGAGCGGTGCGGGAGCTGCCCCAGGGCGTGGAGCTGTCGGCGTACCGCATAGTGCAGGAGGCCCTCAGCAACACGCTGCGGCACGCGCCGGGGGCGACGGCGACGGTGGAGTTCGGGTACGTGCTCGGGGGCCTCGGCATCCGGGTGGTGAACGGACCGGCGCGGCAGCCGTCCCTGGCGAAGGCGCAGTCGGGCGAGGGGCACGGCCTGACGGGGATGCAGGAGCGGGTGGCGATGCTGAACGGCGAGATGACGACGGGCGACACGGACGACGGTGGCTACGAGGTGGCGGTGTTCCTGCCGGTCGCCGCCCACGGCACGGAGTGAGAGGGGAGGCGGGAGATGACGATCAGGGTGCTGGTGGCGGACGACCAGATGATGGTGCGCGAGGGCTTCTCGGTCCTGCTCAACGCGATGCCGGACATCGAGGTGGTCGGGGAGGCGGTGGACGGGCGGGAGGCCGTGGCGAAGGTGCGGGAGCTCGCGCCGGACGTGGTGCTGATGGACATCCGGATGCCGGGGGTGAACGGCATCGAGGCGACGCGGGAGATCGTGGCGGCGGACGGCGAGACGAAGGTGCTGGTGCTGACGACGTTCGACCTGGACGAGTACGTGTACCAGGCGCTGCGGGCGGGCGCCTCCGGGTTCCTGTTGAAGGACGCCTCGGCCAGGCAACTGGCGGACGGGGTGCGGGTGGTGGCGTCCGGGGAGTCCCTTCTCGCGCCCTCGGTGACGAAGCGGCTGATCACCGAGTTCTCCCGGCTCGCCGAGAACGAGAGACCCCGGATCCCGGCGAGCGCCCAGGCGGCCTACGGGGACCTGACCGATCGGGAGACGGAGGTGCTGGTGCTCATCGCGCAGGGCCTGTCGAACGCGGAGATGGCGGAGCACCTGGTGGTGGCGGAGTCGACGGTGAAGACCCACGTCAGCCGGATCCTGGTGAAGCTGGGGCTGCGGGACCGGACGCAGGCGGCGGTGTTCGCGTACGAGACGAGGTTGGTGGTGCCGGGATAGGAGCAGAAATCGTCAATGTGTTCCCATGAACCCGTAAACCCCCTCCTCGCCGGCCACTTGGAGACCTAGGCTCGCAGGGACGCTGTGCCGCGACTGTGAGTCGGCCGAATGACCTGGGCTGACCCGGTGGTACGCGACCCATCGCTTTCTTCTCAACTGCTCCGCGTCGGCCGGGGGACGGCAGGGTGGGGCGTCTGATCCATGGGGGGTCGACACCTTGAGTTCGTTGTTCACGCGTCGCGCTGCGGCGACGCTCGCCTCGGCGGTGACGCTGGCCGCCGTCGGAAGCCTGGCGCTGGCGCCCGGCGCGCTGGCCGACGGCGCCGGGCCCTGGCCGGGCACGGAGGGCAGGCTGCTCACCGACGGCCCGGTGCTGGTGGACCCGGCGACCGGGGCGCAGACGAAGGTCGGCGCCGGGGCGGGGACGTACGCGACCTGGGCGCCGGACGGCAGCCGGATCGTCAGCGTCGTCGGCGGCAGGATCGCCAGTGTGCGGCCGGACGGGAGCGGACAGTTCCTGCTGCCGAAGCCGCAGGGGGTGCGCAGGAGTGCGCCGTACCAGGACCTGACGTTCTGGTGGGGCGGACAGGATGTCGTGTTCGCGACGGGCGGTCAGCTCGTCGCCGGCCCCTCGGACGGCACCCGGGTGCCGCAGCCGCTGCTGACGGCGGCGCTCGAACCGGCGTCGGTGTGCGACAGCGGCCCGACGGTGAACCAGAAGGGACAGGTCGCCTTCGCCCGCCGCCCCACGGGCAACTGCACGGGCGTCGACGCGGTCTACGCGTACGACGACGCCAGGCGGACCGTGAAGAAGGTGCTGGACGACGCGGCGCAGCCCGCGTTCTCGCCGGACGGCGGGCAGTTGGCGTTCGTACGCAAGGACGCGAGCGGCCTCAGGCAGGTCTTCACGGCGAACGCGGACGGCACGGGCGTACGGCAGCGCACCAGCGGGACGGGCTGGGCCGAGCACCCGTCGTGGTCGCCGACCGGCAAGCGGATCGTGTTCGACGCGCACACCGCGAGCGACACGACGGACGCGCACAGCACGGCGTACGTCGACCTGGCGTCGGACGCGGTGACGCAGGTGCCCGGTACGCCCAAGGGGGACCGGCCGAGCTGGCAGCCGCTGCGGAAGAACAACACCGGGCGGGTGTGGGGCGCGACGCCGGACGCGACGAACATCGCGGCCTCGCGCTGGACGTGGAACACGCTGGGCAAGCCGAGCGTGCCCGGGCTGATGAACGCGCGCTCGGCGGTGCTGGTCAACCGTGACGACTGGGCGTACGCGCTCACCGCGCCCGCGCTGGCCGGCAAGAAGGCGGGCCCGGTGCTGGCCACGCCGAAGACCGGCCTCACGACCGCCGTCCGGAACGAGCTGAAGCGCACGCTGAAGAAGGGCGCCCCCGTCTACCTCATGGGCGGCGCCTCGATCCTCACGAACACGGTCGCCACCCAGGTCAAGGCCCTCGGCTACACACCCCAGCGGATCGCGGGCGCCGACCGGTACGCGACCTCCGTGCTGTCGGCCAAGGCGATCACCACCGCCCCGAAGTACGTCTTCGTCGCGACCGGCGCCGACTACCACGCGGCGCTCGCCGCAGCGGCGGCGGCCGGTTCGCAGGGCACGGGCGGCGCGGCCGGCGTCGTCCTCAGCAACGGCAACAAGCTGACGGCGCCGGTCCAGGCGTACCTGAACGGCCTCAACCCGAACAAGACGATGATCATCCCGGTGGGATCGCCCGCCGCGTACGCGGTGGCGCACGGCCGCTTCCCGAAGTGGCCGTCGAACTCCGTCTACTACCCGGTCTCCGGCGGCACCGACGAGGCGACCTCCGTCGCGCTGGCGAAGTTCTGGTGGGCGGCGCCGAGGCAGATCACGCTGGTCGGCCCCGTCTGGCGGGACGGCATCTCGGCCGCCGCCGCGATGAACGTCTTCAGCCCGCTGATCTGGACCCCCAAGGCGACCGTCCTGCCGGGCGCCGTCCAGAGCTACCTCACACAGGCGTCGGCGAGCATCCAGTTCACGGCGACGTTCGGGGGAACGGGTACGGTCGCGGCGGCGACGCTGGACGCGGCGGGGAAGTCGATCAGCGCGGGCACCGGGCAGTGGACGTACCACCCGTACTACAACGGGGTGGCTCCTGCGGCGGCGCACAACAGCTTGGTCCGGTAAGGGAGTTCGCGAGCAGGGGCTTCTACGCGGTCCCCAGCTCGCACCACACGTACTTGCCCCTCAGCCCCTGCCTCGTCGACGGCTTCCACCCCCATACGTCGGAGCAGCACCGGACCAGTGCGAGCCCCCGCCCGCCCTCGTTCTCCTCCTCGAACTCCCTGGTGAAATCGGGGGGTTCGGGGTCCGTGTCCCAGGTGCCGATCCGCAGGGTGCCCGCGTCCCGGCAGATCCTGAGAGTGGCGGGGCCGCCGGTGTGGCACAGGGCGTTGGCGAGGAGTTCGGTGGTGAGGAGTTCGGCGGTGTCGACGAGGTGGATGAGGCCGTAGAGGGTGAGGGTCGTGCGGAGGGTGCGGCGACAGATGGATACGGCGCGGAGGTCGTTGGGGATGTCGAGGGCGTACTCCCAGGTCTTGTCGTCCGGGGGGAGGATGGGGGTGCGGGGGGTTTCGGGCATGGGTGAACTCCGGGTGGTGTAGGGGGAGTTGGGGGCGTTGCGCTTCTGGCCCCCGGGGTTCGGGGGACTTGTTCCGCGTCGTCGACGGTAGAGCAAAAATTTTTGTCGCCGCAAGCGGATGTCGTAATCTGGCACCCGAAAGTGGGCAATGGGGTAAGGGCTGTTGAGGTCAGGGAGGGTGTGTGGCACCGAGGAGTCAGCCCACGGCGCGACAGGTGCGGCTGGGCGCCGAGCTGCGCCGGCTGCGGGAGGCCGCCGGACTGAAGGCTCGTGACGTGGCCCAGCTGCTGAACTCGACCTCGGCGCAGATGAGTCAGGTGGAGGCGGGCAACGTCGGAGTGAGCGAGGAGCGGGTACGCCGCCTTGCCGCCAACTACGCCTGCGTGGACGCGGAGTTGATCGACGCCCTTGTCGCCATGGCGACGGACCGGACGCGCGGTTGGTGGGAGGCGTACCGGGGAGTCCTGCCCCAGGTGAACCTGGACGTGGCGGAGGCTGAGCACCACGCGACGTACCTGCGGGACATCGTCATCACGCGTATCCCCGGCCTGCTCCAGACGCCGGACTACGCGCGGGCGGTGTTCTCCTACATGAATCCGGGGCTGCCCGAGCGGGAGGTGGACACCAAGGTCGAGTACCGGATGAGGCGGCGTGCCGTCATCGAGGGGGACACCCCGACCCCGTACGAAGCGATCATCCACGAGATCGCGCTGCGGCTGCGGGTCTCCGACCGGCGGGCCGCGCGATCCCAACTCCAGGAGATTCTCGACCGAGTTGACGAAGGCAACGTCACGGTGCGCGTCATTCCCACCGACCAGGACGGCTTCGCGGGCTCTGGGGCGTCCGTGATGTACGTGGGAGGCCCGCTGCCGCGCCTGGACACGGGGCTTCGTGACTCGCCGACGGGCGTCGCCTTCGTCGATGCCGAGGCTCAACTGGACCGGCTGCGGGCGCTGGTCCGTAGGGTGGAGACGGCGGCGTTGGACCCGGCGGCGTCGCGTGACTTCATCCATCGCCTCTCCAAGGAGCACTGAGGACGTCATGAACGAAGCCCTGCACTGGCGTAAGTCCACGTACTCCGACGGCGGGGAAGGCGACACCTGCGTCGAGATAGCCGAACTCCCTCTCCGCGTCGCCGTACGCGACTCCAAACTCCCGGCCCGCGCCGCCCTCTCCTTCCCCGTGGCCTCCTTCTCCGCCTTCGTCTCGGCCCTCAACTTGGGTGAGCCGAAACGGGGTTGACAGACTGTTTATGCCAGCTCGGGAATATTCCGGAGTCGGCGTGGACCAGGGGTTCTGAACCTGCGTAGCGTGACTCGGCAGCGGCTCCCCGGAGGAGCCGACGAGACTGGGGGTGCGATGGTGCGCAGTGAACTGACGCGACTCACCGGGGAGCCCGGCGGGCCCGACTGTGACGGCGGCGACTGTCCGAACGTGTACCGCACGGCCAGTGGCTCCATCGTTGTCCAAGGGAACGTGTCCGCTGCCTTTCAGCCGCCTGCTGGCGAGGTTCTCGTGGAGATTCCGGAATCGGTACTCAGGGAGGCTGTACGTGTTCTTGGATGGTGAAGACTGGCGGAGGTTTTTCGACTCCTACGAGCGTACGGCGTGGCGGTTCGAGGCGCAGCCCACCTACACCATGCCGAACGAGGCGGAAAGCTTCGCTCGTTTCCTTCGGGGGGAGCCGGAGCCTGCGGGGCACAATGAGCGGTGGCACGGGCGAGTCCGGGGATTCATCGACTCCTCGCGTACCATCGGACGCGTCCGGATTGTCCGCCAACCGCTCACGGACTACCAGCGCTACCAGTTCGCCTGGGGAATCCCCGGAAACATCCAGGCGGGCGAGGACATGCGTGTCCTGGACGTGACACAGAACGACTACGGACTTCCCCTCTCCGGCACGGACTGGTGGATGTTCGACGAAACCCGGATCGTCCACCTGAACTACCGCCCGGACGGTACGCAGATCAACCGGGAGTTGTTCGAGGGCGATATCGTGCCCTATCTGGAATGGCAGCGGATCGCCCTGGAGCACGCGGTTCCGTTCGCCGAGTACGTGAAAGATCTTGAGTGACCCTTGAACCCGAGGAGCTGGGCCCGTCGAGAAACAACCTCGCGGGAAAGCTCCGAGAGTTGCGCAAGCGAGCCGGCCTCACAGGGGACCGGCTCGCTCGGCGTTGCCGCATGTCCCAGAGTCAGATCAGCAAGTTCGAAACCGGGAAGAAGACGCCGACCGTTGTCGACGTCGAGCGCATCCTGCGGGCCCTCGACGCTTCACCGGAGGACGTCGCGGAGGTCATGGCCCTCGCGCGCATCGCGAACACCGAGTGGCAGAACAAACGATCCTCTTGGCGCCGGGGCGTTGAAAAGCTGCAGATTGAATTGGCCTCCCTGGAGGCCGAGTCCAGGGAGCTCAGGTATTTTTTGCCCGCGATGATTACGGGCATGCTGGCCACGCCTGATTTTATTCAGGCGAGCCTGAGTCATGAGATTGGAGATCTGGCGAAGGTCGTGTCCAGCAAGCTGGAGCGCCAGGCAGTCCTCTACGACACGTCCAAGCGCTTCACCTTTCTCCTCACCGAACAAGCCGCTCGCTGGTCCATCATTCCCGCACCGGCCATGACAGTCCAGATCGACCACCTGGCTTCCCTGTCCCGCCTGCCCAACATTCGCATCGGAGTCATCCCGATCGGCACGTTCACGCCCCGGGGCCCCATGAACACCTTCACGGTATATGACGAGCGGCTCGTCACCGTCGAGAACTTCACGGGTCGAATGGTTTTCCGAGATGCGCGAGACATTTCCGAACACTTGGCTGTATTCGCTGAATTCGAACGCCATGCGAGGTTCGGTGACGAGGCGAGGAATCTCCTACGGGAATGGTCGGACGCCTACCGGTGATCTTTATTCCGGAACGGAAATAAGGTCCGTTTCGCTCTCGATATTGCCTAACCTTGGAGCACCGCAGATTCCAAGGGGAGAAAATGTCGTACGAACCGCAGAAATACCCGCTGCCCGAGCCGTCCCCGGTTCCCGGCTGTGCAGAATGCCTGTCCCTCGGGACGGCGAGACGCAACGCCCGTTCGACGCATGACTACAGCGCTGTGACGGACGCGAACGTCCTGCTGCGCAGGCACCTCGCCGAGGCGCACTGACGCCCACGAGACCGACGTCCCCGCGTCCACCCCGGTTCCCCTCAACTCCCGCCCGATGCACAGGCATTCGGACGGCGGCGGCCCACCTCGCGGCCGTGTCCCAGTCGAGCTGGAAGGTGTACGACGATGCTGGACGGAACCGATCTCTACGCACTCGACATCACCGCAGCCGCGTTCGTGAAGGCATGCGGCGGCCCCTGCACCGAGGGCTGCGTCACCCTCGCCCGTATCGGCGAGGACGCCTGGGCCCTGGCCGACAGCAAGCGCCCCGCCGCACAGCCGCTGCGCTTCACCACCGCCGAACTCGACGCCGCCGGCATCGACCCGGCCCGCTTCGGAATCAGCGTCTGACCTGTACGGGGCCCGGACCTCCCCCAAGGACGTCCGGACCCCGTCGACGGGACCAACTCATGCACCACCACGCCTACTTGTGGACCGGCCCGAAAGCCCGCTTCGACAACGAGGCCCTCCGCCGACCCCCACACCCCGAGCCACCCCCCACCCCCACCGACCCCGCCGGAGAGCGCCTCCTCCAGCGCTACCGCGAAGTCGCCACCGAGTTCCCCACCTCCGACCTCCCACCCATCGAACCCGCCCACTGGCTCCTCAAACCCCCCTCCCTGATCCAAGGCACCTGGAGCGAACCCGACCACGCCACCGCCTGGCTCACGTGGCAACTGGCCGAGTATGCACCCCGGTTCGCCACAGAACGAGACCGCGCGCCGGCCCGCCTCACCGCTCTCGCCGCCTCAACCCTCGTACGGCTCAAGGCCGGTAACGACGTCGCCCTCGGCCGCTACCTCGAACACCCCGCCTACCTCCACCTCGCCCTCATCACCTGCTCACCGAACCGTTCGCGTCCCGAACTCCCTTGCCCCGCACCTCAGATGCGATGAACCGTGTGCAAGGTCCTCGCATACGTCCCCGCCCCGTCCAGCAGCGACGCCCCGCCCAGGTCGGACATCGTCGGCCCGTTGACCGTCTTGCGGCTGGAGACGAACCGCCGCTTTCCTGCCGAGTCCAGCCCCAGGTAGATGCCGACGTGGTCGACGGTCGCGCTGGCCGCGTCATCGTCGCCGGAGTCCGCGTTGAAGAGGACCAGGTCGCCCGGTTGGAGCAGCTCCGCGGAGGGAGGGGTCGTGCCGTCGGTGCGGGCGATGAGGGCGCCGGGGGAGTGCGTAGCCATGTCCCGGGACTTGCGCGGGAGGCGTAGTCCTGAGGTATCAGTACCGGCGGCCAGCGGGACGCCCAGGTGATACCCGTAGACCATGCGCGTGTAGCCGGAGCAGTCCAGGTTGCCCGCCTGCTTCGAAGACCTGTCCGTGAAGGACCCGTCGTCGAAGGTCCAGCCCGTGTCCATGTACTCGTGGAAGTCGGCCCCCTCGTACCGGTACCCCCGAGGGTCCAGAAACCCGTACCCCGCCTCCCCCAGTACCCGCCGCCCCGCCGCCTGACCCGAACCGGCCGTCACCGCCGGGGCCCCGCCCAGGAACATCGCCGCGTACGCGAGGGTGTCCGGCGCCAGGGAGCCGCTCAACTCCCGCACGGCACGCTCCAGGTCCGGCGTCCAGACACCGTCGTACGCCGAAGGGAGAAGGCGCACCCACTCGTCGTGCGTGACGCTCGGCGGCGTCGCCCAGTTCGCCGCGTCCACCTGGAAGCGGCTGACCCGGGCGGTGACCGGAAGGTTCGTGCAGCCGGTGCTCGCCAGCGCCCGCAGCCCCACTCTGCCCTTCGTGAACGTCGCGTCCGTGACGTCCACCGCCCAGCCGGACGGCTCCGCCGACGCCGTACGCCACGCCTTCACCCGGATGCGGTCACTCTCACGTCGTACGCGGATCGTCCAGTCCGTGTTCGCGGGCACACCCGTCGCGAGGTCCAGAGCGGGAGCCAGGGAGGTGACCGCGTCCGCGACCTCCTTCTCGACCCGTAGCTGCACGACTCCCGTGGTGAGGAAGGAGAGCCGGGCCCGGTAGTGGTTGTGCGTGTCCTGGTAGCCGAAGGACAGCGCGTACGAACACGCCTGCCCGGTGGGTACCTTGTCGAGGCGGACGGTGGACCGCACGTCCACGTCGGCGATCTCCCCGTCCCGAAGGCTCGCGTGCCGGCTGACGTTCTCCGTCGTGAGAGCTACCAGTCCTCCCCCGGGCGTCACCGAGAAGTCAGCGTCCACGGGTCCGATCGTCGACCAGCTCCCCCCTCCGGGGGACGTACCCCAGTACGACCTGCTCCCCTCCGGCAGCGAGAGATCGGGCAGCGTCCGCTGGAAGTCGTCGACGAACGGTCTCTTGTCCTCCAGGAACGTTCTCCGCGGCCCTTTCAGTACGACGGTCCGCGCACCCCGCGTCAGCACCGCCACCCGTCTCCCGCCGGCCGACACCTCGGTCCGCTCCGGCGCCCCGGGTAGCACCGTCGCGGTGAGCGCGGCTCCGAAGGTCACCGGCGTGAAGTAGGAGGCGTCGAGCGGGGCGAAGGTCACGGCGGAACGCGGCGAGTCCAGTCCGAGGGGCGCGGCATCGACCGTACCAACCGCCCTGGCAGGTACGGCAGTTGATCCGACGAGCGGGACGGCGGCGGCGGTCGCGGCGAACGCGGTGAGCAGGCCGCGTCGGGTGGGTTCGGTCATGCGGGACATGATCCCGTCCCGGAGGCGTTGCGGAAAGTGATGGCCGCGTACGAAAGAGGCCCTGGTCAGAGGGCGTTTTCCGGGCTAGCGTCCCGGCATGGCAGCCTTCGACCCCTGGGACCCGGCGTTTCTCGCCGACCCGTACCCCGCGTACGCCGGCCTGCGTGAGCGGGGGCGGGTGATCCACTACGAGCGCACGGACCAGTGGCTCGTACCCCACCACGCGGACGTCTCGGCGCTGCTGCGGGACCGGCGGCTCGGGCGCACCTACCTGCACCGGTACGAGCACGAGGACTTCGGCCGGACCCCGCCGCCCACCGAGCACGAGCCGTTCCACACGCTCAACGACCACGGCATGCTGGACCTCGAACCGCCGGACCACACCCGGATCCGCCGCCTCGTCTCAAAAGCCTTCACCCCGCGTACGGTTGAGCAGCTCAAGCCGTATGTCACCAAGCTCGCCGGGGAGTTGGCCGACCAGCTCGTCGAGCGAGGCGGCGGTGACCTCCTCGCCGACGTCGCCGAGCCCCTCCCCGTCGCCGTCATCGCCGAGATGCTGGGCATCCCCGAAGGTGACCGCGCGCCGCTGCGCCCCTGGTCGGCGGCGATCTGCGGGATGTACGAGCTGAACCCGTCCGAGGAGACGGCCGCGAACGCCGTCCGCGCCTCCGTCGAATTCTCCGACTACCTGCGGGAGTTGATCGCCGAGCGGCGCAAGTCCCCCGGCGACGACCTCATGTCGGGCCTCATCGCCGCCCACGACGAGGGCGACCGGCTCACCGAGCAGGAGATGATCTCCACCGCCGTCCTGCTCCTCAACGCAGGCCACGAGGCGACCGTCAACGCCACGGTGAACGGCTGGAACGCCCTCTTCGACAACCCCGACCAGCTCGCCCTGTTGCGCGCCGACCACTCCCTGATCCCGGGCGCGGTCGAGGAGTTGATGCGGTACGACACCCCGCTCCAGCTCTTCGAGCGCTGGGTGCTGGACGACATCGAGGTCGACGGCGTCGTCATCCCCCGGGGCGCCGAAGTCGCCCTGCTCTTCGGCGCCGCGAACCACGACCCGGCCGTCTTCAGCGCCCCCGAGCGCCTCGACCTGCGCCGCACCGACAACCCGCACATCTCCTTCAGCGCCGGCATCCACTACTGCATCGGCGCACCCCTCGCCCGTATGGAGTTGGTGGCCTCCCTCACGGCCCTGCTGGAGAAGGCGCCGACGCTGCGCCTCGCACGGGAGCCGCGCCGCAAACCCAACTTCGTCATCAGGGGGCTGGAGGGGCTGGACGTCGAGGTCTAGAACGTCAACGCTTCCTTCGCCTCAACACCGTTGCCCACAGCAGGAGTCCGCCGGCCGTCCCGCCCAGGACGGCCAGCGGGAGTTCGGCGTACAGGACGCTCCAGTCGGACAGCGCCTCGAACCGGTAGAACCGTTCACGGACGCCGACCGACCACAGTGCCAGTCCAACTCCCGCTCCACCGACGGCACATAGGCATCCCGCCGCGTCCCGACCGTTCTCGCTCATGGGTACCAGGACGCTCCCGCCAGGCCGGGGGTTCCCGTCAGCGTTCCTTCGTCTCCTCCAGCACCGTCCGCCCCAGCAGCGCGTACCGCTCGGGCGAGCGCCGCTTCAGGTACTGCGCGTAGCCGATGCCCCCGAGCGCGACGCACGCCACCAGCCACGGTGTCGCCTTCAGCAGCAGCGCGCCCGACTCCGGGCCCGCCGCCACTCCCATGTTGGACACCAGAAGTACTACGACCGCGAGCATCGCGATGCCTCCGACGACCGGTGCGGTGACCGTCCGGAACCAGTGCCGGCTCTCGGGGTGGTGGGAGCGGAAGTACACCAGGACGGCGAACGAGCAGACCGCCTGGACGACGAGGATCGCCATGGTGCCGAGGATGGCGAGCAGGACGTACGTACCGGTGTACGGGTCCTTCCCGGCCAGCCAGAAGGCGCCGATCAGGACGGCCGACACGGCGGTCTGGGCGAGGCCCGCGATGTGCGGGGAGCCGTGCCGGGGGTGGGTGCGGCCCGTAGTCCTCTGGAGGTAGGGGACCACACCTTCGCGGCTGAGGGCGTACACGTAGCGGGCGGCGCAGTTGTGGAAGGCCATACCGCAGGCGAGGGAGCCGGTGATCATCAGCCACTGCATGACGACGACGGCCCAGTGGCCGACGTACCGCTCGGTGGGGTCGAAGAACAGGGCGAGCGGGTCGGCGGTCGCGATCCTGACCGCGTTGCCCTCGCCGACGCCGCTGATCGCCATCCAGGAGACGAAGACGTAGAAGACGCCAACTCCGAGGACACTGACCATCGTTGCCTTCGGGATGATCCGCTTGGGGTCGCGGGACTCCTCCCCGTACATCGCCGTCGACTCGAAGCCGACCCACGACCAGAACGCGAAGAACAGGCCGAGCCCGGCGGAGGTGCCGTGGAAGGCGTTCACCGGGTTCACGGGGTCGAGGGAGAGCCCGTCGGGGCCGCCGCCGTGCAGCAGGACGGAGACGGCCATCGCGGCGAGGACGGTCACCTCGGTCGCGAGCAGCACGACGAGCAGCTTCTCGGCGACGGACACCCCGAACCAGGTCCCCATCGCGTTGACCGCCAGCATCAGCACCGCGAACGCCCACCACGGGATGTGAAGTCCCGTCTGGTCCTTCAGAGTTGACGTCGCGAACGAGGAGAAGATGCCGATCAGCGCGGGCTCGAACACGACGTACGCGAACGTCGCGAGGAGCCCCGAGGCGAGGCCGACGGTGCGGCCGAGGCCGTACGAGATGAAGCCGTAGAACGCGCCCGTCGACGTGATGTGCCGGGCCATCGCCGTGAAACCGACCGAAAAGATTCCCAGGACGACCATTGCGACGAGGTAGCTCGCGGGGGCGCCGACGCCGTTGCCGGACGACACGACGAACGGCACGTTCCCCGTCATCGCGGTGATCGGCGCGGCCGTCGCGACCGCCATGAACACCACGCCCAACAGCCCGACGGCGTTGGGTTTCAGCCGGTGGACCGGCCCTGATCCGCCGGTCCCCGTCGCCGGTGCGACGCCCTCGTCCACTGCCATCGGGTGCCCCTCTCGCTGTCGACAGCTGCCGGCAGCTGCTGGCAGCTGTCCTCGCTGTATCGGCTCTCGGAGGAGAATGCTGTAGTCCGAATGAGTCGGGCAAGAGGCGTGCGACGTTAAATATGCGTCAACCAGACCTTTAGATGGGTGTCCGGTGCCGCGAGCCTACGCACACGACGAGGCCGGCCCCCCCGCGGAAGAGCCGGCCTCGTCACGAACAGCCGTGTCAGATGAACGAGTTGATCTCGATCGTCTCGTCCCGGCCCGGGCCCACGCCGATCGCGGAGATCGGCGCCCCGGACATGTCCTCCAGGGCCTTCACGTACGCCTGCGCGTTCTTCGGGAGGTCCGCGAAGGTCTTGGCCTTCGTGATGTCCTCCGACCAGCCGGGCAGGGTCTCGTAGATGGGCTTCGCGTGGTGGAAGTCGCTCTGCGAGTACGGGAGTTCCTCGACGCGCTTGCCGTCGATCTCGTACGCGACGCAGACCGGGATCTCCTCCCAGCCGGTGAGGACGTCCAGCTTGGTGAGGAAGAAGTCGGTGAGGCCGTTGACGCGCGTCGCGTACCGGGCGATCACCGCGTCGAACCAGCCGCAGCGCCGGTCGCGGCCGGTCGTCACGCCTCGCTCGCCGCCGATGCGGCGCAGCGCCTCGCCGTCCGCGTCGAACAGCTCCGTCGGGAAGGGGCCCGCACCCACCCGGGTGGTGTAAGCCTTGAGGATGCCGATGACCCGGCTGATCTTCGTCGGGCCCACGCCCGCCCCGGTGCAGGCGCCGCCCGCGGTCGGGTTGGACGAGGTGACGAAGGGGTACGTGCCGTGGTCGATGTCCAGCAGCGTGCCCTGGCCGCCCTCGAAGAGGACCACCTTGTCGTCCTCCAGGGCCTGGTTCAGCACCAGGACCGTGTCGGCGACGTACGGCGCGAGCTTGTCGGCGTACTCCAGGAGTTCCTCGACCACCTGAGCCACCGAGATAGCTCTCCGGTTGTACAACTTGGTGAGGATCTGGTTCTTGACGTCGAGCGCCGCCTCGACCTTCTGGGTGAGGATCGACTCGTCGTACAGGTCCTGCACCCGGATGCCCACGCGGTTGATCTTGTCCGCGTAGGTCGGGCCGATGCCGCGACCGGTCGTACCGATCTTCCGCTTGCCGAGGAAGCGTTCCGTCACCTTGTCGACGGTGACGTTGTACGGCGTGATGATGTGAGCGTTTCCGCTGATCAGGAGCTTGGACGTGTCGACGCCGCGCTCGTTCAGACCGCTCAGCTCGGAGAGCAGGACCGACGGGTCGACGACGACGCCGTTGCCGATGACCGGCGTACAGCCGGGGGAGAGGATTCCGGAAGGGAGGAGGTGCAGGGCGTACTTCTGGTCGCCCACGACCACCGTGTGGCCGGCGTTGTTACCACCCTGGTAACGGACCACGTAGTCGACGGATCCGCCGAGCAGGTCCGTCGCCTTTCCCTTGCCTTCGTCACCCCACTGAGCACCGAGCAGCACAAGTGCGGGCACGCGCGTACACCCCTTCCGGGCGGGGCAGACCCAAGGTCAGGGGCGTACGCGGCACGGCCTTGTGCCTCGTACCCCGGCGACCGCTGTGCGGACGCCGGCAGCCGTCGTACGGCCGCTACCCGTCGGACCCGGATGCCCCGGAATAGACGAAGCCCCTGGCGCAATAGCGCAAGGGGCTCTTGCACAAAGATGCTACCCGAGGAAGCGAGGCAGGACCGAGGTGGCGACTTTCGCGACTTCCGATTTCGCGGCGTCCGATCAACTGCTGGTGGTCATCGACCCGGTAGCCCGGAAGACCGACGGTGAATCCGTGCGCATCGTGAAAGATGTCCTGAGTGCCGGGGCGGCGACGAAGGTCTGCCTCCCCGACGATCATGAGGAATTCGCCCGTGCGCTGGTCCGCAGGGGGTCCCGTAGACCTGTGGTCGTAGGGGACGACCTGGCTCTCGCGCGCGCCGTGTCCCTGCTGCACCGGCGCCGGGAGCTGGACGCGTGCGTGCTGTCCGTCGTACCTGTGGGGGACGCGGTGGCCGTCGCGCGGGCCCTCGGCGTGCCCACCGACGCCGTCGCGGCGGCGCGGGCGGTGCTGGACGGGGTGGAGCGGCGGGTGGACGTGCTGGTGGACGAGAGCGACGGGGTGGTGGTGGGGGTGCTGCGGATCCCGCCGGGCGGGCGGGGGGAGGGGGGTAGTACGCCTGGGGTACGACGGGGGCCGGGGGACCGGAGTATTACGCCGTCCACGGGTCCTACGGCGTCCCAGGACGGCCTCTCCGGCGCCCGGCGCTGGCGTCGTACCTGTAGCTCCCTGGTACGGGCTCTGGTGCCCTCCCGCGAGGGTCCCGCCCCCTCGCCGCCCGGCCCCTTCCGGCTGCGCGTCGAGGTCGACGGCAAGGTCCTCGTCGATCTGGACCAGCCACTGGAGGGCGTCTGCGTGACCCCCGGCGCCTCGGGCGCGGCGCTGGTCGAGGTACGCCCCGTGTCCGTGGGGGCGGAGGCGTCGCCGCTGGTCGCGCACGGGGGTGTGGTGACCGTGTCGGGGGGTGACTTCCTGTACGGCGCCGACGCGGGGGTGGCGGGGCCGGTACGGACGCGGACGTGGCGGGTGCGGGAAGGGGCGCTGGGGGTGGTGGTGCCGGGGGTGTAGCGGGGAAGGATCAGGGACGGACGCTGTCGGGCCGGTGGAACTCGCTCGTGTCGAGGACGCAGTCGAAGGGGGCCGGGACCGAGATCTCCTCGCCGAACGGCTTGTTGATCCGGATCTGGTACCCCTTGGCCGACGGCGACCCGTAGACGATGGCTTCCCGCGCCTGCATGTCGAGGATCAGGTAGACGGAGACCCCGGCCCTGGCGTAGACCTCGACCTTGTCGGTCAGGTCGTTGTTCCTGGTGGAGGGCGAGGTCAGCTCGGCGACGAAGGACAGGGCCTCGCCGTCCAGGTGGACTGCCTCCGTCTCGAAGACGCCCTCGTGCGCCGCGAAGACGTCGGGTCCGTACGCCGACGAGTCTCCGGGGAAGACGAACAAGTAGGGCGCGCGTTCGAGCACGTGGCCTTCGGGAAGGTACGGCTCCAACTGGGTGCAGACCAGCTTCATCACTCGCCGGTAGTAACCCCTCGACCACGGTGACAAGACGATGCTCCCCCGGATGACCTCGGCCTGAAAACCAGGCACGTCCAACCCTTCGAGGGTTTCGAGAAGCGCCCCGAAGTCGTAAGGCTCGGTGTCTGTCATCATCGGTCGCTCGGTCATCAACGTCATGATGCGCCCTCCCGCCCATGCAGACCAGTTGCCACTCAGAGTATCGGATCAACTACCGCCTCGTATCCCATCCTTGACCCGCCCATGGCCAACTCCTGGTTCCGCCCCGAACTCAAGGGCCGCAAGCATCTACGCGGGTAGTCATACCCGTCCCCCTCGCGCGCTCCAGGAGCCCCCTCATGCCCAGATCCCCCTTGAACCGGCGCCAGTTCATGCAGAAGTCGGCCGTCACCGGTGCCGCGGTCGCCGCCGCGGGCGCGGTGGGCGCACCGGCCGCGCAGGCGGCGCAGCCGGAGAAGTGCCGGACGAAGACGTGGTCGTTCTCCATCCTGGGTACGACGGACCTGCACAGTCATGTATTCGACTGGGACTACTACAAGGACGCGGCGTACAGCGACGCCAAAGGCAATTCCGTAGGGGTAGCCCGAGTGGCCACGCTCATCAAGGAGCAGCGGAAGGCGAAAGGCGAGGAGAAGGTTCTCCTCGTCGACGCGGGTGACATCATCCAGGGGACGTCGCTCGCCTATTACTTCGCCCGGGTCGCACCGATCACGGAGAAGGGCGGCCCGAAACACCCGATGGCCGTCGCGATGAACCACATGCGCTACGACGCCGCCGCGCTCGGGAACCACGAGTTCAACTACGGCATCGACACCCTGCGCAAATTCGAGAAGCAGTGCCGTTTCCCGCTCCTCGGCGCGAACGCGCTCGACGCGAAAACCCTCAAGCCCGCTTTCCAGCCGTACGCGGTGAAGCGCATCCGCGTCCCCGGCGCCCCGGACATCAAGGTCGGCATTCTCGGCCTCACGAACCCCGGAATCGCCCTGTGGGACAAGGACAACGTCAGCGGGAAAATGGTGTTCCCCGGCCTCGTGGAGCAGGCGAAGAAGTTCGTCCCCCGCCTGCGCGCCCTCGGCTGTGACGTCGTCTTCCTGACCGACCACTCCGGCCTGGACGGCTCCTCCTCGTACGGCGACGAGCTGCCGTACGTCGAGAACGCCTCGAACCTCGTCGCCCAGCAGGTCCCCGGCATCGACGCGATCCTCGTCGGGCACACGCACGTCGAGGTGCCGTCGTACACCGTCAAGAACGAGGAGACCGGCGAGGACGTCCTCCTCTCGGAACCCTATTGCTGGGGATACCGGCTCAGCGTCTTCGACTTCGAGGTCGAATTGGTGCGCGGACAGTGGAAGGTCACGAAGAAGACCGCCACCACGCTCGACCCGAAGAACGTCGACGAGGACCCGGAGATCAGGAAACTCCTCGAAGCGGACCACGAATTGGTCGTCAAGTACGTCAACACCGCGGTGGGCACCTGCACCGCCGATCTCTCGGCCGCCGATTCCTGCTGGAAGGACGTCCCGATCATGGACTTCATCCACCAGGTCCAGATCGACAGCGTGAAAGCGGGCCTTTCCACCGCCGACGCCGCGCTCCCGCTGATCTCCGTCGCCGCGCCGTTCAGCCGCACCGCCGACATTCCGCAGGGTTCGGTCACCATCAAGGACATCGCCGGGCTCTACATCTACGACAACACCCTGTACGGGAAGAAGCTCACCGGCGTACAGCTCAAGGACTACCTGGAGTACGCCGCGAAGTACTACCACCAGGTGCCGGGCGGGACGAAGGTGGACACGGCCACCCTCACCAACGCCAACAGCTTCTGGGACTACATGTACGACACGGCCGCCGGCGTCGACTACGAGATCGACATCGCGCAGCCGGAGGGGTCGCGGATCAAGAACCTCTCGTACGCCGGGAAGCCGGTCGCCGACGACCAGGTGTTCGTCGTCGCGGTCAACAACTACCGGGCGAACGGCGGTTCCGGGTACCCGCACATCGCGGCCGCCGAGATCGCGTACAGCTCCACGAACGAGATCCGGCAGCTGATGATCGACTACGTGACCGCGAAGAAGACGCTGGACCCGGCGGACTTCGCGGACGTCAACTGGAAGCTCACGCAGGGCGGTACGCCGGTCTTCTGATCGGCAGGTGAGGGCTCGCCCGGCGTCCCGGGGGAGCCCTCACCCTCCCGTCAGCCCACGCTCACCGAGTACGACGACGTACTCAACTTGCCCTTGCCGGTGAAGACTTCAGTACCCGCCTCGACGCTCGTCAGGTACGAGGTGTTCGCCAACAGGCGTTTGCTCACCAGGGTGTTGGCGAGGGCCGTGAGGTCCGTGGTCGCGCCGTTGGTGTTGGCGGTGCGGACGAACGAGTAGACGTTCCAACTGCTGCTCGGGTTCACGATCTTCCCGACGTACAGGTCCCACGACGTGCCGCCGACCTTCACCGTCTCCCGCTTGGTGCCGAGCGGGCCCGCGCCGTTCTGGCGGTTGAGCCAGACCATCATCTCGTCGTGCGGCTGGTCCTGCCAGTCCGGGTTGGACTTGGTGTGGAACCACACGTCGTAGGCGACGTTCATGACGGTCGGCCGTTCCTGGGTGATGTTGAAGTTCCAGGAAGAGGTCACCTTACGGCCGCTGTTGAGGCGTACCGGCAGCTTGGTGTTCTTCTCCTTCCAGCCCCAGTGCCAGCCCAGCACGATGCTGCCGTACGCCTTCACGCTGGTCCGGTCGCCGGTCCAGTCGAAGGACGTCTCCCAGTTGGCCTTGCCGCCGCGGTAGGAGTTGAGCCAGGTGCACTCCTTGCCGGAGGCGTTCTTGGCGCCCCAGACGTTGTTGTTGAGGTAGTACGGCGGAATGCTCACCGTGTTGAAGTTCGCGCAGACGTCGGCCGCGCGGGCGGCGGCCTGCGGGGCGAGCAGCAGCGGGGTGGTGACGGCCGCCGCGGCGGCAAGTGCCAGCAGGCGGCGGGGAGTTGCGACGCGTTTCACGGGGGATCTCCTCTGGGGCACCGAGGGTGCGCCGGTGTTCACCGGTAGGTGATGTCGGACGTGCGGTAGATGCAGTTGCGTCCGTCGGGGCCCGAACCGATCTTCGTCGGTTCGCCCGAGGTGACGCCCCGGTACTTCGAGCAGACAGCCATCTTGCGCTGCGGGTCGCCCACGATCGTGATCCGGGTGAGGCGCGCGGTGTCGCCGTACGGCTGCGGGTTGATGCCGACGACCTCCTTGCCAGGGGTCGTCAGAGTGACGTTGTCGAGCTGGACGTGGCGCTGGTACTGCGTCTTGCACACCCCGCAGGAGCGGTACAGCTTGCCGAAGTCGCTCACCTCGAAGTTGCGGATGACGAACGTGCCGGGGCCGTTCTGCTGGAACACCTTGTCGGCGGCCTTGCGCGCGCCGCCGCCGTCGACGGTCATCGTCTGCGAGCCCTTGGTGCCCTTGAAGGTGGCGGCGTCCTCGCCGACGTCCTCCCACCAGACGTTCTTCAGGGTGCAGGTGCCCCGGCAGTGGATGCCGTCGGCGGCCGGGGCGCCGATGATCACGTTCGAGACGGTGGCGCCGTCCGCGAGTTCCAGGATCGGCTTCTGGTTCTCGGCCTGGCCGCCGCCGCCGAGCGAGCCCGAGGCGACGAAGCGGGTGAAGTCGTAGTTGCGGGTGCCGGTCACCGCGATGGTGCGGTCGGTCTTCTGGGTGCGCTTGGCGGCGGGCCAGGAGGCCGCGGGGGCTACCACGGACGTGGTAACCGGGGCCGCGCCGTCCACGGCCGCCGCGGGGGCGGTCAGCAGCGCCGCGGCGCAGGCGAGGCCGGCGCCGAGCAGGGCCGCCGTACGCAGGCGGGGGTACGTCGTCCCGTGGGGCCGGTCGAGAGGGTGCCTGGTCATCGGGCCGCCACCTCCTGGCGGGTGCGGTGGTGCTGGACCTCGGGCGACGAGCCCGCCGGGACGCAGCCCAGGCCGACCAGGCCCCAGCGGCCCGCCTCGGCGTCGGCGACGCACTCCAGCGGGACGCTGTCGCACTCCTCGACGTGCTGTTCCTCGGTGAAGTTCTGGTGGTGGCAGCCGATCCCGACGGCCACGTCCGCCGGGACGCTCAGGCCCGCGTGGTCGAGGACGGGCTTGACGGCGGGGTCGCCGGCGGTCCTCAGGTCGTGGCAGCAGTAGCCGGCCGGGAGCCGGACGAGGGTGGAGGACGGGGCGGCCGCGGGGGCCGCGAGGGGGGTCGAGGCGGCGGCCGGGACGGGTGACAGGGTCACCAGCGCCGACGCCGCGAGGGCACCCAGAGGCAGCAGGGCGCGCAGGGGTGTGCGGATCTTCATGCGAGAAGATCTACGGTATGACCGGATTGCCCGCATTTTCGATGAGCTGACCGGGGGGTGGGCGGGTCAGGCCGGGAGCGGAGCGAAGAGGGTGTATTCGGTACGTAACGGGCATATCCTGGGCGGGACCGAGAAGGTGAGTCCCATGCGCGTACTTCTCAAGGCGTCCCTCGACACCGAACGGGCCAACGAGGCGATCCGCACCGGCAAGATGCCCCAGCTGATGGAGGAGGCACTCGGCCAACTGAACCCGGAGGCCGCCTACTTCACCCTGGACCACGGCCGGCGTACGGCCTTCCTGGTCCTCGACGTCCAGGACAGCTCCGAGCTGCCGAAGATCGGCGAGCCCTTCTTCCTCGACTTCGGCGCCGAGATCGACGTGACCCCGGTGATGAACCGGGAGGACCTCGCGAGGGGTCTCTCCCGGCTCACCTGAACCGCCTCAGCTGAACACGATCATCGAACCCTGCGCCAGACTCCGCGTCGCCGCCGCGTGCAGCCCGAGCCACACGTGCCGTTCCCGGGCGAAGGGGCTGGGATCGTACGGCGCGGGGCCCGCGGGCTCCTCCAACTCGGTGGGCGCCGACGGGGGTTGCGGCGGCGCCGGCGGGTTGGCCGGGTCGATGCCGATCGAGGGGGCGACGTACTCCAGCTCCCGCAGCAGCGCCTGCGAGGAGCCCAACGGGCCGCCCCCGGCGAGGAGTTCGTCGTTGGACAGCGGCGCCGGGAAGTCCACCGGCACGTACGCGCCCGCGTGGTCGTAGTGCCACACCAGGTGCGACTGCTGCGCGGTCCCCTCGAACATCTCCAGCAACTGTTCGTAGTCCCCGCCGAGTTCACCGACCGGCGTCACCGGCAGTCCGCACACCTGCAACAGGTAGACGCGCCGCAGGAAATGCAGCGCGTCGTAGTCGAACCCCGCCACCGGCGCGACCTCACCGGACAGGCCCGGCATGTACTGGTACACCGGCACCGGCGGGAGCCCGCTCTCGGCGAGCACGTTGTTGTACTGCGCGAGTTCGTCCGCGAACGGGTTGTCGGGGGTGTGGCACAACACGTCCACGAGCGGTACCAGCCACAGGTCACAGGCCAAAGAAGTACTCCTCATCCGAAATTCGAAGTCACTCAGCGCGCTCGTCCAGTCTGGGAAGGGTAGTCGCTGCCGCTTCCGTCAGCTCCCCTCGTGCAGGTCCCATACCCATACGCCGCCCACCCGCTCACCGGGCCGCCCCACCAGCTTCTCCACGGTCTCACGCACCTGCTCGGCGTACCGCCCTGGGGGTACGACCAGCGCCCCCGCCCGCCAGCCGGCGAGATCGGTCCGCGCCTGCCGTCGTGCCGCCGCGTCCACCACAGGTACTACACCGGTCGCGTGGACGTCGGCGAACAACCCCGAGGTGAAGTTCAGGGGAACCCCGTACACCCCGGTCCGGTCCCCGTCCCCGTACGGCCCGTTGAAGTACCCGCCCGGCATCCGGAAGCCCAGCCCCGCGACCACCTGCCAGTGCAGCGCCCCGGCGTCCAGCGGATCCGCCAGGGGGACGGGGACGAGGGTCTCCCCGCCCCGTACGTACGCCTTCCAGGCGCCGTCCGCGAAGAACGCGGGTACGGCGGCCCGGGGTTCGGACCTCAGCGGCGCCGGCACCAGCGGCAGCAGCGCCACGCAGACCGCCGCGAGCCCGGCGTACCGCTCCCGGCGGGGCCGCCGCACCAGCCGCTCCACGGCGAGCGCGGCCAGCATCCCGAGGACGGGCGCGCAGACCATCGCCACCCGCCCCTCGATCACCGAGTCGAGCAGCGGGAGCCGCCCGAGCAGCGCCCAGGGCCCCGGAAGGACCACATCCGTGAGAGGTACGCCGATCCGGGGACCGAGGGACAGCAGCGCGGCGACCAGAGCCGTGGCCGCCAGGGCCCGTACCACCGGAGTACTACGCCACAGCAGGACGGTGACCGCGAGCGCCAGCAGGACCAGCGGGAAGCCGTAGAAGGCGTTCTGCTCGGTCGGATTCAGGGAGAGCGCGTCCGCCCGCACGGCGTCCCCGGCGAGCAGCGAGCGCTCGGCGAACGACAGCAGCGCGAGCGGGCTGTTGCCCGCGTTCTCGCCGTGGTCGATGCCGGAGTAGCTCTGCGGTCCGTGGAACTGCCACAGCAGCGGGTAGCAGACGACCGGCAGGCACACCGACGCCGCGACCGCCAGCCCCCGCAGCAGCCCGGGCGCCGCCCGCCGCGCGACGCCCGGCCGTACGGCGGCGTACGCGACGGCGAAGACGGTCATCCCCAACGCGGCCAGCAGCAGAGCCTCTTCGCCCAGGAAGCACTGGTACGCCGCCAGCAGGCCGAGCACGATCGCGTCCCGCGTCGGGCGGGTGCCCTCGCACAGGCGCAGGGCGCGTTCGACGATCGGCGGGATCAGGAACAGGACGACGAAGTTGGGGTGCGCGTTGGCATGACTGACCATCGGCGGCGCGAACGCGGCGAGGGCCGCGCCGAGGAACGCGGCGGGGCGATGGCGGTGAGGCACAACTCGCTTGAGCAGCAGGCGGTACCAGGCGACCGCCGTGACCGCGAGACCCAGCGTCATACAGAGGCTGAGCGCAACTGCCGGGCCCAGCAGGAGCGTTACGGGGGTGAGGGGCACAGACAGGCCCAACATCACCGTGTTCGCCATGAGGTTGACGCCGTCGGGGTAGCCCTGGAGGTCGGTGAACAGCGGGTTGCGCAGATGCGCGACGTTGTCCGCGGTCACCGCGAAGAACCACTCCCACTGGTTCTGGTCCTGGAGGGAGTCGGTGAGATAGCGGCCGTCCGGGTCGAAGAAGCGGCCCGAGTACAGGAACACCGAGAACGCGAGGAACAGCAGCGCGGCGAGGACACCGGAGCGGTTCAGGCGTATCAGGTCGGCGAGGAAGCGGAGGTAGTCCAACGGGCGGACTTTCGAACCCGGTTGATGCGCCCAGCGCACCGGGACCTCGGTGACCGTACGGCCGCCCCGGCGCAGCCGGCGCAGCACCTCGACGTCGGTCGCCCAGCCGTCGAGACGCGAGGCGACGTAGGCGTCGCGGGCGGCCTCGCCGTCGTACAGCTTGAAGCCGCACTGGGTGTCGCGGATGCCGGGGAGCGTGGTGCGGCGGATGAGGAAGTTGCCCGCGCTGCCGAGGAGTCGGCGCGGGCGGCTGGGGCGGGCCTCGATCGTGGCACCGGGCGCGGAGCGGGAGGCTATCGCCGCGCCGCCGTCCGTCAGCTCCTTCTCCAGGTGCTCCAACTCCTCGACGGGGGTGGCGAGATCGGCGTCCGTGACGAGGACGCGGCGGCCCCGGGAGGCGGCCACCCCGAGCCGCAGGGCATGCCCCTTGCCCCTGTTCTCGGGGGAGTTGACGATCCTGACCCGGGAGTCGTGGGCCGCCCGGCCGGTGACGAGGGCGGCGGTGGCGTCCGTCGAGCCGTCGTCGACGACGATCAACTCCCAGGTGCGGGAGGGTGTTTGGCCGAGGTGGGCGATGACGGCGTCGAGGGTGGGGGAGAGGCGGTGTTCCTCGTTGTACGCGGGGACGACGACGGAGAGGTCGGGCTGTGCCGTGGCCCGGTCCGGTTTCGTCCGGCTCATCCGGCGGTGGCCAGTCGCTCGATCAGCGCCACCGAATCCCTGTTGTACTCGTCGAGGAGCGCCCGCGCCGTGACCGTGTCGTGGCAGGCGAGGGCGTCGATGAGGTCGGTGTGGCGGGACCAGAGGTGGCCGCGCAGATCGGTCAGCCGGCGCAGGTGCTGGACGGCGCAGACCCAGGACTGCACGCGCAGCCGGTTGAGGAAGTCGGCGAGGTAGGGGTTGCCGAAGAGGCTGCTCAGCTCCCGCCAGAACCTCAGGTCGTACCCGATGAGTACGGTGAGGTCACCCGCGGCGGCGGCCCGCTGCGCCTCCTCACCCCTGCGGCGTACCCCGGCGATCGCGGCGGCCACCTCCGGCTCCCCGGGGTCGCGCAGTTTGGCGCTGTCCCGCTCGGCGGCCAGGAACATGCCCTCCATGACGAGCGAGCGGGCCTCGACCATCCCCCGGTAGTCCGCGACGGAGTACTCGTGGACCCGGAACCCCCGGTGCTGGTCGGCCTCCAGGAGCCCCTGCGCGGAGAGGTCCACGAGCGCCTCGCGGACCGGGGTCGCGGAGACCCCGTACTGTTCGGCGATCTCCTTGACCGTGAACTCCTGGCCCGGCTGGAGCCGGCCCCCCAGCACCTCGTCGCGAAGGGCCTCGGCGATCTGCTGCCGCAGGGTGCTGCGGGTCACGGCGCCGTTGCCGCTGCCGGCGGACATGGTCGGGGGCCTCCTTCGTCCTTCGTCACGTTCGACGCGTGGCCGGCCGGCGGGGTGTCGCCGGAGCCCGTGGGGTGACGTACTCGCCTATACCTACGAGCACGCCACCTTACGCGTTCGAATCGAGAGAAGCCCTCATCGCGGGATACCCCCGCAGGGGTACCCCGCTACGACCCCAGGGTTAAGCCGAGTGCTCGACCGTGTGCTCGTCGGCGACGGAGAGTGCCGCGTCCAGAGCGGCGAAGCCCTCCTTCAGCTCCTCCTCGGTGACGTTGCACGGCGGGACGACGTGGGTGCGGTTCATGTTGACGAAGGGCCACAGGCCGTTCTTCTTCGCGGCGCCGGCGAAGGCGGCCATCGGCGCGTTCGCCTCACCGGCCGCGTTGTACGGCACCAGCGGCTCGCGCGTCTCGCGGTCGCGCACCAGCTCCAGCGCCCAGAACATGCCGGTCCCGCGGACCTCGCCGACGCTCGGGTGCCGCGCGGCCAGCTCGCGCAGCGCGGGCCCCACGACGTCCGCGCCGAGCCGCTTCGCGTTCTCGACGACGCCCTCCTCGGCCATGACATTGATCGTCGCGACCGCCGCCGCACAGGCCAGGGGATGACCCGAGTACGTCAGACCTCCGGGGTAGGGCCGCTTCGCGAACGTCTCCGCGATGGCTCCCGAGATGGCCACCCCGCCCAGCGGGACGTACCCCGAGTTGACACCCTTCGCGAAGGTCATCAGATCCGGTACGACGCCGAAGAGGTCGGCCGCGAACCACTCGCCGGTCCGCCCGAACCCGGCCATGACCTCGTCCAGGACGAAGACGATGCCGTACTTGTCGCACAGCTCCCTCACTCCCGCGAGGTAGCCTGGAGGGGGGACCATGATGCCGGCGGTGCCGGGGATCGTCTCCAGGATCACGGCGGCGATCGTCGCCGGGCCCTCGAAGGCGATCGTCGTCTCCAGGTGCTCCAGGGCGCGCGCGGTCTCCTCCTCCTCGGTCTGCGCGTAGAACCGCGTGCGGTAGAGGTAGGGGGCCCAGAAGTGGACCACCCCGGCGGAGCTGGTGTCCGAGGCCCAGCGGCGGGGGTCACCCGTGAGGTTGACGGCCTGCTGCGTACCCCCGTGGTACGAGCGGTACGCCGAGAGGATCTTGGGGCGGCCGGTGTGCAGCCGGGCCATCCGGACCGCGTGCTCGACGGCGTCCGCGCCCGCGTTGGTGAAGAAGATCTTGTCCAGGTCGCCGGGGGTCCGCTCGGCGATCAGCCGGGCCGCCTCCGAGCGGGCCTCGACCGCGAACGCCGGGGCGAACGTGGTGAGTTTCGCCGCCTGCTCCTGGATCGCGGCGACGACCTTCGGATGCTGGTAGCCGATGTTCGTGAAGACGAGGCCGCTGGTGAAGTCGAGGTAGCGGTTGCCGTCGTAGTCCCAGAAGTACGACCCCTGTGCGCCGGCCACGGCGAGCGGGTCGATGAGGTCCTGGGCGGACCAGGAGTGGAAGACGTGCGCACGGTCCGCCGCCTTCACTGCGGCGCCGGCCTGGGGGTCGGTCTCAAGGGTCATGGGAGTGAGCGTAAATGTCCGCGATGCGGAAAGGTATCGGCGTCCTGTGCTGTGGGGGTGAGGAATCCGCGACAGATTGTCGGGGGTGAGGGGCTCAGGTACTACCCGGGTACCCCTCACGGGGTAGCCCGGCACCGCCGGCGACCTCAGCGTTCGTACACCACCCGCCCGTCGAAGACCGTGAGGTCGACCCTCACCCCGGGGATGTCGTGCGGGTCCAGATCCGCGAGCGGCCGGTCCAGGACACACAGGTCGGCGGCCTTCCCCGGCTCGACCGTCCCCTTCCAGCCGTCGGCGAAGTCCTGCCAGGCGGGTACGGAGGTGTAGGCGCGTACGGCGGTGGCGAGCGGGACGCGCTGCCCGGGGCCGCTGACCCGGCCGCTGCCCTTGGACTCGCGCAGCATCATCGCGGCGACCCCCTGCCGCCAGTCCGGCTCGGTGATCGGGGCGTCCGAGCTCGCGCACACCCGGACCCCGGCCTCGACGGCGGACCGCACCGGCCACTGGTACGCGGAGCGCTCGGCGCCCACGACCTCGTCCATCAGGTCCGAGACGGTCCACTTGATGGCCGGGTTCATGTTCACGCCGTACCCGTGCGCGGCCAGTTTCGCGAGGGCGGCCGGGCCGATGAAGTCGCCGTGGATGACGTAGTGGCGGGCGTCGGACCGCGGGTGGGCGGCCTGCGCGGTGGCGAAGGCGTCCACGACCGTGTCGATCGCCCGGTCGCCGGTGACGTGCACGCCGAGCTGGAAACCCGCCCGGTGCGCGACGCCGATCATCTCGCGCAGCTCCGCGACCTGGAGGGCGGGCGTGTCGCCGTGCACGCACAGCGCGCCGTGACCGCCTTGCGGATAGGGGTCGTTCATCCACGCCGTGCGGTTCGGCGGCACCCCGTCGGCGAAGATCTTGACGCCGATCGCGTTCAGCAGCCGGGGGTCGGGCGAGGCGGGACGGGCCAGGGTGCGCAGGCCCTCGCGGACGTCGTCGGCGCTGCCCCCCATCGGCGCGGGCAGCAGCAACACGCTGACGCGGGCCGCCAGTTCACCGTCCCGGGCGAGGGCGTCGTACGCGGTCCAGTTGTCGGTGCCGAGGCCCCCGAAGAGGCTGCCGTCGCCGCCGGGGCCGAGGCCGGGCTCGGTGTAGCTCGTGATGCCGCGGGCGTGGAGTTCGCCGATCATGCCCGCGATCGCCTTGCGGCGCTGGGCAGTTGTGGGGGCGGGGAGGTGTGCCTGGACGAGTCCGCCCGCCGCCTCGCGCAGGATGCCGGCCGGGGTGCCGTCCGGGTCGCGGTCGATCACCCCGCCAGGAGGGGGAGTTGATGCCGCGTCCACCCGACAGCGGCGCAGGGCCTCGCTGTTGGCCCACACCATGTGCTGCGAGAAGTCCGTCAGGCAGACCGGGTGGCCGGGGGCGACGGCGTCCAGGTCGCGGCGGTGCGGGAAGCGGCGCGGGTCGGCGAGGCACTCCGCGAGGTAACCGGCGTCCCAGCCCAGGCCGATGATCCACTCGCCCGGTGGGACGGTCCGGGCGGCTTCGCGTACCGCTCGGGCGATGTCCGCGATCGAGGTCACCGCCGGGTGTCCGACGTCGAGGGCGAACGGCGGGCGCATCAGTGCGTACGCGGCGCCGTGCAGGTGCGAGTCGTTGATGCCGGGCAGGACGGTCCGGCCGCCGAGGCCGATCACGCGGGTGCCCGGGCCGGCCAGGGCGCGCATCTCGGCGTCCGTGCCGGTCGCGAGGATCTCGCGGCCGCGTACGGCGACACCCTCGGCGCGGGTGAAGTCCCGGTCGGCTGTGAGGACTTGGCCGCCGGTGAGGACGAGGGTGGGGGTGGGGGTGGTGCCGGGCATACGGGCCTCTTTTCGGGGGGCGGTGCCGTGGGGGTGCGGGATGGGAGCGCGGGGTGCCGTCAAGGAAAGGCGCATCGACGGGAGTTGGCCATCCGTACAAATACCGACCGGCGGGGACGGGGCACTTGCCGTCCGCGACGGACTGCTGCGGCCGGGGCGCGAACACCTCGCGTTCTTCGTGGAGCACCGAGGGCGAGGTCGGTAGGGGTACTACAGGTATCCCCTACCTGCCTCCGGAGGTAGTACGACCCCACCCTCGCCCCCTGTTACCGGGTTCCTTGCAGAAAGCCCCGGCGTTCACACCGGGGATGAATGCATCTCAAGACTGCTCTGACGTGCACGTTCCGCCGCACGTTGCGGAGAAGTACGAGGGTGACCACAGGTGTCCGTGTGTGATGGCGCCGTTGGCGGCGACCTTGGGATGGAAGCCTGATCCCAGATCAGCCAGATACAGAAAATAGAACAAATTATCGATCAATTTCGATCTTTGGTGCGCTGGCGAGGGCGTTCGGGTGTGCGCGTGTGGTGTGGAACGACTGCCTGCGTGACCGAAGGGAGGCGCACGCGGCGGGGCTGCCGTACGTGACGTCGGCCGAGTTGTCCCGGCTGCGGATCACCCAGACCAAACGCACCGCCGAACGAGCCTGGCTCGCCGACGTGTCGGCGGTCGTCCTCCAGCAGTCCCTGCGGGACCTGGACACGGCTTACAAGAATTTCTTCGACTCGATCACGGGCAAGCGGAAAGGCCGCAAGGTCGGTCCGCCCCGTTTCAAGTCGAAGAAGGGCACCCGGCAGTCGGTCCGCCTCAACACCAACGCCTTCTCCCTCCAGGCGAACGGCACGGTGTACGTGGCCAAGGTCGGCAACCTCAAGGTCACGTGGTCCCGTCGGCTCCCGGCCGCGCCCACCTCCCTGACGGTCACCAGGGACAGCTGCGGCCGGTACTTCCTCAGCTTCGTCGTCGACACCGGGCCGGACATCCTCCCCGGCGTGGACGCCGACACCGGTATCGACCTCGGCCTGTCCGCCTTCGCCGTCCTGTCCGACGGGACGAAGATCGCCAGTCCGCGTTTCCTGCGCCGGGCGGAGAAGAAACTCCGGCGTCTTCAGCGGGAATTGTCCCGGAAGGCCAAGGGGTCGAAGAACCGGGCCAAGGCCCGCATCAAGGTCGCGCGCCAGCATGCCAGGGTGGCGGACCGGCGCCGGGACTTCCACCACAAGGTGTCCACGCAGATCATTCGCGACAACCAAGCGGTGTGCGTGGAGGACCTCGCGGTGTCCGGCCTGGCCCGTACCCGGCTCGCGAAGTCCGTGCACGACGCGGGACGGTCCGCGTTCGTGGGGATGCTGGAGTACAAGGCGGCCAGGCACGGCCGTACGTTCGTCAAGGTGGGCCGGGCTTTTCCGTCCTCGCAGGTCTGCTCGGCCTGCGGGTTCCGGGACGGCCCCAAACCGTTGCACGTCCGGGAGTGGACGTGCGGCGCGTGCGGCACCGTGCACGACCGTGACCACAATGCGGGCCGCAATGTCCTCTTCGAGGGACGCCGGATCGTCGCCGCCGGGCGGGCGGAGACACGAAACGCCTGTGGAGCGCCGGTAGGACGGGCACACGTGCCCGCACAGCGCGGTGAAGCAGGAAGCCGACAGACGGCCCGGGCCGGAATCCCTGGACTTTAGAGACCAGGGAGCACGTCAAGGAACCGTCGACACCGCGCCGTACGCCTCCTCGTGCCGCCCGATTATTCTCGGCCCGTTCACGTGTGCGGGGGGAAGGCGGGCAGCGGCGATGGAGAAGCTGGGCGCGGGGGATCCGATGGGGATCTCACCGGGGTTTCGGCTGCGGGGGCGGACCGGGGAGTACCGGCTGGTCGCGCGCCTCGGGGGCGGAGGCATGGGCCACGTCTACCTAGCCCGGTCGGACCGCGGCCGTACGGTCGCCGTGAAGCTGGTCCGCGCCGAACTCGCCGCCCGCGAGGAGTTCCGGGAGCGGTTCCGGCAGGAGGTCGCCGCCGCGCGCCGGGTCGGCGGCCACTGGACCGCGCCCGTCCTGGACGCCGACACCGAGGCCGGCATGCCGTGGGTGGCCACCGGGTACGTCGCGGGGCCGAGCCTCCAGCAGGTGGTCGGCCACGACCACGGACCGCTGCCCGAGCGGTCCGTGCGCATCCTCGCCGCCGGGCTCGCGCACGCGCTCCAGGACATCCACGCGGCGGGCATCGTCCACCGCGACCTCAAACCGTCCAACGTCATGGTCACCATCGACGGCCCCCGCGTCATCGACTTCGGGATCGCCCGCGCCCTGGAGGGGGATACTCCGGAGCTAACTCTTACGGGGGTGATGATCGGGTCACCCGGGTTCATGGCGCCCGAGCAGGTACGGGGTGAGCGGATCACCCCCGCGTCCGACGTGTTCTGTCTCGGGTCCGTGCTCGCGTTCGCGGCGACCGGCTCACTGCCCTTCGGCAACGCCGACAGCGGGCTCCCGGCGCTGATGTTCCGCATCGCCGAGGACGAACCCGACCTCACGGGCGTCCCCGAGGGCATCGCCGACCTGGTCCTCGCCTGCCTGCGCAAGGACCCCGCCGCCCGGCCCTCCCTGGACGCGATCCTGGAGGGCATCGGCGCCGAGGACACCGTCTCCGGCGGCCGCTCCCGCGACCCCTGGCTGCCGGGCGGCCTGGTGGCCCAACTCGGGCGTCACGCCGTGCAGTTGCTCGACATCGAGGGGCCCGGCGAGGAGGACGGCCCGGCCGAGGCGGTCCCCGAGCACTCCGGCCCCCGGGGCACCGAGGGCGGCACACCCAGCAGGGGCGAGGGCCCGCCGGCCGGTCCGCCGTACCCGTCCGCCGCCCCGGGCGCCGCGCCGGACCACCCCGCGTACGGCCGTCCCCAGCAGCACCCGCAGCCCGCGCCGGGGTACGGCCACGCGCCGCAGGCCCCGTACGGGAGCGGACCGTCGTACCCCGGAAGTACTACGGGTACGACAGCCCCCGCCACCCCCTACGGCCAGCCCGCACACCTGACCCCCAACCCGTACGCCCCCTACGGCCCGGGCCCGTACTCCCCGTACCCCCCGGAGGAGCCCGCCCCCCGCCGCAACAACCGTGCCACCGCCCTCCTCATAGCCGTGGCCCTGGTCGTCGCCGTCGCGGCGGGCGCCTCCGTCTACGCGCTGCTGAACGGCGACGGCACCCCCGAGGCGAGGACCCCCGACCCCTCCCCGACGGCCTCCGGCACCGCCTCGCCCGCCCCGGATCCCGCCGGCTCCCCGAGCCCCTCGGGAGCCGGTGGCGAGGGCCAAGGCGCCGTCCCCGCCGCCTACTTGGGCACCTGGAAGGCGACCATCGACACCACGAGCACCCGCGAACTCACCATCGTCCAGGGCGAACCGGGCTCCGCGGCGCTCACCCTGGTCGCCGAAGGCCCCGGCTACCACTGCGAGTTCACGGCGACACTGACCCGCCGCCCGGCCACCGGCGACGGCCCGCTGGCCTACGGCCCCTCCCGGGTCACCACCGGCCGGCCCCTCTCCTCCTGCACGCCGGGCGCGGCCACCGAGGTGACGCTCCTCCCGGGCGGCGCCCTGGAACGGGTCAGTACCGCCACCGGGGAGAAGCTGACTTACACCAAGGGGTGAACGTCCGGCGAACACAAGGGAGTTGGCCCGGTTTGTCCGGGCGTACGCCCTCCGCGCGCACGTACCGTGACGGCACGGTCCGGCGGTCGGCGGTGGCGGGGGAGCCCAGTGGAGTGGCTGAACGCGGAGAACACGGTGGCCGTCGGCACGGCTCTGGTCGGCATCGTCGCCTCCGGGGTGATGGTCTGGTACGAGCGCCGGGTGCCGCGTCGTCGGCGTATCGGCTACCGCGTCCAGATGGACAACCCCATTGGCGACGACGCCCGTTCGGGCCGCGCCAACAGACGGCTGGGCCTCTTCGAGGAGACCCCGGACATGGCCGACGCGACGCTGGTCCTGCTGCGGATCGAGAACGACGGCTCGCAGGGCATCGACCGCGAGGACTACACCTCGCCCGAGCTCCACGGTCTGACCGCGGTGTTCACCGACCGCACCGTCAAGGGCGTAACGGTCACCCAGCCGACCGACACCGACCATCTGATGGACCACTTCACCGAGGCCCGGGGCTTCGGCTACGACGGCCACACGCTGCGCATCCCGCGCGTCCCCCTGAACCGGGGCGACCACTACAAGCTGCTCGTCCTGCTCTCGGGCGGCGACGTCGGCAGCCCCATCCGCCTGTACGGCGGCATACGTGAGGGGGAGGTCCACCCCAACCGCAGTGCTACCCCGGACGACGTACCCCCGCTGTTCAGCCGGGCGGCGCGGACGATCTCGGTGCTGCTGACGGTCTGCGTGGTCACGCTCGCGGCGATCGTCGTGGCCCGCGACGACACCCCGCCGCCCGTCGAGTGCGCGCGGGGGAAGCTGACCGTCACCGGCTCGACCGCCTTCGCCCCGGTCGTACGGGACGTCGCCGAACGGTTCGAGCACGCCTGCGAGGGCGCGACGATCGAGGTCGACGCGCACGGCTCGACCGCCGGTCTGCGCGACCTCGTGTCGGCGGGCGGCGGACGGGGCGCCGGCTTCCCGCCCCTGATCGCGCTCTCCGACGGCCCCAGGCTCGCGGCCATGGACGCGCTCACGGAGGACCGGGCGGCGCTCTCGGTCTTCGCGCTCGTCGTGAGCGACGACGTGCGGATCAAGAACCTCTCCACCGACTCCGTACGGCGCGTCTACCGGGGCGAGATCACCAACTGGCGCCAGGTGGGCGGCCCCGACCTGCCGGTGCGGATGGTCAGCCGGGACGCCAACTCCGGTACCCGGCAGGTCTTCCAGCGCCGGGTGCTGGGCCGCAGCGAGATGGAGAACACCTCCTCCGACTGCGTGAAGCGGGACTACGCGCCGCAGAAGGGGCCCGTCCGCTGCGAACTCGACTCCACGGCCCAGGTGTTGGCGCAGATCCGGAAGACCTCCGGCGCGATCGGCTACAGCGAGCTGAACGTCGCCCGGCGAACGAAGGGCCTGCACCCCCTCTCCCTCGACGCCGACGCCCCGGACCTCAAGGCCATCGAACAGGGCACCAGCGCCTACCCGTACCGCGAGATCGAGTACGCCTACACGTACGGCAACCCGCCCGCCGGCTCCCTCGCCGCGAACTTCCTGACCTACCTCATCCGGGGCTCGGGCCAGACCACCATCCGCTCCCACGGCCACCTGCCCTGCTGGAGCCCACAGGGCCTGCAACTGTGCGCGGAGACCGTCCAGCCCGCCAACTCGCCCTGAACAAGGCCCTCTTGCCGCCCCCGCGCGGTGTCCAGGAGCATCGGCAGGACACCGCCCCAGGAGGAGCCATGCCCCCCACCCCCACCAGGCGCACCGTCCTCACCGCGACAGCGGCCACCGCCGCGGCCCTCGGTGCGACGGCCGGCGAGGCCGGCGCCGCAGGCCGGCCCGACACCCGCCACCCCGCGACCGCCCAGCGCCCCGGCCGCGAACTCAGAGCTCTGCTCAAGGAGTTGGACCCGGCCCGGATCGAGGCGACGGTCCGCGCCCTGGTCTCCTTCGGCACCCGGCACACCCTCTCCGCCCAGGACGACCCGGCCCGGGGCATCGGCGCCGCCCGCGACTGGATCCACGACCGACTCCGGTCCTGCGCGGCCGAGTCGGGCGGCCGGATGACGGTCGAGCTCCAGTCGTACGTCCAGGAACCGGGACCCCGGATCCCCGCCCCCACCCGGATCACCAACGTCCTTGCCACGCTGCGGGGTTCGGTCACCCCCGAGCGGGTGCACGTCGTCTCCGGGCACTACGACTCGCGCGTCAGCGACGTCATGGACGCCGTGTCCGACGCGCCGGGCGCGGACGACGACGCCTCCGGGGTGGCCGTAGTGCTGGAGCTGGCGCGGGTGTTCGCGCGGCGCCGGCCGGCGTCGACGATCGTGTTCGCGGCGGTCGCGGGGGAGGAGCAGGGACTGTACGGATCCGGCTATCTGGCACGGCAGTTGAAGAGCGCGGGGGCGGACGTACGGGCGATGTTCACCAACGACATCGTCGGCAGCTCGACCGCCGACGACGGGAGCCGCGACCCCTACACCGTCCGCCTCTTCGCGGAGGGCGTGCCCACCTCCGAGACGCCCGAACAGGCCGCCGTACGGCGCTCGGTGGGCGGGGAGAACGACTCCGCGACCCGTCAACTGGCCCGGTTCGTCAGGGATGTCGCCGACAACGACGCCACCGGCATGAACGTCCGGGTGATCTACCGCCGGGACCGCTATCTGCGCGGCGGCGACCACATCCCGTTCCTGGAGAACGGCTACCCGGCGCTGCGGTTCACCGAGCCCGCCGAGGACTTCGCCCACCAGCACCAGGACGTACGCGTCGAGGACGGCCGGCAGTTCGGGGACCTCCCCGAGTTCTGCGACTTCGCCTACACGGCCCGCGTCGCCCGGGTGAACGCCGCCGCGCTGTGGACCCTGGCCCAGGCGCCGGGAGCGCCGCTCGGCACCCGGATCGTCACCTCGGCGCTCACCAACTCGACGCGCCTGGTGTGGAGTCGGGGCACCGAGGCCGACCTCGCCGGCTACGAGGTCGTCTGGCGCGAGACGACGGCGCCCGAGTGGACGCACGTCGTCGACGCCGGGGACGTGACGTCGTACGAGGTGGACCTGTCGAAGGACAACGTGTTCTTCGGCGTACGGGCCGTGAACCGGGCGGGGTTGCGCGGACCGGTGGCGTTCCCCTCACCGCAGTCCTAGCGGAGAGCCGGTCAACTGCCCTGTGCCATACGGGTGTTGAGGGACGCGAGGCGGTCCGGGGTGTCGTCCAGGAAGAGGAGGAGGCGCGGGGTGGCGCTGTCGTCGCCCGCGGCCTCCGCCAACACGTCGACGAGCACGGCGAGTTCGAGCTGCGGCGCGTCGGCGAGGAGAGCGCCCGCGTCCCGGACGACGACCGCCGTCGGCACGATGTCGCGCAGACAGTCCGTGAACGCGTCCCAGTTGCGGCCGAAATGGCCGGGGAAGCCGAGTGAGGCGCTCCACTCGGTGAACAGGTCCTGGCGGGTGCGGCTGTGCGCCCCGCTCACCTCGCGCGCGGTGGCCGGAGCCTCGGCGAGCGGGCGGATCCAAGGGGTCGTACGGGTCAACTGACGGCCCTGCCTTTCGAGTTGCCGGGGGTGCGGCCGGTGCCGCACCCCCGGAGCAACGGTCAGTACTTACCGAGCCAGGCGAACGTCTGGTAGTGGTCCCAGGTCGCGAAGACGTTCCCGGTCAGCGGGTTGCGGATGATGCGGCGCAGCCCGCGGTCCTGCCCGCGCGTCGAGGTGTGCTCGTCGATGTCGTACTCGATGTAGGGCGCGGTACGCCCGTTGCCCGTCGAGAAGGCACGGGACGACGACTCGCCGCGCGCCTGCTGCTCGAACGAGGCGAGGTCGCCGCCGCGGTCGTTGAAGCGGCCGCCGTAGTAGATGTACCGGGTGGCGTGCGCGACGCTGTCCCAGAAGTCGAACCAGCGCCCGCCGTCCGCCTGCCCCGGCCAGCCATGGCCGTTGGCCGCGTCCAACTGCCCCACGCCCCACGAGAAATGGGGGTCGACGCGGTGGTTCGCCCAGAAGTCGGCGGCCTGTTCGGCGGCGTCCCACTCCTGGTTCGTGATCGTCGGGGTGCCGCCGGGCGGGTTGTTGCACCACTGGCGGCAGGCGCCGGGCGGCGGCTGCGCGATCGCCGTGCCGGCCGCGCCGCCGACGAGGGCGAGCAGTACGCCCGCGACGGTCAGGGCCCGGCGGCCACGCAGCCGGGGCTTCTTGCGGCGTTCCGCGTCGGGCGCGGACACCGGGGCGGGGGAGGTCGACACCTCGTGCTCCTTGGCTCGTTGTGAGTTCTGCCGTTTCCCGAGGCCGACGGCCCCGGTGCGGCACAAGGAACCAGCCGTGTGTGGCAGCGGTCCGGAGGCCGGATCACAGCTCGTGGTCGGAAAATGACGGCCGACTGTTACCGAAATGTGGGAGCGTTTCCACCTTTTGCCTGATCCTTAATGTCAGTACATGGCTTGTTCGCTCGAATCGGGTCACAGTGGTGCTCTTCCTGTAAAGGCGGTCCAGACCACCGAAGGCGCGGAGAGGAGCACGGCATGCGGTATGTCATACCCGTGCTGGCGGTCCTGCTCGTCCTCGGGCCCACGGGATGCGGCACGGTCTCCGGCGGCGCCCGGGCCGAGGGGCCGGCCCCGACCGCGATCCCCTGGACCGGCCCGGCCTACCTCGACGACGCCCGTTCGATCCCCCGGCAGCACCCCGACGTCGTGGACCTCACCGACACCACCACCCTGTACGGCCTGACGTGGCGCGGCTGGGGCACGCCCCGCGCCGTCGCGACCGGCCTCGTCGTCGACTTCGCCTGCGTCTCCGGCTGCCCCCACGGCGATTCCCCCTCCTTCCCGGCGGGCCTCGTCCTCACCGGCCTGGTCCGCCGCGAGTACGCCGCGTACTACAGCCACGCGGTCCTCACCCCGGACCACCCGCCCGCCCCCGGCTGGGCCCTGGACGTAGGACCCGTACGACTCGGGGTGCCCAAGGCGTGAGAAGCGCCGGCCCGTAGTACCCGCGTAGTACCCCTAGACCCCCTACCCCGGGAGTACAGCCATGCACGAGGTCCTGCTCGTAGAGGACGACGAGCTGATCCGGGAGGCCACCCGCCTCGCCCTGGAGAGCAGCGGGTACGCCGTACGGACCGCCGCCGACGGCACGGCCGGCCTCGCCCTCTTCCGTGCGCACCGGCCCGACGTGGCGGTCCTGGACATCATGCTCCCCGGCCTGAACGGGGTCAGCCTGGCCGGCCGCATCCGCGACGAGTCCCGCGTACCCGTCCTGCTGATATCCGCCCGCAACGACCCCGTCGACGTGGTGATGGGCCTGGAGGCCGGCGCCGACGACTACGTCACCAAGCCCTTCGACGGCCTGGTCCTCGCCGCCCGCGTCCGCTGCCTCCTGCGCAGCGCCGCCCCCGCGGCCCCCCGCACGGCCCGCCTCACCTTCGGCGACCTCGACTTCTGCCCCGTCTCCCTCACCGCGTACCGCTGCGGCGCACCCCTCTCCCTCACCACCACCGAACTCCGCCTCCTCCAGGAGTTCACCGCCTCCCCCGGCACGGTCCTCACCCGCGACCTCCTCCTGGAGAGGGTCTGGGACTACGCCTGGACCGGCGACACCCGCGTCGTCGACGTCCACATCCGGCGGCTGCGCGCCAAGATCGGCCACGACCGCATCGAGACGGTCCGCGGCTTCGGCTACAAGCTGCGCCCCTGACGTACTAGAGCTCTACGACCCGAGAACCAGGGGACCCAGAGGAACGCCATGAACATCGGTACGAAGGTGGCGCTCGCCGTCGCTGCCGCGGCCGTCTGCGTCGCGGGCGCCGTCGGCCTGCTGGTCCACCGCATCACCGCCGCCGACCAGCTCGCCACCGCCCGCGCCGACCTGGACCGCCAGCTCGTCGCCGCCGCCTACGACCACGCCGCCGGCCGCGAGACCGCCGCCCGCCTCGACCCGCCCGACCTGCCCGCACCCCTCACCCGGCTGATCCGCCAGGGGGTACGGGGGACCTACCTCCACAGCGGTACGCACCCCGTGCTGTGGGCGGCGACCCGGGTCTCCGACCGCACCGTCCTCGCACTGCGGCGCCCCTACGGCCGTGAGACGGCCGCGCTCGCCGACCTGGACCGGACGCTGGTCACCGCCGGAGCCGCCGCGACCGGCGCCGTCGCCCTGCTCGGCCTCGCCCTCGGCGTACGGATGGGCCGCCGGGCCACGGCCGCCGCCCGGACGGCGGAACGCATCGCCCACGGTGACCTCGACGCCCGCGTCCGCCCGCACGGCCACGACGAGATCGCCCGGTTCGCCGAGTCCATGAACGCCATGGCCGACGCGCTCGGCGCCCGCCTGGAGGCCGAGCGGCGCGTCACCGCCGACATCGCGCACGAGCTGCGCACACCCGTCTCCGTCATGGTCACCGCCGCCGGTCTGCTGCCGCCCGGGCCGGCCGCCGACCTCGTCACGGGCGGGGTCCGCAAACTGCAAGGGCTCGTCGAGGACGTCCTGGAGATCGCCCGCCTCGACGCCCGGGTCGCGGTCGTGGAGACCGAACACCGGCAGGTCAGCGCGATGGCGCGGCGCGCGGTCGCCGGGCTCGAAGGGGTCGGGGTGCGCATCGCCGCGGACACCCTCGTGGAGACCGACCCGCGCCGGGTCGAACGCGTCCTCACCAACCTGGTCACCAACGCGCTGCGCCACGGCGCGGCCCCCGTCACCGTCGACGTCGACCGCGGCCCCGACGGCCCCGTCCTGCGCGTCCGCGACCACGGCCCCGGCTTCCCGCCCGACGCCCTCGCCGTCCTCACCACCTCAGGCCCCCAGCGCTTCCGCACCGCCCGCACCTCCCCCGGCACGGGCCTCGGCCTCAGCATCGCCGCCGGTCAGACTCGCCTCCTCGGCGCCCGCCTGGTCTTCCGCAACCACCCGGAGGGCGGCGCGGAGGCGGCCCTGTACCTGCCGGCGGGGGATACAGGGGGTACGGGGAGTACGGGGGATACGGCGACGGAGTGCGGGTACGAGGATGCGGGCGCCGTAGTCCCCGTGTAGTACCGGCGAGCTACGGCGCCTCGGACTGCCGGGGACCTGGTCGTACCCGGGTAGTACCGGAGAGCCACAGCCCCGCCCCCTCACCTCACCGCGGCTCCGGCGGCCGCTGCCTCGGCATGTTCGGCCGCGTCCCGTTCACCGGCGGCGGCGAGAACCGTCCCGGATGCGGACCGGGCGCGTCCTGCCGGGGGACGGAGGGCGCGGTCGTCTGGAGCGCCAGCGACGTGGACGCCGTACGGAACTCGATCATCCAGTCCGCCGTCTCCGTCCGGACCAGGTCCGTGACGTCCTCGGAGAACCGGCGCAGCACCCCGAGGCACCGCTCGGCCGCCTCCCCGGCGGTCCCCTCGGCCGGCCCCAGCACCTCGCGGACGCTCTCGGAGGCCCAGTCGAACTGGAGCACCTGGAGCCGCCGCTGGACGGCCTGCGCGGTGGCGACGTCCCGCATCCACCCCGAGGTCAGCCCGAAGGAGCGGTCCACGGCGACGCAGGACACGGCGATCAGCAGGGCGAGGTAGCCCCAGGGCGAGGCGCCGGACAGCAGGCCGGCCAGGTCGAGCAGCGGCAGGGCGGCACCGACGACCGCGCCCCCCGCCGCCGTACCCCGCAGGGTGCGCGCGCCCCGCCGCTTCCAGCCCCGGTCGGCGAGGTACCAGGCGGCCGTCTCCAGCGCCCCCTGCTCCACCCACCGGTACAGCTCGTCGAGCCGTACCGCGGGCTCGCCCCAGTCGCCGTGCGGGAACGTCCGCCCGGTCAGATCGCCCGGCCGCAGCCCGGCCGCCCCCTCGTCCCGTCCGTCCTGAGGCGGACCCTCGGGCTGCATCTCCGGCTGCTGACCCACCCGGCACTCCCTCCTGAACCCCGTTCCCACTGCCTGACCCGACCCACCCCGGGAGCTACCTCCCGAGGGCTACAAGGCGACCCCGCGGCGCGACCGTGTCGCCGTATACCGCCGGACGGCACCCCGTGGTGCCATGACGCCCCGTGTCGGTGCGTCTGCCCCTTCCTACCTCCCAATGGGTGGCGAAGAGGAAGGTTTCGCCGGTTTTACGCCCGGAAGTGGGCCTTGATCAGGTATAGGCCGTGGAACAGACTCACTCGAAAGAGTGCCGGGGCAGCGCCCGCACAGACCACGTAGGCTCGTGCCGAGCGGGATACCCCCGCCCCCGACGTCGTACGACACAGGAGCCGATGGTGTTTCCCGGTGGTGGCCAGCCCAACATGCAGCAGTTGCTCCAGCAGGCGCAGAAGATGCAGCAGGACCTCCAGCTCGCCCAGGAGGAGCTGGCGAACACGGAGGTCGACGGGCAGGCGGGCGGCGGCCTGGTGAAGGCCACGGTCACCGGCTCCGGCGAGCTGCGCGCCCTGCACATCGACCCGAAGGCGGTGGACCCGGAGGACACCGAGACCCTCGCCGACCTGATCGTCGCGGCCGTCCAGGCGGCCAACCAGAACGCCCAGAACCTCCAGCAGCAGAAGCTCGGCCCGCTGGCCCAGGGCCTCGGCGGCGGCGGAATCCCGGGCCTGCCCTTCTGACCCACCCCCTACCCCCCCCACCCCTACCTGAGAGCTACCGGCTCCATTCACGCCGGTCGCCTTTCTGGGAGGGGCACCCGGCAACTACCGTACGCACTGAAGGAACCCCAGGAAGGACGGCAGTCCGTTGTACGAAGGCGTGGTCCAGGACCTCATCGACGAGCTGGGGCGGCTGCCCGGCGTCGGTCCCAAGAGCGCGCAGCGGATCGCCTTCCACATCCTCCAGGCGGAACCGACGGACGTACGCCGCCTCGCGCACGCCCTGCTGGAGGTCAAGGCGAAGGTCCGCTTCTGCGCGACCTGCGGGAACGTCGCGCAGGAAGAGCTGTGCGGCATCTGCCGCGACCCCCGCCGCGACTCCACGGTGATCTGCGTCGTCGAGGAGCCGAAGGACGTCGTCGCGATCGAACGCACGAGGGAGTTCCGCGGCAAGTACCACGTCCTGGGCGGCGCGATCAGCCCCATCGACGGGGTGGGCCCCGACGACCTGCGGATAAGGGAACTCCTCGCGCGCCTCGCGGACGGCACGGTCACCGAGCTCATCCTCGCGACCGACCCCAACCTTGAGGGTGAGGCGACAGCGACGTACCTCGCCCGGATGATCAAGCCCATGGGCCTGAAGGTCACCCGCCTGGCCAGCGGCCTCCCGGTGGGCGGCGACCTGGAATACGCGGACGAGGTGACCCTCGGCCGCGCCTTCGAGGGGAGACGACTCCTAGATGTCTGACGTCACGATGCCCGACGCCACGCTGCACGCGACCGGCCGCAGCCCGGACGACTTCGCGGTCCAGATCGCCGACCAGGTGGAGAGCTTCCTGGTCGCGGTCACCGAGGTCGCCAAGGGCGACGAACCCGGTTCCGCGGTCCCGTTCCTCCTCCTGGAGGTCAGCCAACTCCTGCTGGCCGGCGGCCGGTTGGGCGCCCACGAGGACATCGTCCCGGACGAGCGGTACGAGCCCGACGCGGGCCCCGACGCCGACGTGGACGAACTCCGCGAGAACCTCGCCCGCCTCCTTGAGCCGGTCGACGTCTACTCCGAGGTCTTCGACCCCTACGAGCCCCGCAAGGCCCCGGTCCCGGCCCGTATCTCCGACGACCTCGCGGACGTCATCACCGACCTGCGCCACGGCATGGCCCACTACCGCGCGGGTCGTACGACCGAGGCGCTGTGGTGGTGGCAGTTCTCGTACTTCTCCAACTGGGGTACGACGGCCTCGGCGACCCTGCGCGCCCTGCACTCCGTCCTCGCCCACATCCGCCTCGACCAGCCCCTCGCCGAACTCGACGGCCTCGACACCGACCAGGCCGTGGGCGACGAGACCCTGGAGATCGAGGCGGGCCGCGTGATGACGGAGGAGATCGCCCAGCCGCTGGGGCTCAAGGCACAGGAGTAGGGGATACCGGGGATACCGGGCGGGTCTCAGATACGCGCCGCCGTCCCCGTCACCCCGATCCCGCTGCCGTGGTCCCGGGGAACCGTCACCGTGAGCCGACTGGGTCGCCCCATGTCCACACCCTGATGGATCGTCAGAGTCGTCGGTGTGCCGACCAGTTCGAGCTCACGGAGATACCCGCCGAAGGCGGCCGCCGCCGCGCCCGTGGCCGGGTCCTCGACAACTCCCCCCGGCGGAAAGGGATTCCGTGCGTGGAACACCGTCTCCGACTCCCGCCACACCAGCGCGACGGTGGTCCACGAGCGGCGGGCCATGAGGTCGCCGAGCGCCTCCATGTCGTAGTCCAGATCGGCGAGCCGGCCCCGTTCGGCGACGGCGACGACGGGATGCCAGGCACCGCCGTACGCCACCCGCGGCGGTAGCGCGGGGTCGAGGTCGTCGGCCTTCCAGCGCAGCGCCGCGAGGAGTCCGGAGAGGTCGTCCGGCGCCAGTGCGGCGGTGCGCGGCGGCACGCTCTCCAGCGTCGCCACGGTCGAACCGCCGTCGTCCACCGTGGTGTTGACGGTGACATCGCCCGCCCGGGTCCGCAGCCGCAGCGGCCCGGTGCCGTGCCGGTCCGCGTGCGCGACGGCCAGCGCGATCGTCGCGTGCCCGCAGAACGGCACCTCGGCGAGCGGGCTGAAGTACCGCACGTCCAGCGCCCCGTCGTCGCCCGGCACCACGAACGCCGTCTCGGAGTAACCGACTTCGGCGGCGACGGCCAGCATCGCCGCGTCGTCCATCCCGGTCGCGTCGAGGACGACCCCCGCGGGGTTGCCGCCCGAGGGGCCGGTGCCGAAAGCCACGTACCGCAGAGTCTCCATGCGGCGACCGTAACCCAGGGCCGTACCCGCTACGGGCCGGACCCCTACCTGAGGTGTAGCCCGCTACACCTCAGGTCCGGGTGTGGGCTCTCTCGTCCCGCACCCCGGAAGACGGGATCGTTGATCACACAAGGTCAACCCCACCCGAGATTCCGAAACGAGGGATTCCCCGTGAAGTCGCTGCTCTCCTCCCGCCCCGTCCTGTGGTTCCTCTTCCTCTTCAACCTGGTCGTCGCCGCTGCCGCCCCCTTCGTGGTCGACGGCACCCAGGGTGTGATGACGGCCGTCGGCATGGGCGTCGTCTCGCTCGGCGCCGGCGTCAGCCTGCTCCGCGACCGGGGCGGAAAGCACGCGGCGTGAGGGAAATCGAGTTTTGGAGAGGTCCTGGATCTCTCCTGTACGACGGCTGCACGGGCGCTAACCGGTGAAACGGGAGTCTGGAGTCACTTCCTCCACAGGAGAACCGGAGGGAAGCGAACCACCCCCAGAACCACTGGAGTCGTGATGAACCGTCGCCCTCGTTCCATAAGCAAGAGAGCCCTGGTCATCGGCACGGCGTCGCTCGTCGTCGCCGGTACGGTCGGCGCCGGCGTCAGCTTCGCCGGCCCGGAGCACAAGCCGCAGCCGAAGCGGGCGACGAAGGCGCAGATCGCCGGTCTGTTCGACACCTGGAACGCCACGCTGAAGACCGGCGACCCGGAGAAGGTCGCCGACCTCTACGCGAAGAACGCGGTCCTGCTGCCGACGGTGTCGAACAAGATCCGCACCGACCACGCCGGCATCGTCGACTACTTCGAGCACTTCCTCGCCAACAAGCCGGTCGGCAAGAAGATCACGACGATCGTGAACGTGCTCGACAACAACTCCGCGATCGACACCGGGGTTTACCAGTTCACGCTCACCGACCCGAAGACGGGTGCGAAGAGCGTCGTCAAGGCCCGCTACACCTACGAGTACGAGAAGCAGCGGGACGGCGACTGGAAGATCGTCAACCACCACTCCTCGAAGATGCCCGAAGGCTGATCGAGACGCACAGGCCACCGCCGGGAGCGTCGTCCAGGGCCACCGTGCCGCCGTCGTCCGTCACCAACTGCTTGACGACGGCGAGGCCGAGCCCCGAACCGCCCCGGCCGGTGAGTCCCTGGCCCCGCCAGAAGCGGTCGAACGCCCTCGACTTCTCCTGGTCCGACATGCCCGGTCCCTCGTCCAGGACCGACAGGACCACCGTCCGCTGGCCCGAATCCCAGCGGGCGGTGCCCCACTTGACGGTGATGGTGCCACCGTCCGGCGAGACCTCCAGGGCGTTGGAGAGCACGTTGTCCAGCACCTGGTCCAGGTGACCGGGAGCGGCCAACACGAGCGGCCGGTCGTCGATACTCCCCCCCATGAGCGCGATGGTGACTCCGCGCTCGTCGGCGGCCGGCCTCCACACCGCGAGCCGTTCGTTCACGGTCTCGGCAAGTGGCAGCGGTTCAGCGGCGGTTACCTTCGCCTCGGCCCGCGCGAGCACCAGCAGACCGTTGACCAGGCGGCTCATGCGGACGACTTCCGCGGTCGCCTGCTCGACGTCCTCGCGGACGAATTCGTCGTCGACACCGTCGGCGATGTTGTCGAGGGAAAGCCTCAACGCCGTGAGCGGCGTACGGAGTTGATGCGAGGCGTCGGCGACGAAGATGCGCTGCGAGGCGATCAGCGTGTCCAGCCGCTCGCCCGCCTGGTTCAGGGTGCGGGCGAGCGTACGGGTCTCCTGGGGGCCCGTCTCAGGGGTACGGGCCGTCAGGTCGCCGTCGCTGAACTTGGTTGCCATGTCGTTGAGTTGGCGCAGCGGCCGGGTGAGCCGGCGGGCCACCACGGCGCCGATCACGGCGGCCACCCCGAGGACGGCGGCGGCGAGGCCGGCCCGGAAACCCCAGATGTTCCACAGGCGGTGGGTCATGCCGTGCGTCGAGTAGACGATCCGTACGGCGCCGACGACCTCGTCGCCCGACTTCGCGGGGACGGTGATCGTCAGCTCGTCGCCCCAGATGAAGTTCGAGCCCCAGTCGGTGGTGTCCTTGCCCTGGCCCAGCGCCCGTTCCAGGGCCTTCCCGGCGGCCGGGCGGGGCAGCGGGGCCGCGCAGTCGGCGGTCGCCGTGACCTGGACGTCGTCCTCGGTCTCCTTGGCGTACGCGCGCGCGAGCTGGGCCAGCGCCTGGCAGGACGCGGTGTCCCCGTTGCTGAGCAGCACCGCCATCGTCGTCGCCTCCCGCTTCACGGACAGCTCGGTGTCGTCGCGGAGCTGGTTGGTGAGGGTGAAGGCGACGGGGAAGGTGAACAGGCCGATCGCGCCGGCGACGAGCAGGACGTAGCTGAGGATGAGCTGCCGGATCATACGGAGGTATCCCCCGGGGGAGGCGTAGTACCCGTAGTACCCGCGGCGCCGGCACCGGACCCCGTACTACCCGTAGTTCCGACGATCTCCAGCCGGAACCCCACCCCGCGCACCGCCTCGATCGTGATCGCCCCCGCCAGCTTGCGCCGCAGCGCCGCCACATGGACGTCCAGCGTCTTCGTCGGCCCGAACCAGTTCGCGTCCCAGACGGCCTCCATGATCTGCTCCCGGGTCATCAGCGCCCCCGGCTCCTCGGTGAGGAAGGCGAGCAGGTCGTACTCCTTGGGAGCCAGGGACACCTCCTCCCCGTTGAGCCGGACCCGCGCGGCCTTGCGGTCGACGGTGAGGCCGGGACCGTACCGGTCGGGACCCGCCTCGGCGGGCGTACGCGGCTGGACGCGCCGCATGACGGCCCTTATCCGCGCGATGACCTCCCGCACCCCGAACGGCTTGGAGACGTAGTCGTCGGCGCCGAGTTCGAGCCCGACCACCCGGTCCGTCTCGTCGCTGCGGGCGCTGATCACGATGATGGGTACGTCGCTGCGGGCGCGCAGCGCCTTGCAGACGTCGAGCCCGTCGGTGTCGGGCAGCCCGAGGTCGAGGAGGACGACGTCGTGGGGGTCGGTATGGGCGAGCGCGGCGGCCCCGGTCATCACCCAGTCCACCTCGAAGCCGTACCGCTTCAGGCCGCGCCGCAGCGATTCCGCGACGGGCTCGTCGTCTTCCACCAGGAGTACGCGCACAGCGGCACCCTAGTGCTTGAAACTTAATTCACAACATTCACGCGCGTAACGCGTACGACCTGGGTACTAGCTCTCACGGACCAGAACGGACCAGACCGGAAACGAGCGTCGGATATCTCACCATGCGATACCCCGGAGGGGGAATTCGGACGCTCGTTAGACTGACCGGTGCAATCGACTAACTGAGCGAGGAGCGCACGTGGGCCTTGTCGTGCAGAAGTACGGAGGCTCATCCGTAGCCGATGCCGAGGGCATCAAGCGCGTCGCCAAGCGGGTCGTGGAAGCGAAGAAGAACGGCCACCAGGTCGTCGTCGTCGTTTCCGCGATGGGCGACACGACGGACGAGCTGATCGATCTCGCCGAGCAGGTGTCTCCGATGCCCGCCGGGCGTGAGTTCGACATGCTGCTGACCGCAGGTGAGCGGATCTCCATGGCCCTGCTGGCGATGGCGATCAAGAACCTGGGCCACGAGGCCCAGTCCTTCACCGGCAGCCAGGCGGGCGTCATCACCGACTCCGTCCACAACAAAGCCCGGATCATCGACGTCACACCCGGCCGCATCCGCGAGTCCCTCGACCGGGGCAACATCGCGATCGTCGCCGGATTCCAGGGCGTCAGCCAGGACAAGAAGGACATCACCACGCTCGGCCGCGGTGGCTCCGACACCACGGCCGTCGCCCTCGCCGCCGCGCTCCAGGCCGAGGTCTGCGAGATCTACACCGACGTCGACGGCGTGTTCACCGCCGACCCGCGCGTGGTGAAGAAGGCCCGCAAGATCGACTGGATCCACTTCCAGGACATGCTGGAACTGGCATCCTCCGGCTCCAAGGTATTGCTCCACCGGTGTGTGGAGTACGCCCGCAGGTATGACATCCCGATCCACGTCCGCTCCAGCTTCAGCGGGTTGCAGGGCACATGGGTCAGCAGCGAGCCGCTCGCTGCGAAGACACAGCAAGGGGACCAGAAGGTGGAGCAGGCCATCATCTCCGGTGTCGCGCACGACACCTCCGAGGCCAAGATCACGGTCGTCGGCGTGCCGGACAAGCCGGGCGAGGCCGCCGCGATCTTCCGGACGATCTCGAACGCCGAGATCAACATCGACATGATCGTGCAGAACGTCTCCGCCGCCGCGACCGGCCTGACGGACATCTCCTTCACGCTCCCCAAGTCCGAGGGCCGCAAGGCGATCGACGCGCTGGAGCGCAACCGCTCCGGAATCGGCTTCGAGTCCCTGCGCTACGACGACCAGATCGGCAAGATCTCCCTGGTCGGCGCCGGGATGAAGACGAACCCGGGGGTCACCGCGGACTTCTTCACCGCGCTGTCCGACGCGGGCGTGAACATCGAGCTGATCTCGACATCCGAGATCCGCATCTCGGTCGTCACCCGCGCGGACGACGTCAACGAGGCCGTCCGCGCCGTCCACTCGGCGTTCGGCCTCGACTCCGACAGCGACGAGGCCGTCGTCTACGGTGGCACCGGGCGATGACCGCACGACCGACGCTCGCGGTCGTGGGAGCGACCGGAGCCGTCGGCTCGGTCATGCTCACGATCCTCTCCCAGCGTGCCGACGTCTGGGGTGAGATCCGCCTCGTCGCCTCCCCGCGCTCGGCCGGCCGCAAGCTGGCCGTGCGCGGCGAGGAGGTCGAGGTCGTGGCCCTGTCGGAGGAGGCGTTCGACGGGGTCGACGTCGCGATGTTCGACGTCCCCGACGAGGTCGCCGCGCGCTGGGCGCCGGTCGCCGTCGCCAAGGGCGCGGTCGTCGTCGACAACTCCGGCGCCTTCCGGATGGAGCCCGACGTCCCCCTCGTCGTACCCGAGGTGAACCCGCACGCCGTCCGCAACCGCCCGCGCGGCATCGTCTCCAACCCCAACTGCACGACCCTGTCGATGATCGTCGCGCTGGGCGCGCTGCACGCCGAGTTCGGGCTGCGGGAGCTGGTGGTCTCCTCGTACCAGGCGGTCAGCGGGGCGGGCCGGGAGGGCGTCGAGACGCTGCGCCGGCAGCTGGCGCAGGTCGTGGGTAGCTCTGGGGCAGGGGGAGACCTGGGTACTAGCCCTGGAGATGTACGCCGGGTGGTGGGGGACGACACCGGGCCGTTCGCGGCGCCGATCGCGCTGAACGTCGTCCCGTGGGCCGGGTCGCTCACCGAGGACGGCTGGTCCTCCGAGGAGCGCAAGGTGCGGGACGAGTCCCGCAAGATCCTCGGGCTGCCGAAGCTGCCGGTCGCCGTCACCTGCGTACGCGTCCCCGTCGTCACCACCCACTCCCTGACCGTGCACGCCCGCTTCCAGGACGAGGTCACCGTCGCCGGGGCCCGCGAGATCCTCGCGACCGCGCCCGGTGTCGTGCTGTTCGACGACCCCGCGGCGGGCGAGTTCCCCACCCCGGCGGACGTGGTGGGCACGGATCCCACCTGGGTGGGACGGGTACGACGCGCCCTCGACGACCCGACCGCGCTCGAACTCTTCGTCTGCGGCGACAACCTCCGCAAGGGCGCGGCCCTCAACACCGCGCAGATCGCGGAGCTGGTCGCCACCGAGTGGAAAACCGCTGGCCAGGGGCGGGCGGCTTTGTAGGATCCACGTCAGGACTGTGAGCCGGAAGACGGTCGCGCCGCCTTGTCCCCGGGCGGGTCGGCGTTCGAAGATTTTTCTCCCCGCACACCGCAACCGAGCGGCGTACGGGGAGCGTCTTTGCGGTCACCCTTCCCGGGTGCGCAGGCGTATGACCACGGGCAGTAGCTGTCGGAAGCCTGTGGACGGGCGTGGGGACGCCCGTTTCGTATGGGGACACTTCCTATGGGACATAGGGAACATAGGGGAAGAGCGGGACGTATGAGGGTAGACCAGGGGGCGCGGGCCGGCAGACGGCCGGCCGCGCGACCCGGCGGGACCGGCGCGAGCGCCGGTGGAGAAACGATTCAGGCGATGCCGTACGGAAAAGTGGCGGCCGACACGTACAACCCCTCCCGGGGTACACGTGTCCAACTGGCGTGGCAGAGGTACTCGACTTCACAGCGGCGACCCGCGGCGCGGCACTGCGCCCGCCCCGCCGGACCGCCCGCCCCCGCGTCGCCGGGGCGCCCGGCGGCCTGCCGGTGATCGCGCCCATGCCCGCAGCGCGGCCCACCCGCATCCCCGGCCCGCGTGCCGGCGCCGACAGCGCCGACGACGTCACGGCCGCCGGCACGACAGTCGACCACCTCACCGAGACCTACCGGGCGCACTACCGCTCCCTCCTGGGTCTCGCCGCCCTCCTGCTCGACGACACCGCCTCCTGCGAGGACGTCGTCCAGGAGGCGTTCATCCGCGTCCACTCGGCGCGCAAACGCGTCCGCGACCCCGAGAAGACCCTCGCCTACCTGCGCCAGACCGTCGTCAACCTCTCCCGCTCCGCCCTGCGCCGCCGCATCCTCGGCCTGAAGCTCCTCTCCAAGCCGATGCCGGACATGGCCAGCGCGGAGGAGGGCGCCTACGACCAGCTGGAGCGCGACTCCCTGATCAAGGCGATGAAGGGCCTCCAGCGCCGCCAGCGCGAGGTCCTGGTCCTGCGCTACTTCGCCGACATGACCGAGGCCCAGGTCGCCGAGACCCTCGGCATCTCCCTCGGCTCCGTCAAGGCGTACGGCTCGCGCGGGATCGCCGCGCTGCGTACGGCGATGGAGGCGTCGGCGTGAGCGGGGAACCGGACCGGGGCGGTAGCCCTCTGGAGGGACAGGGGGACTACCCGGGGGGTAGCGAACCGCCGTACGACACGGGCGGACCACAGCCGTCGTACGGGACCGAGCCGAAGCAACCACACGCTGGGAACAGGACTGTGAACCACCACCTCGACGACCAGGGCCCGGACGGGTTCGACTCGGACGAGCTGGAGCTGCGCCGCATGCTGCACCGGGCGGTGGACGAGATGGCGCCGCGCGACGGCGCCCTCGACCACCTCCGCCGGGCGGTGCCCGCGCGCAAGGCCCGCAAGCGGCAGGCGATCGTGGGGGTGGCCGCCGCGGCCCTGTTCGCAGGTGTCGCCGTCCCCGCCCTGATGACCGTCTCCGGCGTCGGCGGCCCCGAGGCGAACCCCGCCGTCGCGGGCCAGGCGTCTGATACCGGTGGCTCCACGGGTCAGGGCAAGAACCCCGACGGCGGCTCCGCCGGCAAGGTCGGCGAGTCCACCGGAGGTACTACGGGTACGGGGTCCGGCGGGACCAAGGAGACCGGCGGCGGCAAGGCGACCCCGGGGACGGGCGCCTCCAGCGGCACCGGCCCCTCCGCCTCCCCGGGAGCGGCGGTGCCCGCCTGCACCGCCGACCAGCTGGGCTCGGCGTCCTCGACGGTGGACGGCCCGGACTCCACGGGCGTGGTCTACGGCACCTTCCGCGTCGTCAACGTCTCCACCGCGAGCTGTACCGTCGCCGGTTCCGTCGCCCTCTCCCCGGCGGTGCAGGGCGCCGCCGACGCCACGAAGGTCGGCGTCACCGAACACGCCGCGGGCGACGCGGCCGCCGCCCTGCCCGACCCCTCCCTGTACGTCACCCAGCTCGCGCTCGCGCCCGGCTCCGCGTACGACGTGAAGTTCGCGTGGGTGCCCTCGTCCTCGTGCCCCTCCGACGGGGGGACCACCGGCGGGAGCACCACGGGCGGCGACACCGGCTCCTCCCCGTCGCCCTCGCCCTCCCCCTCCGAGCAGACGACGAACGCCGGCAGCGGGACCACGGGGACGAGCCCGCAGCTGATGTGGGCGGACGGGACCACGACCGCCGAGGGCAGTGTGTCGGTGACGTACACGGCGGACGCGGGGTCGCCGTCGGTCACGGCCACCGTGCCGGACGCGTGCGCGGGGACGATCTACCGGACGGGTGTGCTGGCCTCGTCCTGAGGGGGAGCCGGCTCTGAGGTATTAGCGCGCTAGTACCGAAGGGCTGGCTTCAGCGTCCTCGGCGCTCTCGGGGTCCTCGGCGAGCAGCCCCAGTTCCGCGTCCCGCGCGGCCTCCACCTCGCGCCGCAGCAGCCGGAACCACATGAACACCACGAACCCGGCGAAGACGAACCACTCGCCGGTGTAGCCCAGGTTCTGGAACGCCTTGAGGTCGAGCCCGGTGTTGGCGGGCGCCTCGGCGGGCACGGTCGTCATACCCGGGTCGGCGGTATCCAGCGTCACCCACGCGTCGTACAGGTCGTACGGGACGAGGTTGACCAGCGAGGCGGTGCTGATCGCGCCGATCTGACCGGCCGGCAGCCCGCCGCGCGCACTGACCCCGTTGTCGCCGGGCGTCTCGGACGCCTGGAGCGCGCCGGTCACGGTGACCTCGCCGCGCGGGGCCGCCGGAGCCTTCGCGGTGTCCGCCTTGCCGGGGAGCCATCCCCGCACGACGGGCAGGGCCTTCCCGGAGCCGGTCCGCAGCAGGGTGAGCACGTAGTACCCGCTCTTCTGCTCGATCTCCCGCCCGGGCACGAGGAGTTGCTCCCCGTAGTGCCCGCTGACGGTGACCCGCTTGCCCACGGTCGCCTTGTCCACCGGCAGCATCCCGTCGAGCGGCCGCGCGGGCTGCGACCTGCCCGTCTCCGCGGCCCGGTCGAGCGCCCGGTGGTCGTCCATCCGGGACTCGAACCGGCTCAGCTGCCAGGACCCCATGAACACGCAGAAGGGGATGGCCAGCAGCACGAAGACGTTGATTCCCCACCAGCGAGGCGTCAGCAGAAACCGGTACACGCCTTCAACCGTACGCGCCGGGCCGACAGCGGGAGGCGGCGGGGTGGGTGAGGTACTACCGCCCTGGTACCTCCGACGCCCTGGTACCTCCGGCGTACCGCCGGGTATCACCTCCGCTTCTTCACCGGCCCCGCACTTTCTGACGGATGCCGCGCTTCTCGTCGTGCAGTGATGTCCACGCGACCCCCCTCATCAGGTTTGATGGACGTATGAGTGACGCTGAGGCCATGCCCGAGTGGGAGAAGCGGTTCCGGGCGCCGCGGGTCTCCCTGCCGGATTGGGCGGAGGACGCCCCCGACCGCTCGCTGTTCACGTCGAACGCGACCGGGACGTACGAGCTGTACGCCTGGGACCGCGTGAGCGGCGAGCAGCGGCAGGTGACCGACCGGGCGAACGGGACGACGGACGGCAGGCTGTCCCCGGACGGGGCCTGGATCTGGTGGTTCGACGACAAGGACGGCGACGAGTTCGGCGTCTGGCGGCGACAGCCGTTCGACGGCGGCCCCGACGAGCCCGCCACCCCCGGCCTCGACCCCTCCTACCCGGCCGGACTGGCTCTCGGGAGGGACGGTCGTACGTCTGTGGTGGGACGCTCCACCGACGAGGACGGCACGACGATCCACGTAGTACTCCAGGGGGAGGCCCCCCACGAGATCTACCGCCACCGCGAGTCCGCGGGCGTCGGCGACCTGTCGTACGACGGGACCCTGATCGCCGTCGAGCACACCGAGCACGGCGACGCCATGCACTCGGCGCTGCGCGTGCTCGCCCTGGACGGCACGACGGTCGCCGAACTCGACGACACCCGGGGCGGCGCGGAGGAACTCGGCCTCGAAGTCCTCGGCTTCGCGCCCGTCGCGGGGGACACCCGGCTGCTCATCGGCCACCAGCGGCGCGGTCGCTGGGAGCCGCTGGTGTGGGACGTGGCCTCCGGCGAGCAGACCGAGCTGTCCGTCGGCCTGCCGGGCGACGTCAACGCGGAGTGGTTCCCCGACGGGGGCTCCCTGCTGATCGCGCACAGCCACGAGGCCCGCAGCGAACTCTTCCGCTACGACCTCGCCTCCGCCGCACTGGAGCGGATCCCCACCCCCGCCGGCACCGTCTCCGGCGCCTCCGCGCGGCCCGACGGCAGCGCCGAGTACCTGTGGTCCTCCGCCGCCCAGCCGCCGGCCGTGCGCTCCACCTCCGGAGGGGTAGTACTGGACCCCCCGGGTATGAGGTCGCCGGGCTCGGTGCCCGTCGAGGACGTGTGGGTGGAGGGCCCCGGGGGCCGCATCCACGCGCTCGTCCAGAAGCCGGCCGGCGCCGAGGGCCCGCTGCCGACTGTCTTCGACATCCACGGCGGTCCCACCTGGCACGACAGCGACGCCTTCGCCGCCGCCCCCGCCGCCTGGGTCGACCACGGGTACGCGGTCGTCCGGGTCAACTACCGGGGCTCCACCGGGTACGGCCGTGCCTGGACCGACGCGCTCAAGCACCGCGTCGGCCTGATCGAGCTGGAGGACATCGCGGCGGTCCGCGACTGGGCCGTCTCCTGCGGCCTCGCGGACCCCGAGCGCCTCGTCCTGACGGGCGGCTCCTGGGGCGGCTACCTCACGCTCCTCGGCCTCGGCACCCAGCCCGACGCGTGGGCGCTGGGCATCGCCGCCGTACCCGTCGCGGACTACGTCACCGCCTACCACGACGAGATGGAGGCGCTGAAGGCGATGGACCGCACCCTCCTCGGGGGTACTCCGGAGGAGGTACCCGAGAGGTACGAGGCGTCCTCGCCGCTCACCTACGTCGACCAGGTGAAGGCGCCGGTCTACATCTCCGCCGGCGTCAACGACCCGCGCTGCCCCATCCGGCAGGTCGACAACTACGTCCGGCGGCTGGAGGCGAGGGCGGCCGTCCACGAGGTGTACCGGTACGACGCCGGGCACGGGTCGCTGGTCGTGGACGAGCGGATCAAGCAGGTGCGGCTGGAGCTGGAGTTCGCGGAGCGGCACCTCGGGAAGCAGGAGGTGTAGTCCGTAGGGGGTAGTACTCGGGCGTTGCCCCTTGGGTACTACCCCTCCGGTCGTACCCCTCGGCGGCGCGGGAGTTACCTCTTGAGTGCTACCCCCTGGGTACTACCCCTCAGGTCGCCCGTGCCGCCGCAGCAGGTCCGCCATGCCCTGCCGGGTCGCCGCCAGGACGACCCGGTCCGTCGGCCGCAGCACCCGGTCCGCCGGCAGGTCCCAGGTGAGACCCGTACCGGTGTCGAGGGCCAGCACCCGCCAGTGCCCGGAGCGGAACGCCTCGCCCATCGTGCGGCCCTCCAACTGCGGGTGCCCGCCCGCCTCCAGCGCCGCGAACAGCAGCACCCGGCGCTCCACGGAGATCGTGCCCAGGATCTGGCGGCCCATCATCGCCCCGGCGAAGGAGGGGGCCGCCAGATGGGAGACGCTGCGGCTGCGGGTGCGCGCGTAGGGGTGCGCGGCGCGCAGGGTGCGGTAGACGGCGGTCGCGAAGTCGTCGTCGTACAGCCGTAGTACCGCGTTGAGGTCCTGGCGCAGGGAGCGGGCGTAGAGGACGGCCTCCAGGTTGGTGGTGTCGGAGCTGGTGACCGCCAGCAGGGCGCCCGCCCGCTGGATCTTCGCCGCCTCCAGGACCCCTTCCTGGGTGACGTCCCCGAGTACTACGGGTACCCGCAGTCGCCGGGCCACCGCGAGCCCCCGCGCCTCGGGCCCCGACTCCACGCACACCACCGGGATGTCCAGCTCGCGCAGCCGGATCAGCACCCGGGTGCCGATCTTGCCGAGGCCCAGCAGGACGACGTGCCCGCTCATCCCGCGCGGCGGCTTGCGCAGGGCGCCCGCGCTGCGGAACGTGCCCAGCGCTTCGAGCGCGGCGGCCAGCAGCACCGGCAGCAGCAGCAACCCCATGAGCCCGGACAGGAGTTGGAGGATCTGCCGGGCCAACGGGTCGCCCACGGCAGGGTCGTTGATGGCGAACAGGTCCAGCAGGGTCAGGTACAGCGCGCCCAGCGGATGGATGCCCGTCGCCAGCCACAGCGCCACCGCCAGCGCGAGGACGCAGGTGACGACCCCCGCCAGCGACCAGCGCAGCCGCCGCGAGAAGAGCGACGCCATCGGTGCGATGAACCCCGCCCCGCGCCCTGTCGAGAGGCTGCCCTCGGAGGCGTACGACACCTGCTCCAGGACCACGGTCCCGCGCCCCGGCGAGGCGGCCACCGCTGTCCTCACCGCCTCGGCGTCCGGCAGGAGTTGGGGGCCCTGCTCGATGTGCCCCTCGGTCTCCGAGGAGAGCAGCGCGAGCGTGGCGAGGCCGGGCGCGGCCCCCTCGCCGTGGTGCTCGACCGCCCGCAGGAGCAGGCCGTCGGTCTGGACGACCTTGGCGGTGCCCGCGATCGCGGTCGCGGCGAGCGCCGGGGCCGCGGTGTCCGCGGCGGACAGGACCGTCGTCGTGCCGACCGCGGCGTCCTCGTCGCCGGACGCCAACAGGGCGGCCTGGTCGAGGAGTTCCTCGATGTGCTGGCCCAGCCTCCGGTTGTACAGGCGCAGCACGAGCCGCAGGCGCGGGTTGAGGCGGCGGGCGGTGAGGGCGGCGCGGATGTTGGTCTCGTCATCGTCGTAGACCAGGGCGAGGGCCGCCGCCCTCTCCACGCCCGCCTCGGCGAGGACCGCCTCGACGGGCTCGGCGGCCTCCAGGGTGCGCGCGTCCCCGGCGGGAGTCAGCGGCGGGCCCGAACCGGCGTTGCCCGCCGCCCTGTTGACGGCGGCGCTGACCACGCGGTCGAGCAGCGCCGCCGAGACCGCGCGGGCCCGGCCCACCACGGGAGGGCGTACCGTGCGCTGGGCGGGCGGGACGACGAGGACGACCTCCTCGCCGTAGACGCCCCGGAGTTCGGCGGCCAGACGGTGTGCGAGACCGTCGTCGCCGCACACCACCATGTGTGCCTCGGCATCGAACGGTCTGGCCTGATTCGGAACGGTCCCCACGACGGAGAAGACTGCCTCATCGAGACACGTGGTTCCAGCAACGATCTGAACGGAGCGGACGATTCGGTCGTACTTGAGTCGTAGGGGGCGTACGGGTCGTCGAGAGCGGAGGCTTGCAGGTGCGATCCACCAGTGCTGAGGTGCCCCGGCCATGACCACTGTCGTCACCGGCCAGGGGGCCAAGGACGGTAGCCCTGAAGAGGTAGGCCGGAAGAGGGAGGAGCGGCCTCCTCGGCTGAACTCCCAGCTCGTCCTGGTCCTCGGCATGCTGCTGATGGTGCTGTTCCAGTCGCCGGTCCGGCGCGCGCTCGGCTTCCCGGTCATGCAGAGCTGGACGACCGTGTTCGTCGCCGTCGTCGTCCAGGCCCTGCCCTTCCTGGTCCTGGGGGTACTGCTCTCGGCGGCCATCGCCGTGTACGTCCCGCCGTCGTTCTTCGCGCGTGCCCTGCCCAAGCGGCCCGCGCTCGCGGTGCCGGTCGCCGGGATGGCCGGGGTGGCGCTGCCGGGGTGCGAATGCGCGTCCGTCCCGGTGGCCGGGGCTCTGGTGCGCAGGGGGGTGACTCCGGCCGCCGCGCTCGCTTTTCTGCTGTCCGCGCCGGCGATCAATCCCATTGTCCTGACGGCCACCGCGGTCGCCTTTCCGCGGAATCCCGAAATGGTCGTGGCGCGTTTCGTCGCCAGCCTCGCCGTGGCCTGTCTGATGGGGTGGCTGTGGTTGCGGCTGGGGCGGACGGATCTGCTGAAACCGCCCACGCACGCCGCCTATGAGGGGCGGACGAAAGGCGCCGCTTTCTGGGGTGCCGTCCGGCACGACGTCATGCACGCCGGGGGATTTCTCGTGGTCGGCGCGATGGCCGCCGCGACCCTGAAAGCGGTGGCGCCGGAGAGCTGGCTGCAGACCGCCGCCGACCATCCGGTGATCTCCGTTCTCGCGCTGTCCGTTCTCGCCGTCGTGCTTTCCATCTGCTCGGAGGCGGACGCCTTTGTCGCCGCCTCTCTGACGCAGTTCTCCTTGACCGCCCGGCTGGCCTTCCTGGTCGTCGGGCCGATGATCGACCTCAAATTGTTCGCCATGCAGACGGGAACGTTCGGCCGGAGTTTCGCGCTGCGATTCGCCCCCGCGACCTTCGTCCTCGCCATCGTGGTGTCGGTGCTCACCGGGGCGGTGCTGCTGTGAATCGTCAGGCCCAGTCGGCCGTACTCTTCCTGCTCGGCGCGGCCCTGCTGCACGCCGGGAGCACGGATCTCTATCTGCGGTACGTCAAGGCCGGATTGCGGCCGCTGCTGCTGGCGGCGGGCGTGGTGCTGATCGTCGCGGCGGCGGCGACGTGGTGGTACGAGCGGAAACAGGCACCCGGCGGGGAAAGCCACGCGCACCGCGAACCCCGTATTTCCTGGCTTCTCCTCCTCCCTCTCCTCGCCCTGATTCTCGTCGCCCCGCCCGCCCTCGGTTCCTACAGCGCCACCCGTACCGGAACAGCGCTCCAGGAACCCGTCGTCTACGGGAAGATCCCCGCCACCGGCCCGCTGAAGCTGGCACTCGTCGACTACGCGGGCCGGGCGATCTATGACAACAAGAACATCAAGGGCCGCGAGATCCAGATCGCCGGATTCCTGGCACTGGACAAGGACGGCACCCCGTATCTCGTGCGCATGGCGCTGAGTTGCTGCGCCGCCGACGCCCAGCCGGTGAAAGTCGCCCTGACCGGCGATATTCCCCCGGTCCTCCAGCCGGACACCTGGCTCCTGATCACCGGCACGTATTCACCGAAACGCATGGCCGACCCGGTGAACGGCGGCCCCATTCCCTTCATCCAGGTGACCCGCGCGGCTCCGGTCGCCCAGCCGACGGATCCTTACGACGAGACGTGGAACGGCTGAACCGGCAGGAAAGGCGCCGGAATTCAGAACGCGATGTCGTCCGGTCCGCTCCGGCGCCGCCGCAGGAAAAGCGCCGCCCCCGTCACCGCGGAGGCCCCCAGCAGGACCGCGCCGAGGAGGAAGGTGTTACGGGGAATGCCGAACCAGCCCAGGCTGGAGGCGCCCTTGGGGGCGTCGCTGTCCGGGTCGAGGGAGGCGGTGGCTCCGTGGTCGTAGGGGTCCGGTACCCGAGTACTACGGGCCGGGTCGTGCGAGGCCGGCGGGTGCGAGCCGGCCGGGTGGGCGCCGCTGCCGGGGGCGGTGGAGGTCCCGGAGGGGGTGTGGTGGCTCCCGGGGTCGTTCGGGTGCTGGTGTCCGGGCGGGATCAGCGAGAAGGCGGGCAGGTCACCCGGGACCTGGACTCCGGAGGGATGGGTCGAGGGGATACCCGGGAGGTAGCCCCCGGGTACCTCGCCGGGAAGGAACCCGGGGACCACGACCGGTACGCCGTCGTACCCCGTGGGGGGTACCTCTCCGGGGGCGGTCCCCGGCTCGATCCCGGCGGCGAGAGCGGCCGAGTCGCCCGACATCTCCTGCGCGCCCGGCGCGGGCACGTCGTCCTCGGCGGTCTCCGGCCCGACCTCGGCGCCGAGCGGCATCGGCACCGGCGTCACGACCTCGCCCGCGCTCTGCTCGAACGGCACCCCGAACCGCAGCGAACTGCGCGCCCGCAGCATCGGCGCACCGATCAACCGCCCTTTGCGGTCCAGGGTGCTGGTGCGGTCGCTGCCCTCGGCGAGCCCGTCGCTGACCTGGGAGCCGGGGTCGAGGCGCAGCCGGACGGTGCAGTGCGCGGTCCCCCCGGGCGCCACCCGGCGTAGTACCGACGTACCCTCCGCGCACGTCACTCCCCGGGGGGCCAGACTGCGGTCGGTGATGCGGACGCCGTGCACGGGCAGGTTGCCGGTGTTGACGAGGGCGTACTTCAGCGTGACGCGCGCGGGCTCACCGGGACCGGCGGGCGTGGCGACCGTGGCGCGCTGGCTGAGCACGAGCGTGCCGCCGACCCCCGCGTACCCGGACCGGGCGGTGGCTCTGACCGGCGCGTTCAGGGAGGGGATCCGGCCGGCGGCGGTGGCCTGCGCGATCCGCCTGCCCTTCTGTGCGCCGCCCTGGGCCCGGCAGGTCGTGGAGGTCAGCCCGGGCAGCAGCCGGACCTTGTCGCCACCGCCCGCACAGGTGATGCGGGCGCCCTTCATACCTGGGTCGTAGATCCGTACGTCGTGCAGATCGGCGCCGCCCTTGTTGGTGAGGCGGTACTCCTTGAGTACGGGGTGGCCGGTGCGGATGCCCGGGTCGACGGCTCCGGTGCCGGGCCGCTGGTTGACGATCACCCGGAGGACCAGCCCTCTGGTGCCGGTCCCGTCCGCGGGGGCCGCGGCCGGTGCCGCGTGGGTGGGCCAGCAGGTGGAGAGGGCCGTGCACGCCAGGACCAGCGGCAGGACCGTCCGCCGGACCAGGGCGGTGGCGGTGGCTCGGGGAGCCGGGGCGACGGTGTGCCCGTCGTACCGGGGAAATCGGATGATCATGAACGTATTGATCATTATGGTTGTGGGCGCCGCGGGGGCGGCACGCGCAGCGGACGTCATATGGGCGCACGGATTCACCCCGTTCTTTTGGCGGGCGCCCGGTAGAGGGGGCCAGGGCCAATGGGGGGTCCCGCAAGGGGAGATGGGGACGGTCCCGGGGCGGTGCCCGGCAGGCCCACGGCTGGCTCCCGGGGTGTAGTACCTGCGCGGGACGCCTCGACCGGGGGCCGCCGTTTCGTCTGATCGGATGCTGATCATCCGTCGTTCTCGGGACACGCCGCAGACGTACGGGTGGCTCCGAGGCCGCAGCCGGTTACATGCGAGCCGACCCACCCGCCCCCACCCCCGCTGGAGCACAGGTTGGCGCCGAGCAGCCCGAGCACCCCGAGCAGCCCCGGCGGCAGGGCCCTGAAGACGTACGGCACGGCCGCAACCGCCGCCGCCGTACTGGCCGTTGCCCTGACCGTCGTCCTCCACCCGCACCCCGACGCCCCGGACACCGACGGCCGGCCCGCCCCGCCGCAGCCGGAGGTACGGGTCGGCGCGCGCTCCCAGGAACCGCACGCCCCGGGACGGACGGGGCCCGTCGACCCGGACGCCCCCGTCACCGTCACCCTGAACGGACAGGGTCACCTCACGGACGTAACTCTCCAGGACGACGCGGGACACCGGGTGGCCGGCCGCCTCGACCCCGCGGCCCGCGTGTGGCGCAGTACCCACGTCCTGCGGGCCGCCACCCACTACATTGCCGAGGTCCGCACCGACCCCCAGCCCCGATCCACCCCCCACCGCACGGAGTTCACCACCTCCCGCGCCCGCAGCGGCCTCCTCACGGTCACCCTCGGCCCGTCCGACGGGGATACCCGTAGTACCCCGGAGGGAGCCACCGCGACCCGCCGTACCCACGGCGTGGGCCAGATCGTCACCGCCCACCTCAGCCACCCCGTACCCCCGGAGAGCCGGGCCCTCCTGGAGAGCCACCTCAAGGTCACCGCCACCCCGGCCGCCGCCCCCGGCACCTGGCACTGGCTGGACTCCACCACCCTCCACTACCGCCCCCGCACCTACTGGCCCGCACGGGCCGACATCCGCGTCACCGCCGACGACCTCGCCGGACTACGCCTCACGGAGCAGTTGCGGGTAGCCCCCGTAGTACCCCTCAGGTTCTCCACCGGCCCCCGGGTGGAGGCCGTCATCGACGTCTCCGCCCACCGGATGAGCGTCCTGCGCGACGGTACGACGCTCAGGGTCATCCCCGTGACGACGGGCAAGGAGGGCTACCGCACCCGTGCCGGCGTCAAGGTCGTCCTCGACAAGCAGGCCGTCCTCAGGATGCGCAGCACGACCATCGGCATCCCCTCCGACACCGACGAGGCCTATGACCTGCCGGTGCGCCACGCGATCCGCCTCACCCGCAGCGGCGAGTACCTCCACGCGGCCCCCTGGGCGGCCTCGTCGTTCGGACGCCGGGACGTCAGCCACGGCTGCGTCGGGATGAGCGACGAGGACGCGGCGTGGCTGTTCCTGATCCTCGGCGAGGGCGACATCACCCGCACCGTCCACACGCGCGGCCAGGAGATGACGCCGTTCTCCAACGGCGTGGGCGACTGGAACATGCCGTGGGCCGAGTGGGCCAAGGGCAGTGCCCTGAACGGGAGAAGCGCCGTACGGCCCGCCGAACAGCACCTGCGTCCCTCGGCCTCGTGACACGGGAGAGGCGGACGACGAACCTCCAACTGCACGATCCTCACGCCTTCTTGACGAGTTCTTGACGGCAGTCGGCACCAACACCCCGGAAAACACTGCCGAGAACCGGCAATGCGGGCGGCTCCGGGCCGCGGGCACGATGACGGCACCACCCCAACGGCCCGAGGACGTACTCCATGGATGTCGTAGTCGTGCTGGCAGCCGTCGGCCTGCTCCTGCTGCTGCTCGCGCTCCTGCTGGTCTCCCGGCTCTTCCGCAAGGTCGAGCAGGGCAAGGCGCTGATCGTGTCCAGGATGCGCAAGGTGGACGTGACGTTCACCGGGCAGATCGTGCTGCCGGTCCTGCACAAGGCCGAGACGATGGACATCTCGGTGAAGGCGATCGAGATCACCCGCGCCGGCAAGGAGGGGCTGATCTGCAGGGACAACATCCGCGCCGACATCCGCATCTCGTTCTTCGTCAAGGTCAACAAGACCGCCGAGGACGTCGTGAAGGTCGCGCAGGCGGTCGGCACGGCCCGCGCCAGCGACCAGAAGACCCTCCAGGAACTGTTCCACGCGAAGTTCTCCGAGGCCCTCAAGACCGTCGGCAAACAGCTCGACTTCACCGATCTCTACACCAAGCGCGAGGAGTTGAGATACCGGATCATCGAGGTCATCGGCGTCGACCTCAACGGCTACCACCTGGAGGACGCGGCGATCGACTACCTGGAGCAGACGCCGCTCACCCAGCTCGACCCCGCCAACGTCCTTGACGCACAAGGCATTCGGAAGATCACCGAACTCACCGCAACCGAGCACGTCCGCACCAACGAGGCCCAGCGCACCGAGGAGAAGGAGATCACGCGCCAGAACGTCGACGCGCGCGAGGCCATCCTCGAACTCGAACGCCGCCAGGCCGACGCGGAGATCAAGCAGCGCCGCGAGATCGAGACCTCACGGGCCCGCGAGGAGGCCGAGACCGCGCGGGTGATCGAGGAGGAACGCCTGCGCTCCCAGGGCGCGTTCCTGCGCACGGAGGAACAACTCGGCGTCCAGCGCGAGAACCAGGCCCGCGAGGTCGCCGTCGCCGCGAAGAACCGTGAGCGCGTCATCGCCGTCGAGAACGAACGCATCGAGAAGGACCGGCAGTTGGAGGTCATCGCCCGCGAGCGCGAGACCCAGCTGACCCGGATCGCCGCCGACAAGGAGGTCGAGGCGGAGCGCCGGGAGATCGCCGAGGTCGTACGCGAACGCGTCGCCGTGGACCGGACGGTCGCCGAACAGGAAGAAGCCATCAAGAAGTTGAGGGCCGTCGAGGAGGCCGAGCGGGAGCGCCAGGCCGTCGTCATCGCCGCCGAGGCGGAGGCCCAGGAGAAGCTGGTCAAGGACATCAAGGCCGCGGAAGCCGCCGAGGTGGCGGCAGTTCACCGCGCCGCCGAGGAACTCACCCTCGCCGAGGCCCGGTTGAAGAGCGCGGACCTCGACGCACAGGCCAGACTCCGGCTCGCGGAGGGCATCCAGGCCGAGGCCGCCGCCGCGGGACTCGCCGCCGTGCAGGTGCGCGACAAGGAGGCCGAGGTCGTCGAGAAGACCGGCCGCGCCGAGGCCGAAGCGGCGGCGGCGAGGATGCGCGCCGAGGCCGAGGGCACCCGCGCCACCGCCCTCGCCCGCGCCGAGGGCGCCGAGGCCCAGGCCCTCGCCGACGCCAGGGCGATCGGCGAGAAGCTCAAGGCGGAGGCCGCCGGGCTCACCGACAAGGCCGCCGCGCTGGCCGCCCTCGACGAGGCGTCCCGCACCCACGAGGAGTACCGCCTGCGGCTGGAGGCGGAGAAGGAGATCCGCCTCGCCGGACTCGACGTGCAACGGCAGGTCGCCCAGGCGCAGGCCACCGTCCTCGCGACCGGCCTGGAGAACGCGGACATCGACATCGTCGGCGGCGACTCGGTCTTCCTCGACCGCCTCGTCGGCTCCATCGCACTCGGCAAGGGCGTCGACGGATTCGTCCAGCACTCCGACACCGCCCAGGCGTTGACGAAGCCCTGGCTCGACGGCGGCGCCTCCTTCACCGACGACCTCACCCGGGTGCTGGGCCCGGTCACCACCTCCGACGTCCAGAACCTCACCGTCTCCGCCCTCCTGGCGAAGCTGATGAAGTCCGGCGTCGACCTCTCCGGGCTCCGCCAACTCCTCGACACCACACCCGAGTCGGGCCACGCCGAACTCAACGGCACCACCAGGCCCTGACCTGGCGCGGGACGCCGTAGCCGCCGCGCGGGGGGCAGCGGCTCCGGCGTCCCGCCCACCAACACCCTTGGGGAAGACGTTGAGTTCACAGGCGTACGACGGTGTCGACCCCGGCACCTACGAACTCCTCCGCGACCGGCTCGCCGCCCAGGCCGCCGAACTCGCCCGGCACTCCGATGAGTTGAACGCCCGCCGGGTCGAGGAGTTCGGCGCCACCGGCCTCGCCCTCACCGGCACGGGCGCCTTGCGCACCGAACACCCCGCCGCACCCCGGGACATCGTGGCCGTCGGCGACCTCCTCCTCTTCGGGTACGACACCGGCCCCGACGGCCAGGGCCGGCCCGAGCGCCAGGTAGGCGACGTACTCGCCCTGTACGACCGCGAGTTGACCCGAGTCCCGGACGACACCCTCCCCGGACTCCTCGACTCCCCGGACTTCCTGCGGGAGTTCACCGCCCTCCACCGCTACTACCGCCAGGCCCGCCTGCTGCGGCTCCACCTCACCGACGACCGCCTGCTGGCCGTCTTCCGGACCGGCGAGAAGGCCGGCGACCTGCGCGTCCTACGCTGGTCCCGCACGCCGGGCGGCCGGCCGGAGTTCCTCGACGCGCGGGGCGACCGGGACCTCGTACGACCGGAGAGGTACGACTTCGGCTGGACGGAGGTAGTACGGGAGGACCACGTCCAGGGCCGGTACGCCCGTCTCCCGGAAGGGCTGCGCGTCTCGACCTCGGACGGCGTCCTCACCCTTACGGCCGACGGGGGCGACAGGGGCGACGCGGGCGACGTGCTCCACGCCGAGCCCGTCACCGAAGCCCTCCAGTCCCTCGCCGACGCAGACATCGCGCACGCCCGCGTCGGCCCCCTCGTCCTCGTCCGGGTCCGCCCCTACCGGGAGCCTGCCCACCGCTACCTCGTCGTCAGCACCCTGACCCGGACCGTCGTCCGCCTCGACGGCATCGGGCAGGCGTGCCGACGCCTCCCCGACGACCAGGGCATCGTCTTCCCCGGCGGCCACTGCCTGGCCTCCGGCGCGCACAAGACCTACGAACTCGACGCCGGGGGGCTGGAGTTCGAGCGGGAGGTGCGGTCGCCGTACGGGGAGGACGTCCTGTACGCCTTCGGCGGCGAGGGGCGGGCGCTGCTGCTGTCGTACAACACCATCCGCGAGGAGTTCGCCGCGCCGCTGACCTGCCGGGCGTGGGCGCGGTGGGACGACGGCGAACTGGCCGAGCTGCGGGCGGGCGAGGAGCCGGGACGCGTGCACGCCGTGCGGCGCTGGGCGACGCCGTACGTCTCCGACACGTACGCGCGGGCCGGGGGAGGGGGCGGGGCGCTGGGCCGGGTGGGGAACGCCGACCTGGTGCGGGGGATCGCCGACTGCCTCTCGATCGCGCGGTCGGCGGGGGAGACCACCGCGACGGTCGAGGGGCACGAGGCCCTGGTCGCCGCCTGCACCAAGACGGTTGACGCCCACCACTGGCTCGCCGACAGTGAACTCGGCGGACTCGCGGCTCAGTTGCTGGACGTGCAGGCCACCGCCGAGCAGGTCCTCGCCGAGTTCCGCACCGTCCGCACCCTCACCCGCCAGGCCGCCGACGCACTCGACGAGGCCGCCGCCCAACTAGCCGCCGTCGTCCGGAGGCTGCGCGGCGAGACCCCGCGCACTGCCGCCGCCTGGGTGACCGGATTGGCCGAACTCCGGCACGCCCAGGGGCACTTGCTGACGCTCAGAGAACTGCGGTACGCGGACCTGCCCCGCATCGACGCGCTGTCCGAGGAGGCCGGGGCCGACCTGGACCGGTTCGGTCGGCGGGCCGTCGAGTCCCTGGCCCGGCCTGACGCCTTCGACACCCAACAGGCCGACGTGGAAAGGCTGTCGGCCGACGCGGGCGCCATCGCGACCGTCGCGGAGGCCGACCCCGTCGCCGGCCGCATCGAGGCCCTGGGGGAGGGCCTGCGGACCGTCACCGAGGTGGTGGCGGGCCTCGACATCGGGGACACGACCGTACGGACGGCCGTACTGGAGCGCATCGCCGGTGTCCTCGGCGGCGTCAACCGAGCCCGCGCCGTCCTCGACGCCCGCCGCCGTACCCTGCGCGACAGCGAGGGCCGCGCCGAATTCGCCGCCGAATTCGCCCTGTTGGGCCAGACTGTCACCGCCGCGCTCGCGGCGGCGGACACGCCGGACGCCTGCGACACCCAACTCGCGGGTGTCCTCGTCCGGTTGGAGAACCTGGAGTCACGGTTCGCCGGGTTCGACGACTTCCTCGCCCGACTCGACGACCAGCGCGCCGAGGTGGCCGACGCCTTCGCCGCCCGCAGACAGAGCCTCCTCGACACTCGCGCCCGCCGCGCCGACCACCTCGCCGCCTCCGCCGTACGCGTCCTGGAGACCATCGCCCGCCGCGCCGCGACCCTGCCCGACGCGGACGCCGTCAGCACCCACTTCGCCTCCGACCCGATGGTCGCGAAGATCCGCCGCACGGCCGGCGAACTCCGCCAACTCGGCGACACCGTAAGGGCGGAGGAACTCGACGGCCGCCTGCGCGCCGCCCGCCAGGAGGCGACCCGCGCCCTGCGCGACCGCACCGACCTGTACGCCGACGACGGCCGCACCCTGCTCCTGGGCACCCACCGCTTCGCCGTCACCACCCAGCCCCTCGACCTCACCCTCATACCCCAGGGTGACCACCTCGCCTTCGCCCTCACCGGCACCGACTACCGCGCCCCCGTCACCGACCCCGCCCTCACCGCCGCCCGCCCCTACTGGGACCGCACCCTCCCCTCCGAATCCCCGCAGGTCAGCCGAGCCGAACACCTCGCCGCCCGCCTCCTGCGCGACCCCGGCCCCACCACCCTCACCACGACCGACGACCTTCCCGCCCTCGTACGCCGGGTAGCTCAGGAGTCGTACGACGAGGGGTACGAGCGCGGCGTCCACGACCACGACGCGACCGCGATCCTGCGCGCGGTACTACCCGTGTACGACCACGTGGGTACCCTGCGCCACGAGCCCGCCGTCCGTGCCGCCGCCCAGCTGACCTGGGCGCACGGCGTCGACGCCGACGCACGCGCGACCTGGACCCGGCGGGCCCGCTCACTCGCCCGCGCCCGTGAGCTGTTCGGCACCGCACCCGGAACCACCGACCTGGTGAGGGAGTTGGCCGCCGCCCTCGGGGGATCACAGCCCGCCGCCGAGTACCTCTTCGAGGAACTGACCTCCGGCCCCGAGGGGTTCGTGCTGAGCGAGCCCGCACGGACATTCGTCGACAAGTTCCGTTCCGGCGCGGGGAGCGGCGTGGGGAGCGGCGTGGGGAGTTCCGCCTACGACGACGACCTCGCGGCCCTGGACGGGCTGGCGGAGCGGCAGCAGCTCGTGCGGGCGTGGCTGTCGGCGTACGCGTCCTCAAGTGGGCTGGAACTGGAGGAAGGTGAGCTGGCCGAGGCCGTCGCGGCCGAACTCTGCCCGGAGTTGACGCGGTACTCGGCGGAAGGCTCGACCGCTGTCACGGTCAAGGGGCTGCTGGGGTCCCATCCCCGGGTAGTGGACGGCGAGTTGGTGATCCGCCTCGACGAATTCCTTGCCAGGACCGGCGAGTTCGAGGAGCACGACGTACCCGCCTTCCGCGCCTACCAGCGGCGTCGCGCAGAGGTGGTGGCCGCCGAGCGGACGCGGCTGCGGCTCGCGGAGCACCGGGCGCGGCCCATGACGTCCTTCGTCCGCAACCGGCTGATCGACGACGTGTATCTGCCGCTGATCGGCGACAGCCTCGCGCGGCAGATCGGCACCGCCGGGGAAACCGGACGCACCGACACCGGCGGTCTGCTGCTCCTGATCTCCCCGCCGGGATACGGGAAAACGACCCTCATGGAATATGTCGCCGACCGGCTCGGGCTGATGCTGGTGAAAATCAGCGGACCGGCACTGGGACATGACGTCACCTCCCTCGATCCCGCAGAGGCACCCGACGCGACCGCCCGACAAGAGGTCGAGAAGGTCAATTTCGCGTTGGCGGCAGGAAACAACACCCTGCTCTACCTCGACGACATCCAGCACGTGTCCGCTGAATTCCTCCAGAAATTCATCCCCTTGTGCGATGCGACCCGGCGCATCGACGGCGTCTGGGACGAGAAACCCCGCACCTTCGACCTGCGCGGAAAGCGATTCGCCGTCTGCATGGCCGGCAACCCCTTCACCGAGTCCGGCGCGCGATTCCGCGTACCCGACATGCTGGCGAACCGCGCCGACGTCTGGAACCTCGGAGACGTCCTCACCGGAAAAGAATCCGCATTCGCCGAAAGCTTCCTGGAGAACGCCCTCACCTCGAACCCCGTCCTCTCCCCCCTCGCCGCCCGCGACCGCACCGACCTGCACACCTTCACCCGCCTCGCGCAGAACGCCCCCAATACCCGCCCGGACCACCTCCACCACCCCTACACCCCCACCGAGATCGAGGAGATCGTCTCCGTGGTACGCCACGTCCTCCGGGCCCGCGAAACCGTCCTGGCCGTCAACGCCGCCTACATCAATTCCGCCACCCAAACCCACGAAACCCGAACCGAACCACCATTCCGCCTCCAAGGCTCGTACCGCACCATGAACCGCATCACCCAACGCATCCGCCCCGCGATGAACACCCACGAGCTCGACGCCATCATCAACGACCACTTCCTCGCCGAATCCCAGACCCTGGCCGACCACGCCGAGGCGAACCTCCTGAAACTGGCCGAACTGAGAGGAACCCTTTCGGCCGACCTGTCGGAAAGGTGGGCCGCACTGAAAGCGGCCTATGCCCCGGCAGCGGGAAACGACCCGATGAACCGGGCTGCCACAGCCTTGGAAGCGCTCGCGGAACGAATGACGGCGGTCGAGGAGGCTATCGGGCGGGTTGCCGATCGGTAGGCAGCGAATATGGAGAAACCTCCATCTTCCTCAAGCGGGCGATCTCGACGGCCCGGAAGACACCGAGCGACGGGACGACCGGCGGCCCGCACGACCGTCGGGGCAGCGGCGACAACTCCTCAGGGAAGCCGACCAAGATCCTGCCCCAGCTCTCTCCCCAGCGACCTCCAGAAACCACTCAGGGGCCCGACCCGCTCTCGCGGATCAGGCCCCTGACCTGGTCAAACACTGTCGGGGTGGCGGGATTTGAACCCACGACCTCTTCGTCCCGAATGAGGGTCGGTCGTGATCTTCAGCGGTTGGTTTGCTGTTTTGCCTGGTCAGGGTGTTGGTGTGGGGCGGTGTTGGTTGGTGTCGAAGGGGCTTGGAGAGCGGGTTGGCTCCCAGATCGCTCCCAGGGTCCTGCACGAACGTGGTTCAGCCGTGTAGCGCAGCCACAGGAGTAGTGAGTCCCTGCAGGATGGTGACGACGGATGCCACCGAGTCGACGGCCGAGTTGAGGTCTTCTGGGTTCTCGGTGATACAACGCCTGTCGAGCGGAGATCGCTGCCCCGCCGAAGTGACCTGTCGCCTGCCAGCACGGTGGCGGGTCTGTCCGCGTCACTGCTCGTCGAATGCCTCCGTCAGGCGCAGTCGCACTTTCAGGCGCCCACTCGCATTCACCTTCTCAAGGGTGATTTTTCCTTCCTCCTGCATCCTGCGGACGAAGCCCTGCCAAGCGTCGAGACCGTATTCTCGAACCCAGTTGAGCCGGTTGTCGTCGGGCGCGAAATCACGCGAGTTCACAATGATTGGCCCCCTCGCGAGGGCGATGTTCGACTTGAAGTAGCTGTCGATCTCGGTGATGTCTTCGGTAACTTCGTCAGCCAGCCCGAGCGCGTGTTTGATCCTCGACTGCCCAACCGCCAACTCGTCTTGCGTCAGCAACTCGAGCACCTGCTTGTAGGAGTCTCCCACCAGGGCGACGCCTGTCGACTTCGACAGATCCAGTCGATCGACGCGGCTGGAGGCCAGCCGAAGCTCAATATCTGGCCCCACGGTCAGGTTTTGGACATGCGCCTCCTCGAGTGAAACCCGGCCGGAGCCACCGAGCTCTAGAGACTCGACCGTGATCCGCCGCACGGAGCGAGGGCCGTCACCGGTTCCGTGAACCTTCGCCCACAGCTCGCCGAGACTGATCGCCCCAGGTAGACGCTGGTCGTAGGGCTCGGCGGCGGTCACCTTTTCCTGGAGTGCGGCGATCAGTTCGGTCGGCACGTTGCCACGCTCCGTTCGCCAAATAGAGACGATCAGCTGCGCGCAGAGCCCCGAGATGGCAACGCTGAACAACAGGGAGGCTGCCTGGTCGAGCGGCAGCCGGGCAACCTGCCGGGCGAGGAACTGCTCGGCGATGGCGAGGTGGGTGAACTTGAACGAGAGTTCATTCTCCGCCCATTCGGCGCTCATTCCGCACAACGCGATCAGCCGACGCTTCTCCTCTTTCGTGAGGTCACGGTCCAGAGCTTGTGACGCTGCCAACTCAAGATCGTCTTCCGAGACTTCCGCAACCGCGTTCCGGGCGATCATTTCCGCAACCTCGGAGAAGATGTCGGCAAGCACTCCCGAGCTGAAGAGTTCGACGCCGGCCTGGCCAGGCTGCTTGCGCCGTTCGCGCTGTAGGTAGGTCTCGACGACAAACTGCAAGAACTCCAGCGACTTATCGGTCCGTGCCCAGACCGCGAAGGCCAGACAGAAGAACGGTGTAGTCAACATCTGCCGAATCTCCGGGGACATCTTGGCCCGGGCCTCCTCGACAGGGAGTCTGTGGGTGAGTTCCCGTAGTTGTTCCGGCCGCCATGGCAGGAGCTCAAGCGTCGTCACATATGGCGGCCAGTCCATCGAAGCGTGAAGTTCCAGGTCCTGACGGAGGCGGGCTTCAGAGTAGCTTGACCGCGCAGACAGGATCACTGTTCCCCGGCCGCGCAGTGCGTCCAGGATCGGCCTCAGACCGCTCAGTGGGTTGTCGTAGGTACGGAAGCCGAGCAACTCGTCGAAGCCGTCGATCACCAGAATCGCCAGACCCGCGCGGCACAGCGCCAGCACGGAACGCGAGTTGAGAATCAACGTATGCCCCATACTGGCGTCGAGAAGCGTGTCGAGGCTGTTTGCACTCTTCCCGCTCGACGAGATGTAGATCGAAATGGGGGCGAGCTCCCCGCCACGAGCGAGTGACTCCCGAGCAAACTGCAGCAGGCTATGCGTTTTGCCTGATCCGGCCTCGCCGGTGAGCGTGATGAGGTTCGTGTACGAGCTGTAGATGCCGGTCCGGGCGGCGATCCGCTTACACGCTTGAGTGATGGTGACGTCGCTGCCATCTCCGAACGGACCATCTGCGACACAGACCCGCGCAGACACATCGGGGACATGCTGCTTGAGATCCGGGAATAGCTCCTCCCTGATCAGACTCTCTTCCGTTACCTGCTCCTCGAGCTCCTCCAGGAGCCGTTCCTTGAGGAGCTCCCAATTGCAGATGTCTGCTAGGAACGCCTTGTACGGCTTTGTGCCCGACTCGGAATGCCAGACCCGGGCGTGATCAGCATTCAGCTCGAACCGGTCGACGCGCCGGATCGTGCCACCGGACGTGCGTAGATCCCAGCGCACCACGATTGGCTCGGGCGGGGCGACGAGAGTCTGGATTGACTCCCGTGCGGCGAAACCGTCCAGATCCTTCTGGATGTCCAGCGCGAAGCTCTCCAGAAGCCGGTCGCCGCGCTGCGGCCCCAGCTTCTGGAGCGCCTCAAGGATCTCCGACCGCGTGACATCGGTCGCGTGCCCGTGGCGGGGCCAATAGGTTGCGGATCCCTCGGAGTAATCGTGCAGGGCGGCGAGCTCACCGTTGATGGGAATGAAGAACGGCTCCAGCTCGGTGACGTGCCCGTGTGCATAGATCGCCACGATGTGGTCCGCGTTGGCTGAGACAACCTGATGGAGTGCAGCGAGGTCTACGTTTTCCGGATCCGGGCCGCCATGGAACACCTGGTTGCGCATTCGGCGGATCGAGGTGTCTTTAGCCACCTCGGTGTTGATGCTGTCGGCGACGTCAAGCGCGGCGGATTCACAGATGTCACATCTCAGAGAACTACGCCGTAGCAGGATGTAGCGGGACCAGACATCGAGGGATCCCGGTGTAGTCAAAGAGGAAGGTTTTCCGGTCGCAGCGGCACAGAGCAGCCCCAGCACTCGCAGTTGGAACTCGACGTGAGCCAGAGTCTTGAGCGGCGCCTGCTGCCGGTCTGGCGCTGCCACAAGGTACGCGATAGTCACGTCATCTCCAGTGGGCACGGGCACGGGTCGGACCAGCATTTTCACACGTCAACCCCAGTAATCCAGCGGAGTTGGTCGAGGTTACGGCCCCGGCAGTTGGCTGGGTCCGGACTTGCTTCCGACTCCGGAGCGGTGCCCGAGTCGGGAACCGACCCAGGCCGGGGACTTCAGAGCAGCTTGGCTCCCGGAGTCCGGCATGGTGTCGATGTCTCTACGCCAGGCGTGAAAGGTCGGCCACCAAGAGGTCGAGCGTGGCCTCCTCATGGAGCGCGACGCCGAGGGCGGTCATGGCAGGGGCGAGATCCGAGTCCCAGTCCGCGTCGACCGGCGGGCCGTCGAGCGCCAGTTGAGGGATGCCCTCGGCCTGACTGCGAGCGGCCAGGTGCTCGTAATCCGCGGTGCCCATGCGCCACGGCCGGGCTTCGTAGCGGCGGATGACCCGGTTTGCCAGAGCGATCCCCGGCCAGTCGAAGTCGCCGTGGTACGCGAAGCGGCAACCCGTGGCGGCGAGGGCGTCGAGAAGAGTGAAGACCACGGTGGCCGCGCTGCCGGAGGTGCACACCAGGGGCTGGACGCAGGCCGCGTCCGCCGCGGCTTCCACCACGCGCGGATTCTCACAGATGTGGATGAGCGTTCCGGCGGGGAGCTGCAGTCGGAGGTCATGCAGGTCGCGTGGGGTGACGTGAGCTTCGGCGTGATGGTCGGCTCGCTCCCGCAGGGCACGCTCCCGCCAGCCCTCGCCGTCGGGCCGCAGCCCGTAGGTCAGCACCGTGCTGGAGACCTCGTCCGGCGTGACGGACACCAGCCGCCACAGAGCGCGTCGGCCGGCCGCGTCGTCGGGGAACTCGGTGCCATGGGCGAGGGCGACCCCTCGTTGGACAAGGCGTGCGAGCCAGGTGCCGTCGTCCAGGCCGTGCGCGGAGCCGGTCGTCCTGGCGGCGAGTTCTCCCCGGCCGCGTGTGCCGTTGCGTTCAGGTCCTTCGGGTCCGAGGAGAGCGGCGAGGACTTGGACCGCCTGCTGGAGTGTCCAGATCGCCGTTTCGGGCGTCACTCCTCTCGGAACACCGGCACGGCGCAACAGGTCGTACCACTGCCGGGGCCATTCCTGGTCGGCGAGTGGGGAGGCGTCCAGTGACGAAGCAAGGGACGACCACACCTGTTCCCGCTGTGCCGCCACGTCCGCGCGGGCGGCACGGCGGTCGGTGAGTGGTGGGCCGAGTTCCTCCAGGGTCTGTCTGAGGCCGAGTCCGGCGGCCGAAGCGCGTAGACGTGCGTCGAGCACGTCGAGCCGTACGGTCACGGCGGCACCTGTGAGGGGTTTGCCCAGCAGGAGAGACAGGTCGTTGCGTTCCTGAGTATTCATCGCGGTCAGCCGGAGCGAACCCGTGGCCTGTACGCCGTTGCTCTCCAGGCGTTTACGTACCCCATCCCAGAGCCGGGTGAGTCCAGGTCCCGTCAGCCAGTCGCGCGTTGCGGCGGGCAGCCCGCTCATACGGACACCAGACGCCGGTGCCGACCGTTCCAGGTGTAGTGCAGGGTGGCCACCCCGCGTACGTGGGGATCACGGAGGCACTCGTAGATGTGCAGGGACGGAACCTCGGGCCAGTTGCCCATGAGTCGCTCGCTGGTGAGGACGAAGTCGAGATCGAGGTCGACGAGGATACGGCCCAGCCGGCCGTGGGTGGGTTCGTCGACCTTGGCGAAGGCGTCGTCCAGGAGGATCAGGCGTGGCGCGTGCGGTGCCGAGTCGGCGAGGCTGGTGAAGTGGGCGGCTGCCGCGGCGAAGAGCACGAGGTACGAGAGGACCCGTTGTTCGCCCTGGCTGAGACCGGTCCGGCCGGTCAGTTTCCTACGGCGGCCCGGAGCCGCGTCCTCGACCACGAAGGTGTGGAAACGGAACCAGTCGCGGTAGTCCAGCGCGGTCCGCAGATGGGCGGCGTAACCGGCTGACGGGTCGGCACGGCGGGCGTCCTCAATCCGGCGTTGCAGCACTTCGCGGAGCTGCTCGGTCTGGTCGCGCGTCCTGAGGCTCGACGGACTGCGCAGCAACTCGACGGCCGCGCGCACATCTGCGTCCACGTCCTCGTCCAGCTCCCACAGAAGCTCGACACCGAGGCCATGGGAGGTGCGCACGGTCCGCAGGGTGTCGTTGAGAGCCGCGACCAGGTTCGCTGCGGTGATGACCTGCGCCGAGAGGTGGTCGCCGAGCTCGCCGGTCAGGAACCGCTGGAACACCTCGCGTTCGCGCTCGGTGAGCCGTCCCCGGGCCTCCGCGGCCTGAACCGCGATCCGCTCGCCCACGGCCGCGACGTCATGGGATCCGTGGTCGTCGACTAGGCGGCACACCTTGATCCCGTCGCGCTCCTCCAGCTGCGCGTCGAATCCGCCGGCCAGTTGGTCGCGCAGATCGGTGTGGCGGTTGAGCAGGGTGCTGTCCGACACTTCGCTCTTCGGACGGCCGAGGGCCTGCTCCACGGCTTCGGCGAGGGCCCTCAGCGCGCGCAGACGGCTGCGGACGTCCGCGCCGGGATCGTCCGACACGTATTCAGGCAACGCGGACCGGTCGAGGCCGGCGCCGAGCACCACCTCCGGTCGGCCGAGAGCACCGCGAAGAGCGCTGCCGGTGTCTATGACCGTCGCTTCCTGGTCCGCCAGGGTCCCGCGCAGGCGTTTCTCGTCCTCTTCCGCGCGCACGCGCAGGTCGTGGAAATCGTCGCGAGCTCGTTGCGCCGCGGGGAGCGCTTGGACGGCGTTCGTGATGCGCTGCTTGGCGTCCTGCTCGCGGGAGAGGATCTCCTCCTCGGACGACCCGATGGCCTCCTCGCGGGTGCGCAGGTCCTGCTCAGCGGTGCGCAGTCCGGCGAGGTGGAGCCGGTAGCTCTCGTCCGCGGCTAGGCGATCCTCTTGAGCGCGTCCGTACCTGTCGGCATCGGCCTGGTTCGTACCGAGCCGCTCGCCCGTGCCGCTGACGGCCCTTCTTAGATGCCCGATACTGCTGAGCAGACCAGCCAGTGCGGTGCGCACACGGTCCAGAGAGGCGGGGTCGCCGGGCAGGTCGTGCGCAGTCGCAGTGGAATCCGCCTCGGTCCGCGCCGATACCGCGAGAGCGCGTGTCTCCTCGGCCAGCCGCGCTGCCCGGGTCGCCTTGGCGGTCAGGTCACGCAGGGTCCGCTCTGCTGATTCAGTCCTGCTCCATGCGTCCGCGAGATTGCGTGCCCCGGGGAAATCCCGTTCTGCGAGCGTGAGAGCACGACGCATGGCATCGGCTACGGCGAGCTCCTCGCGGACATTGGCCAGCCGCTGCTGAGTTTGCGCGATCCGCTCTTCCAACTCGGCGAGGATGCGTCGCCGAGTCTCGGCGCGTACGGCGGCCCCCACGTACTCGGTGTCGCTCTTGTCATGACGACCACTGAGTACGCCCAGACGCCAACTACCGTCGTAGAACACCGCGTTGTGCGCGGAGGTTTCCTGTGCTGATGCGAGTGCGATGGTGGCCAGGAGACCCCCCACCTGCTCGGAGGTGACGCCGCAACCCGGTTCAGGGGCCGGACGCAAGGCCGAGGCGAGAGTGCGCCCGTTGGACAGCACGCGCCCCGGCTGGAGAAGGGTGTCCCGGGTGCGTGGATCGAGCAGGACGCCGTCCGCACTCACCCACGCGTCCAAGATCCCGCTCGCCTCCAATGCCCCTTCCAGGCCAGCCCGTTCGGCAGGAGCCAGGTCGTCCGCGAAGTCCACGAGCCGGTAGAAGGGGGCTCCACTGCCCGGCGTCCTCGCGGCGGCACGATGGTCCGGGGCCGGCGGCTCGGGGTCGGTACGTTGCTCCCAGTCCCGCTTCTGCCTCGCCAGGCGGTCGAGTTCCTCGCCGAGCCGGCTGACGCCGAGTGCCAGGGCGTCCCGGCGTCCGGTGAGTTCCTCGCCGTACGGCTCCAATGCGGCCTGAGCTGCCCGCCGCGCCTGGCTGTCGATTTCGGGCGGCAGCGTGCGGTCCGCGAACGGCGCGTCGGTAGAGGTCTCGTGGCCGACGGTGGCGTGGACGGCGTTCAGCGACGGGCAGTCGGGGCCCAGCGCATTCTGCGTGCGCGCCGCCCACTCGGCGACTTGGCGGGTGTAGGCGCCGCTCTCGTCGGCGACCTTTTGACGGCTGCCGTCGAGATGGCCGGCGGCGTCTTCCGCCTCGCCCTCCAGCCGTTCCCGCTCGGCATCGGCCTGAGCCGCCGTGGCCCGGGCCTCGTCCGCCTGTGAGATGAGGCGGGTCACCTCCTGAACCATCCGGGCCCGGTTTCTCGCGACCGACTCGGCGTCTTCCAACTGGTTCTGCCAGGACCGCAGCCCTTCCTGCGCCGTGACCGTGTCCACACGGGCCAACGACCGGTGCCGTACGGTACGCGTCTCCCCGTCCGGAGTCGTCAGCTCGGTCTCGGTGGCCTGGGCGAGAACCGTGCGCGGCAGCGCCACCGCCTCGCCGAGATGGCCGGTGGGAAGCCCGGACTTCTCCGCCTGCGTCAGCAACTCCCGGTGTTCGGTTCCCAGTTCGGCCAGCCGGCTGCCGAGGTGTTCGACACCTTCGGCCAGCCGCTCCGCCGAGCCCTCCTCCGCTTCGTGGGCGTTGCGCAGGGTGGTGAACGCGGCCGCGGCGGCGGTGTGCAGCGCCTCCACCGTGCCGCGGCGCTCCGACAGTTCGCGCAGGCTGCGGTAGGCGTGACTGGCGTGCAGGGCGGCCAGATCGGTCCGGGCGGCCTGTTCCTCTTCGCGCAGGGTCTCCAGTCGGCCCTCCGACTCCTCCTCCTGCGTCCTCAGGTCGCTCGTCCGCTGTGCGGCGTCTCCGGCCGCCCGGCGCCGCTGTGCGAGGACGCCCAGCTCGTGGCCCACTCTCTGGGCGGAGGTGCGCAGGACGCCGGCCAGATAGCCGCGGTAACTGGTGAGGAACGTGCGCAAGGCCGCGTCGGTGCGTTCCAGGCGGCCGAGTTCGTCCCGTACGGCGTCAAGGTCGTGGAGGTTGCGCGCCACCTTCTCGACCACGTCCTCGTCGAGCCCCGGCAGGGTCTCGCTCAGCAGAGAGACCAGGCCCCCGTGTTCGATCCGGTCGCCGACCGTTGGGCGCCGCAGCCGGTGGAGGAGCTGGGTGAGGTTGCGGTAGCGGGTCGCGTCGGTGATGCCGAACAGCTCCCGGGCTACGCGTGAGCGGTGCTGGACCGCACGGTCGGTCGTGTTGTCGGAGCCGACGATCTCCTTGAGCCGGTCGACCGGCAGCGGCTTACCGGCCTCGACCAGATGCAGGTCCTCACCGATCCGCAGCGGGGTGACGAAGAACGTCGGCAGCGCCTTCTGCGTCGACTTCGACGCGCGGATGGCGGCACCGAGCGTCAGGTGACGGTGACCGCCGTCGTCGGCCGTGCCCCGGAACTCCACCCACAGATACCCGAGACGGTTGGTCTGCTCGAACCCGTCCAGCATCAGCCAGGCAAGCGTGGTGCGGCCGGTGCCGGTCGCGTCCAGCGCCCGGGAGTCGCCGTCCAGAAGATACGGGAGCAGCATCTCCAGGGCCTTGGACTTGCCCGCGCCGTTCTTGCCGCGCAGCAGCAGGCGTCCGTCGCCGAAGGAGAACTCCTGCTCGTCGTACTGCCAGACGTTCTGGATGCCCGCCCGGTGCAGCCGGAAGCGGGCGCCGCTGGTCGTTGCGGGGCCGGCGGTTGTCGCAGCGCCGGAACGCGGCAGCGGAACGAGGCCACGCGCGTCGGTGGTCATAGCGGCAACTCCTCTTGAACGTCCGTGCCTTTCCCGGCTGCGGTGGCCGGGCGCACCGTGACTTGGGTGGCGTAGCGGGCCGCTGCGGCCAGCAGCACCCACCTGTCGCCGCCGGGCCGTGCGCCATGGACATCGGTCACCGTGCGTCCTTCCGACGCCTCTTCGACGTACCCCTCCGGCAGTCCTCCGCCCTCGGCGCGCAGCCGGCCCGCGCGGGTCATTAGCCGCATGCGGACCAGCAGGTCCAGTACGGCCTCTCGCAGGGAGGGAAGGTCCTCCAGGTAGCCGCGCTGCCAGTTGCTGCGCTGCCCGTACTCGGCGATCAGCCCGGCCAGCACCTCATCCACCAGGCCGTCCGGGACGGCCACCCCGATGACGAGCGTCCCGCCGGTCGCCGGATGCCCCGGCTCCTGCGGCCGAAGCCGCTCCACGAGCCGTTCCGCCAGCAGCAGCGCGGCCTGTGCGACGGTCCCGGTGCCCGGCAGGTGCAGATCCGTGAGCTCTTCCTCGGGGTCCACCAGCGCCACGCCCTCGGCGCGGATCTCCATCTCCAGACCCAGGAGTTCGGAAAAAGCCTGGGCCTCGCGGCGCTGCCGGGTGCGCAGCCAGTCACGCTCGGCGTCTGTCAGCTCGTCGAGGTGGACGACGGGTGTCTCCACGAGCATCCGGCGCACGTAAGTGCGTGGTCCGCCGAAGCCCGGGTCCGCTGCCCGCCGCACCAGGTCGGCGCCGTCCCGTGCCTGGGAGAGCGGACCGGCGACGACCACACGTGCCAGCTCCCGATCTATCGTGATCAGGGCTTCTCCGCCTGCCTCCTGCGCAAGCGCGGCCACCTGGCCCTCGGTCTCGACGAGCACGCCCCAGTCGACGAGCTGACGCAGAGCCGCGACCAGGGTTCGCTTCCCGGCCGCCCGGCCCGTTTCCTCCAGCTCGATCCCGGCGTCGGCTGCGGCAGCCCTGATATCGGCGACCAGGTGTGACAGCAGCATCTGCTCGGGCGCGGTCACCAGCACGGACAGGGCCAGAGCGAGGCAGGCGTACGTGTGCGGTGTGAACGGGGTACCGGTGGAGCGCTCCAGCCGATGACCCGAACCCGTCCCCAGCCCCGCCTTGAACAGCCGGGCGTAGGAGCTGTCGACCAGCAGGCGGTAGCCGAGCACCTGCTGGAACCGTTTGCCCAGCCAGTCGGCGTGTCTGCGGATCAGCGGGAAGAGGTCAGCGTGGGGGCCGTCCGACGCGATCAGCGGGTGGGTGAGGAGCAACCGGGCGGCGGTGCGGCGCTCGGCTGCCAGGGCTACGTCGTGAGTCGAGGGGAGGGTCATGACACGCTCGCCTCCGCTTCGCCGTCGACCGCGGCGGAGGTGCGACCGATGTCCAGCTCCAGGTCGTCCAGCAGCAGGTCGCCGTCGGCCGAGTACAGCACCGTTCGCGTGCTCGCCGTCCGGCGCACGGTGAGGCGGATACGCAGTTCGGCGTCTTCACTGCTGGCCGAGTCGAGGTCGAACCCCGCCGTCCTCTCCCCGTCCGTGCTGACGGGCCTGCTGAGCTGTGCGTTTCCGAGCGCTGTGGCCAACAGCTCCAGGAGCAGGCTGAGTGCCGCTGACGTGAGGCGTACCTCGGCGAACCGGCCGGATGCGCTGCGCAGTTCGTCCGCCGCCGCTGCTCTGGCCGCTGCCCGCTGCCGTGCGGCCTCCCTCAGCAGCTGTTTCTGCGCGGAGTGGTCCTCCACCGCTGAGGCCCGGCCCCGCTGGGCCCGGCTGCCTCTTTCGCGCAGGGCAACCGGCACCTCGACCACTGGACCGGTCCACCAGCTCGTGTAGGCGGGCACCACCTCGTCGGTGGCCGGAGGTATGCCCAGATGTCGGGCTCCATACAGCCCGAAGGCGGCGACGGCGATGTCGTGTGCGTCCCGCGGCGCCGCTTCGGCGAACCAGCGGGCCAGCCGCAGCAGATCCTTGCGCCGGGACATCTCCCCGGTTGCCGACCGCAGCATCCGCTTGGCATTGGCGAGCAACGACTGCAACGCGCGCAGGGTGGCGTCGCGTAGCTGGTCGACCTGGCTGCCCTGGCCGTCGATGTTGCTGAACCAACCGCGCAGGCCCTCCCAGCCCGCGAATTCGCGGCCCCGACTGCGTTGGATCCGGACCTCCGGGCGGCTTTCGCCCTGCGCCGAGAGCCCGGTGAGTCCCTGGGCGTGGGAGTCCAGCCGGTCCAGCAGAGCCGGGATGTGTGGCCACAGGGTGTCCAACGCCGCCGAGATCCGGGGCGCGCGGAACGCCACGTCCTCCGTGATCGCCTCGACGTAGTCCAGGAGCAGCTCCTTGAAGCCCTGGTACTCGGCGCTGTCCAGGTCGTAGCGGGACAGCACCTGGCCGAGGTAGGCGTAGAAGTCGCGTATGGAGTCCGCGAACTCGGTGAACTGCACGAACAGCGTGCTGATCCGCTCCAGTCCGTCCTGCGGCTCGACACCGCCCGGCGCGGTCACGAGGTCGGCCAGCTCCCGTAGTCCGCGCTCGACCAGTGCCAGCAGTTCGTTGCTCACCTCGCGGGCGGCGTCGGCTTCGGCCAGGACTCCGTCGGCGTCCCGCTGGATACGTTCGCCCAGTTTCGACAGCTGGTAGCGCGAGCGGGAACGCTGGTACTCGCTGATGCTGGACGCGTTCACCGTGTGGCTGCTGCGGAGCAGGTTTCCCCACTGGACCAGCTGTTCCAGTCGGACCGTGAGGGTGTCGGCGTCGAGTCCTGCGGCGGAAGCACTGGTCTGGCGCAGTTTCGCCATGATGTCCGGGACGGCGAGATCCGCTAGCAGCGTTCCGCAGAACACCCGCATGATCGCGACGTGCTCCAGCCGCTCGGGCGCGCTGAGATACGTGTACGCGTTCAGCCGCCGCCGCGCCTCCTCGTCGGCGTCCTGACCTGCACCGGTTGCTGATGCCCCCATGCCCGTGAGGTTACGCGGCGCATACGGGCGTCGCCGGTGAGTGGCCGAAAATGCCACGGACGTGTGCCGGCCTGTGGCCATACCCGTGGCAGCGGCGGGCGCGACATGGGGGCGTCCGGCGTCCCCGGCTCACCCTGAATGGGTCCTTCGGTTTCTGCGCTGAGTGGCCTCCAGGAGAATGGGGTACGTTCAGGCCGATAACGATGGGGGCGGAAGACGGAAGGAGGCACGCGGTGTCGTACGAACCCAAACTTGCTGCGGCTCTTTCCGGCGCGACGCTGCGCCAGCTGTCCCACTGGCGCCGAGCCTCCGGACCCAAGGGCGCCGTGCTCGTGCCCGAGATCTCCAGCGAGAGGCCGATCCTCTACTCGTTCCGCGACGTTGTCGCACTCCGCATCTGTGTGCAGCTGCGCGAAGAGGCTTCGTTGCAGAAGATCCGCCGTGCGCTGAACACGCTCCGGGAAGATCTCGGCGAGTCGAAGCACCTCTCCTCGTACAAACTTGTCGCGGGTCCGGACACGATCTATCTGGCTGAACCCGACCACGCCGTAGACCTGATCAAGGGGGGCAACGTGGTCATCCACCAGATGGTGGATGTTCTCGCGCCCTTCTATAAGGACGGCCGTAGCATTCCCGCTCTGCTCACCCCCCGTGAGCACGTCGCGGTCGACGCGTCGGTCCGCGGCGGAGAACCGGTCATCCAAGGCACCAGGATCCCGGCGTCAGATGTCGCTGCCCTCGTAAGAGACGGCATCCCGCCGGACCAGATCGGTGAGTTCTACCCAGGCGTGACGGCCGAGGCCGCCCGGGACGCCGCCGACTTCAGCGAGTACGTCGACAGCTATGGCAGCAGCGAGCCCCGGCAGGTTGTCGCTTGAAACTGCTGCTCGACGAGAACGTGCCGCGCCCCATGGCCGAGATCGTGCGCATCCTGCTGAAGGTCCATGAAGTCGTTCACGTCCACGACCTCAAGGGCTGGACGGGCACGAAGGACATCGAGCTGTACGCCAAGGCCAAGGCCGACGGCTTCGAGGTCGTCATCACCAACGACACCAAGCAGCTCAGCCGGCCACTCGAAGTGGCGGCCATCGCACAGTCGGGCCTGCATCGCATCGAGTACCGCCAGAACAACAAGCACGGTGGCCTGGTGGGCCTGGGCACGGCGATCGCCACCGTCTGCGCGGCCCTTCCTCACGCCTTGTCCGAGCTCGCAGTGGCTAGCGGCCAGCGTCTCGTCTCTCTGACGTCGATCGACCCGACCCGGCAGAGGCGCCTCCAGATCACGGACCCGGCCGTCGCTCCGCCAAAGCACTGGCCTGGCCGCGATTCGACCGCCAAGTCCTGACGCCTCGATACACGAGGGTTCCCGGCCGGTACCCATGGAAGGCGTTGCCGGGAAATGATCTGGCATCGCCGCCTGCGCTTCGTCTCATCAAGACTCACTGCCGAGCTCTTCCTGGAGTTCGGCGATGCGGCGTTGGGATGCCGCCGCGTTCTTCTGCTGACGGGCCAACTTCGCCTCGGCGGCTGCCAATTCCCGGGCGAGCCTCTCTCGATCAGCTGCCGCCCGCTCACGGATGGTCCCGTCATCGCGGTACGCGGGCCCTACTCGCTCACTGCTCACTACGCCGCGGCGTTCTCCGCACTCTGGGCAGTCGACGACGCTGGTAGAAACGTAGCTGTGCTCGCGATGCTGAATGTGTGGCACCACATGGTCGCAACGGAGAGTGAGGTCCCAAGTATCGAGATCCTTCTTGCGTTCCTCCCTTGAGGGCCACGAAGCGATCAGCCTTGCGAGCTTCTCCACCTGCTTCGGCCCCATCGGTGGTGGCGGGCAGCAGAAACAGCAGTGCGTTACCCGAGAACCGCTGACGGTCCACCGGGCGTCCCGGCAGTCGACATGCCGCTCCCGGAACTTCTGGTTGGCTTCCTCGTATTCGAGCTTCTCCGCCTCGGACAACTTCAAGAGGGGTGGCCAGCTCCCCAGCTCATCCGTCATGGGCAGTCCGCAACCGCGGCAGGGCTCACCGGCCACGTACTCCGCCCAGCTGAGGCGTGTACCTTCTCGCTCCCACTGCTCATCTCGCTCGCGGCGCCGCCGGTCATCCGCTTCGGCGTCGAGGGCTGAGCGCAGAGCCCGCTTGGCGGCTCGTTGCCGCTTCTGCTCCTCCGTGAGCTTGGCCATGGCTTCACCCTCCGCTCGCCGGGTTCCTGTACACGACCGCGGAATCCATGCTCGCGTGGCCGCCCCGTATGCCGGCTGCCCGTGTGGTGGATGACAACTTGCGACCGGAATCGGATTGCATGCGACCCTCAGGTGCCTGATGTCGTCCGGTTCGGGCAGTCGGAGGTTGCCGACTTGATACCTGGCCAGGGGCCGTACTGCAGAGAGGACGGACAACAGGGCACACGACGCAAGGGCCAATCTTGCCGGCCTGCGACCTGCCCGAACCCGTACTTGCGGAGCGTCTGTGAAAGTCCCCAGTACTCCGTCCCGTCCCCTTGAATACGGCGTAGCACTGTGAGTCGTACACCGATCCTGAAGGCACGCAACTCTTGTAGAGCGGGCGTCGGCGAAGGATTCGGTAGCTTCGAGACTTTCGGTTTACTCGTCCGCTCCCCGGCCCTCTCGTGCTGACCTAGGATCGTCAGCGACCATGCACGCACCGTGATGGTCCGGGACAGACCGGTTGCGTACACACCTTGAGGAGGCCCCCGTATGGTTCGGGGACAGCGCATCGCAGATCGTTGCGAGATGCGCGCGCCGATAGGTCACGAAGCGATGCGCGAGGTGTGCGCCGACCTGTATCTGAGACGTCCGGTCGCCCTCAATTTCATTCGTCCGGAACTCCTCGATCCCGACGACGAACGGCAGCGCATCGCCGGGCACTTCCCCGTGAGACCGGCCCTCTTGCCGGAGTCGATCATCCCCATCGCGACCGTGCACAACGCTGGTGCATGGAAGGCGATGCAGCATCTCGTGATGCAGCTCGTCCCCGAGGTAGCAACTGTCGTGTATTCCCTCCTGGCCCCTCATATTCCTGCGTCCGCACCTGACGCATCGTGGGGTTCCTTCCCGGACTCGGGTACGGACATCACGCACCCATCCCGATTCCCGGCCTCTCCACGACCACTGGCAACCCGGGTCGGCAACATGGCGTGGGGAAGATGATGAGGGACCATCAGCTGATGAGGGGCGAACTGATCGACGGCCGCTACGAGCTGGCGGAGCTGCTCGGCAGAGGTGGCATGGGCGAGGTGTGGGCGGCGTACGATCAGCGGCTGGACCGGTCTGTGGCGGTGAAACTGCTGACGCCACGGACGGTTGTCTCCAAGATGCCGCGTAGGCTCGATCCGCAGGACCCCGCCGTCGTCCGCTTTACCAGAGAAGCACGACTGATGGCCAAGCTGGAGCATCCGTACGTACCGGTCATCCATGATGCAGGCACCCATCGAGCGAGTCGGCTCTATCTGGTCATGCAGCGCGTGTACGGACACACGCTGGACCGGTTGGTGGCCCAGCGTGGATCCTTTCCCGTGGAGTGGGCGGCCGCGGTGGGTGCCCAGGTGTGCTCCGTGCTTGTCCAGGCTCACGGACGCGGCTTCGTCCATCGGGATCTGACGCCCCGCAACGTGATGCTCACGACAGACGGCACGGTACGCGTCCTCGACTTCGGTATCGCCACCGCCTTGCAACCACCGGACGGGCCACGGTTGACCGACGCGGGCATGGTGGCCGGAACTCCGGGCTTCATCTCTCCAGAACAAGGCAAGGGGCAGGCGGCCACTCCCCTCAGTGATCTGTACGCACTGGGGTGCGTGCTGTACGAGATACTGGGCGGACGACCGCCGTTCACGGCTGACGAGCCGCTGGCCCTGGTGGTCCAGCACATCGCCGATACTCCAGTACCACTGGAACGGCTGCGAGACGACGCACCAGCCGAACTGTGCGACCTGGTCTCCCGCTTACTTGCGAAGCGCCCGGAGGACCGGCCGGCGGACGCAGCCGAAGTCCGGGAGACCCTCGCGCCCTGGGCCGAGCAGGCCGTGCCGAAGGCCGCCCGCGCCGGAACGCCGAGGCCCGGCAAGGCCACCGCGCGCCTGCCGCACGATGGCAGCGACCTTCCGAACGATCCTCCTTCGGGCAAAGCACACGCATCCGTTCCGGAGCACTCCTCGGCCCCTCTCGCAACTGCACAACCTTCCGTTCGGCCAGCGCAACCGCCGTCCACCTCCGGGGCCGGGTCGCCTGCGGAGTCGACGGACCTGCGCGAGCACGCGCAACGCCTCGCGGCAGAGGGACGGTTGTCACAGGCACTGGAGCTGCTGGGCAAGGATCTCAACGAGGTGCTGCCCCGTTTCGACTCCTCCCATCCGGAGGTCGTCTCCCGCCGACTGGCCATTCTCCGCTTGCAGTTCGAAGGGCAGGAACTGCAAGCGGCACGCGAGGGCTGCCTGGAGCTCGCGGAAACCCTCGTGTCGACCCGTTCCGCGCCGGACGCGGACCTCGCGGCTTGCCGGGTGATGGCGGCCCGCTGCCTTGGCCGGCTCGGGCACAACTCTGCCGCCCTCCTGGAGCTTCGCGAGGCGCTCGATCTCCAGGAGGAGGTACTTCCCCCGCTGGATCCGGAGGTGTTGGAGACCCGCCGGGACATCGCCACCCTCCTGGCGGGCTCAGGCTCGGCTGGTGAAGCCCTGGAGGCTCTGCGCCGCCTCGCCGACGACCAACGGACCGCGCTGCCTCCCGACCATCCCGCCCATGCCGAGGTGGAGCGTCTGGTCAGCCGCCTGGGCAGACTGACCCGCGCGCTCCGCCTCCCGCAGTGACCAGCCGTCGTCCCGTCCACAATCAGGAGAGAAAGTATGTGATCTAGGTCAACGAACGAATCGCTCGTCAATATGAGGCACTCCGGTAGGCACCGCCGTCTCGCCGGTAGTGATAGTGGAGGATGTCCGCATGCCCGGAACCACCCGTACTTCCGAAGCCTCCGCAATCGTCGCGCCGCCGAAGGAGAATGCTCTCGTCCAGGTACGCGGCCAGAACTGGGTGGTGTCCGGAGTCGAAGCCGCCCCGGCCGGCGATGTCACTGTGGTGCATCTACAGTCCGTCGCCGATGGCCGCTACGGCGACACCCTCTCCGTGATATGGGAGGTCGAGCCGGGGCGTCGTGTTCTACCAGCTGGCTCTCTCCCAGACGCCTCCACCGGAGCGTTCGACCCGCCGGAGCAGCTAGCGGCCTTCCTCGACGCTGTCCGCTGGTCCGCCGTCGCTTCCGCTGACGTGAAGACGCTCCAAGCCCCCTTCCGGTCAGGGGTGGCCATCGAGCCGTACCAGCTGGAACCAGTCGCCCGCGCCGTCGGAGCCCCCCGCGTGAATCTGCTGCTCGCCGACGATGTCGGTCTCGGCAAGACCGTGGAGGCCGGACTGGTCGCAGAGGAGCTGCGGCTGCGCGGCCGGGCCCACCGCGTCATGGTCGTCTGCCCGGCGGGGCTCACCCTCAAGTGGCGCGACGAGATGGCCGACAAGTTCGGTCTCGACTTCACCGTGGTTGACTCTGCCTGCTGCGCCGAGCTGCGTCGCACGCACAGCAGCGCCGCCAACCCGTTCCGGGTGTTCCCGTTGACCATCGTCAGCCTTCCCTGGCTGCGCACGCCCAAAGCGCAGCGGCTTATCGACGAGGTGCTGCCCCCGGGAGGGGCGACGGAGCTGCCGGGTCGCCCCGGGCGCCGTACTTTCGATCTGCTGATCCTGGACGAGGCGCACCACGTCGCCCCGAGCGCGCCCAAGCAGATCTACGCCGTCGACTCCCAGCAGACCAAGCTGATCCGGCGCCTCGCGCCCCACTTCGAGCACCGGCTCTTCCTCTCCGCTACCCCGCACAACGGCTACCAGGAGTCGTACACGGCTCTGCTGGAACTGATCGACAACCAGCGTTTCTTCCGCGGCGGCGAGCCGGACAAGGACGCCCTCGACGACACCGTCGTACGACGTCTGAAGACCTCCGTGACCGACGAGGAGGGCAACCCTCGCTTCCACGTTCGCGAGTCAAAGGCGCTGCCCGTCGAGTACCCCGACTCCGAGCGCGAGATCCACGCCCTCCTCACTCGCTACGCCGAGCTGCGCAAGAAGCGGGTCACGCCCGACCGGCGCGGCGGTCGGAAGGCCGTCGACCTGGTCACCCTGCTGCTGAAGAAGCGGCTGTTCTCTTCCCCCGCCGCCTTCGCGCACACCGTTGGCGTCCACCTCGAATCGGTACGAGCCAGGGCGAAGTCAGGCGGGAACAAGGAGGTTCCGGCCCCGGTTGAGACCCCGCTGTGGATCACGCAGTACGAGGACTACGCGGCCGAGCTCGACGACGAGGAGCTGGCCGAGGCCGAGCACGACGTGATCACCCGCGCCGCCACGGTCACCCCGGGATCGTCCGAGGAAGAGGCCGAGCTGCTGGAACGGATGGCCCGCTGGGGCCAGGCCCACCAGGCGTCCCCTGACGCCAAGGCCAAGGAGCTCGTCAAGACCCTCAAGGCCATCTGTCTCACCGGCGGGAGGTGGGGGAACGAGCGGGTCGTCGTGTTCACCGAGTACCGCGACACCCAGGACTGGTTGCTGAACCTGCTCCAGCAGGAGGGCCTGGCCCAGGAGGGCCGCGTCCTCACTCTCCATGGCGGGAAGAACGCCGATGAGCGCGAGCAGATCCGGCTCGCCTTCCAGGAACAGCCCACCAGCCCCGAAGGCACGGTCCGCATCCTCATCGCGACTGACGCCGCCAGCGAGGGGATCGACCTCCAAGATCATTGTCGACATTTGATCAACTACGACATCCCGTTCAACCCCAACAAGCTCGAACAGCGCATCGGCCGCATCGACCGGTACGGCCAGCGATACAACCCGCAGATCATGCACTTCGTCGGCGCGGCCTGGGACAAGGCCAGGACGGACGTGTACGAGGCCGACCTGGAGTTCCTCGCCCGTATTGCGCGGAAGGTCGCGCAGATGGAGGAGGACCTCGGCGAGGTCAACGCCGTGCTCGCCGAGAAGGTCCAGCTGCGGATGACGGGCCAGCTCAGCGACTTCGACATCGAGCACGCCCGCGCGAAGAAGATCAAGGGTCGTCCCACGGGCGGCAAGGTGGACGCCGAACAGAACGTCACCGAGCAGGTGCGACGGCTCAGCGCCCAGCTGAAGCAGACGACCGTAGAACTCGGCATCACCCCGGACCGAGTCGCCCGCGTGGTGAACACCGCGCTGAACCTGGCCCGCCAGCAGCCCCTCGTACTGTGCCTCGACGAGAACGCGCCGTCCGAAGACGACTTCCGGCAGGGCCTGTACACCGTGCCCCCGCTGACCGGCTCGTGGGAGCGCGCCACCCACGGCCTGCCCGACAAGCTCCGCCCCGACGTCCTGCGCCCGGTCACCTTCGACGCGCTGGCGGCCTCGGGACGCCCCGACATCGTGCTGGCCCATCTGAACCATCCGCTGGTAGCCATGTCGACGCGGCTGCTGCGCGCGGCCGTGTGGAACGCGGACAACGTCGACTTGCGCCGGATCACGGCCGTCGTCAGCGATGACCCGGCTCTGGAGACCACGTTCGTCGGCGCGTACGCCCGCTTCGTGCTGGTCGGCACGGACGGTCAGCGCCTCCACGAGGAGATCTTGCACGCGGGCGGTTGGCTCGGCGACAACGGCTGGCAGCGTCGACTGCGCGGCGTGGAGGCGGTCGCATCGATCCTGGACCGTGCGCTCACGGAGGGCCGCCCCGCGAAGGAGCGCCTGCTCCACCGCCTCCAGCAGAGCTGGCCGAAGACATACGAGGGCCTCACCCAGTCCGTCGACGCGCGCGGCAAGGAGCGCAAGGCGTCCCTGATGGACCGGCTGGCCGAGCGCCAGGCCGATGAGGAGCTGCGCATCAACGCCACCCTCGACCGGCTCCAGCGCACTCTGCGGAACCGGCTCGGCGAGACCTCCTCCGCCACGGCGGCCTCCGCGACAGGCGGGATGGACACGCTCTTCGGCCTGGACGAGCTGAAGGATCCCGACGAACGCCGCCAGCTCGCCGACGACCGCAAACGCTGGCGGGCCCGGCTCGACGGCGTGGAGGGCGAACGCGAGCGCGAACTCGCCGCGATTGCCGCCCGCTACCGCGAGCCGCAGGATCATCTCTTCCCAGTCGCCGTCGTCTTCGTCATCCCCGCCAAGGAGGCTTACTGATGACCCCCGCGCCCCGTTCCGGAGGTCGCCGCCCCTCCGCCGCCGCAATCCGTGCCGCGAAGGCGTCCGATGGCAAGCAGCAGCACCTGGACTGGCTGAACCTCGTCGAGGTGTCCGGCCCGTTCCTCACCCTGCCGGTCCTGCTGCGCAGCTGGCCACAGCTGGAAGGCGTGCCCAGCGGGCGCCGCGCCGACATCCGCCTCCACCACGGCATCTGGCAGGACGACCGCAAGGGCGCCGGCCGCCTCGACTGGATCGGCTTCCAGCTGCGCACCCTGCTGGAATGGGACGACGCCCTGCATCTGCGGGAGGGCGCCGGACAGTTCGGCGACAGCGGTGAGAGCCTGGCCGAGGACGACACGCTGCTGGACCGGTTCGCCGTCAGCCCGCCCGGGTCCGACACCACCGTCCGCCCCGACTTCGCCCTCGTCCGCCCCGGAACCGACCCCACCGCCGAACCGGATACTGCTGGCACCGCCCAACACATGCCGATTCTCGGCCTGGTCCTCCCGCCCGACACCGTGCCGACCCGCCGTATCAGGGACGATTCCTGGGCGGCGAGCGGAGTCGACCGGCTCGCCCACGTCCTGCGCCACCATGGCGTCGAGCTGGGCCTGGTCACCGACGGCCGTTGGTGGTCCCTGGTCTGGGCACCGCCCGGCGGCGTCACGACGAGCGCCACCTTCGACACCATCGCCTGGAACGAGGCAGCCGACCTGGTGGCGGTCCGCGCCTGGGTGTCCCTCCTCCGCCGCGGCCGGTACTTCGGACGGCCGGCGGACGAACTGCTTCCTGCGCTGCTGCGCGAGAGCCTGGACGGTCAGGAAGACGTCACCGAGGCGCTTGGCATTCAGGTCCGTCAGGCCGTCGAACTCCTGGTGGACTCCATCGGCCGCGCCGAGGCCCGGATGGTCAAACGCGGCGGCAAAGGACTGTCTGGCGTACCGGCGAGCGAGGTTTACCGGGGCGCCGTCGCGGTCATGATGCGCGTCGTCTTTCTCCTCTTCGCCGAGGAACGGGGCCTGCTGCCCGCTGACAACGAGCTTTACGCGGAGGCGTACTCGGCCGGGCGGCTGTACGAGACGCTGGACAAACGCCGCCGCGCGGACGGCGAGGACTCCCTGGACCACACCACCGCCGCCTGGCATCGGCTGATCGCCCTCTTCCACGCCGTCCACGGGGGAGTGGACCATCCGCTGCTCACATTGCCCGCGTACGACGGCTCGATCTTCGACCCGAAGCGCTTCCCCTGGCTGGAGGCGGTGCCGGAGGGCGCAGACGCCACGGACGACGACGCCACACAGGCCGCCGACGGCTACACCTCCCTTCTCCCGATCGATGACCGCACCGTCCTACACGTCCTCGACTCGGTGCAGTTCGTTGTCGTCAACAGGGAGCGGCGCCGACTGACCTTCCGCGCCCTCGACGTCGAGCAGATCGGCTACGTGTACGAGGGTCTCCTCTCGTACGACGGCAAGCGCGCCCAAGACACCGTGCTCGGGCTCATCGGCAAGCCCGGCCTGGAACACGAGGTGAGCCTGACCGAACTGGAGGAACTGGCCGCCCCGTTCGGAGTGGGCGCACGCGCCGTCTCCGGCCAGAAGCCCAACCTCCCTGGCCTGTCGAAGAAGCTGTACGAGCACTTGAAGGACCCCAGGCCGCCGGCCGCGGCGTCAAAGATGGAGAAGCTGCTCGCGCCTGGCGACGATCAGGCGCGAGGCAAGGCCGCCCACCGCCTGCTCGCGGTCACCGAGAACGACCGCGACCTGGCCGAGCGCATCCTCCCCTTCCACGGCCTCCTCCGCGACGACCTTCGCGGTCTACCGGTGGTGATCCCGGAGGACGGCTTGTACGTCACGGAGTCCCGCCTCCGCAAGAACACCGGCACCCACTACACGCCGCGTGTCCTGGCCCAGCAGGTCGCCGTGGGAGCACTGGAGCCACTCGTCTACCGTCCGGGCCCGCTCCAGACGGCGGACGACAAGCAATGGAAGCTCGTCAGCGCGGACGACATCCTGAAGCTCAAGGTCGCCGACATCGCGATGGGGTCGGCCGCCTTCCTGGTCGCCGCCTGCCGCTACCTGGCGGACCGTCTGGTCGACGCCTGGGTCGAGGCGGAGGACGAGGAGGCCCTGGCCTTCCGCGGCAGCCACCGTGACCAGACGGGCGCCATGACGGCGGCGGACGCGGAAAGCGACCCGGTGATGGTCCGCGCCCGGCGCCTGATCATCGAGCACTGCCTGTACGGGGTGGACATCAACCCCATGGCGGTGGAGATGGCCAAGCTGTCGCTGTGGCTGATCTCCATGGACCCGGAACGCCCGTTCACGTTTCTGGACGACCGGTTGGTGGCGGGGGACTCGCTGCTGGGGATCGCCAACCTGGAGCAGATCGAGAGTGTGCATCTCGATCCGGTAGCGGGCCGCAAGCTCCATCGGGGAGCCTTCGAAGAGGGGTGGACCGAGTGGGCGCGTGCTCGTGTCCACGGCGCGGCAGACAACCGGCAGGCCATCGCCGGCATCCACAGCGACACCATCGCCGACCTGGATGAGAAACGGCGCCTGCTCGCGGCCACGAACGAACACCTGCAACGCCTGCGGTTGATCGGCGACCTGACGACGGGGGCGGGCCTCGCCTCTGCGGGTGGCGGTGACTCGTTGCAGAGCGCTACCTACATCCAGGCTGCGGAGCTGGCCGGCATGGTCGCCTCTGAGTCAGTCCGCGACTCCGACCCCGTGATCCACGATGCTCGGACGCGGGCTCTCGACTGGCTGAGCAAGGACCTCCCTGCGGACGGCTTCGTCCGTCTGCCCGTGCACTGGCCTCTCGTGTTCCCCGAGGTCTTCGAGGCCGAGCAGGGCGGCTTCGACGCAATCGTCGGCAACCCCCCTTTCCTCGGTGGCCAGAAACTGACGGGGACCTTGGGGCAGGCATACCGCGAGTACCTCGTGCTAGGGCTGGGGCGTGGGCAGCGGGGTAGCGCGGACCTCGTCGCGTACTTCGAGCTCCGAGCCCACCAACTGCTCAGCGAGCGCGGCCAGACGGGCCTGATCGCTACCAACACGCTTGCCCAGGGCGATACTCGGGAGGTTGGACTCGACCAGCTACTGGATGACGGCATCGAGGTACGCCGAGCGGTGAAGAGCGCGCGTTGGCCTTCGCGGTCTGCGGCACTGGAGTACTGCGCTGTCTGGACTACCAGGCCGGGGTTGGGCGCTGAGGCCACTCGGGTACTGGACGATGTCGTGGTCCGGGGTATCACTTCGTCGCTTGATCCGCGGTCTCGGGTTTCGGGGCGGCCGTACCGTCTGCTAGTCAACAAGGGCAAGTCGTTCCAGGGAGCCAACGTCCTGGGGAAGGGGTTCGTCCTCACCCCCGAACAGGCCCACGACCTCATCCAACGCGACCCACGCAACAAGGACGTCCTCTTCCCTTACCTCAACGGCGAGGACCTCAACTCCCGCCCAGACTGCTCAGCCAGCCGCTGGGTGATCAACTTCCATGACTGGAGCGAGGAGCGGGCCCGGAGTTACTCGGAAGTTTTTGCCATCGTCGAGAGAGACGTCAAGCCCGAACGACTCAAGAACAACCGCAAGGTGCGACGTGAGAGATGGTGGCAATATGCCGAGCGAGCTCCCAGGCTGTACCAGGCCATCGCAGACATGGACCGTGTTCTGGTGGTAGCGCGGGTGAGCAAGACTGGGTTGCCGCTCTTCGTGCCCACTGGTCAAGTCGTCAGCGAACAAACCGTGGTCTTTACAACTGATCGGACTGCGCACCTAGCGCTACTCAGCAGCGGTATCCACTACGCCTGGGCGATTGCACGAGCGTCAAGCCTCAAGGGAGATCTTCGGTACACCCCATCTGATGTGTATGAAACGTTGCCACAACCGCAGGCGACGGAGCGCATGGAGGGTGCGGGCGAGACATTGGACAATTTGCGTGGTGTGACCATGATGGAGCGACAGACGGGTCTGACAAAACTCTACGGTCTAGTCCATGACGCATCTGTCCATGACAGCGACATTGTCGCGTTGAGGCATGTGCATCGCGAGATCGACGAGGCGGTACTGGAAGCGTACGGCTGGCAAGATCTCAATCCTTCACACGGCTTCTACTCGACACGGCAAGGTGAACGGTTCACGGTCGCTTCTCCCGTTCGGTCGGAAATTTTGGATAGAGCACTGGAACTCAATCACGCATTCCATCGCTCTGAATCTCCCGCGCTCCCCACAACGGTCACAGCGTCAAAAAATGCAGGCCAGGGTAGCGCGAGTGACACTTTGTTCTAATGAAGACTTAGAACAATACATCCGAAATCGATGCCGGTGCTACCCTTTTTTGTGCAGATTTCTTCTGCTGATCGCTCCCCGCTTTTGTTCCTCCCTGCATCATTTCATGATTCAGGGAGAGCAGGAAATCGAGCGCTTCAACGGACCATGCCGGCGCAATAGTGTAGCGGACACCCTGTCGGGTTTCGTAAAATCCATGACTAAGATTCACGTCAGGGATTCCGTAGGTTTCAGCGACCGCTTCATCAATAGTTCGATGGATTTGACGAATGCTTTCGATGTCACCATCCTTCACGGTTGGGTCATGAATCAGATTGTAAAGCTTGGTTAGCCCTAGATGGCGCGTCTCCATAGCTAGCGAGCGACCCTTGTTGAGCTCCTCTCCGAGATTCCCCAGGCTGGAAAATTCTTCCGGGATCGGAAATGTCTCAAAGCAATCGGAAGGAGTGTATTGCAAATCAGATTTCAGTGTCGCTGAATACTTCCATGCCCATTGGATGTGAATGTTCGAGTTCAGCAAGGTCAGCCATTTGAAATCGTCGGTCGCGAACACTACGATCTTCTCGTTCAGTACCTGACCTGCGGGAACCATTGTCGCAACAGCGGTTCGGCTCACTCGCGCTACCACCAGAACACGGTCGAGCCCCTTGATTGCGCCGACCATGGCCGGTCGCTTTTCTGCATATTGCCACCAATAGTCACGATAGGTCTTGCGGTTGTTCTTGAGTCGTTCGGGCTTGACGTCTCTCTCGACGATGGCAAAAACTTCCGAGTAGCCGATTTTCTCGACATTTCGACCCAATAAGGACGAAAGTTGCGCCATATCAGGCGGGCGGCAAATTCGGAAAGAAGGCGATTCTGGACGGCTCTCGAATAAAATCAGCCAAGCTCTACTCGCCACGTTAGCTGTAGCGCCTCCCGCAGAACAAATCTCTGTATGACACTCGACAGGTTCATCGAGGCGCAGCGTGCAGACGGATATTCGGTCAGCACCATCGGGGCTCGTGTGCGATGCATCAAGGCCATCGCTCGCTTCGCCGACGTAGCCGTCGAGCTGCTGAAGGTCGATCACGTCATCGCCTACTTCGCCACACGCCCATTGCGTCCGTGGTCGCGTAGAACCTACCTAAACCACCTCCAGGCATTCGGGAAATGGCTCGGGGTCGATCTGATAGCAGGAATACGCAAACCTGCTATTCCGCGATCTACGCCGCATCCGCTACCGGAGGAAGACCTCACTCGGATCATGAGCTGCACACAAGGTGTGCCCAAGGCGTGGGTGCTGCTGGGGGCCTTCTGCGGGCTTCGTGCGCACGAAACAGCCAAGCTCGCCCGCGGCGACATTTCTGTCCTCGATGATGGCACAGCAATTCTCCGCGTTACAGGCAAGGGCGGACGCACGGACACCATCCCTGTACCGCCGGTCGTTATGAAGGCACTCGATATGACAGGAAACGGCAAATTCTGGGAAGGCACACGTCCCGAATCAGTCTCCCGCACTGTCGCCGGAGTCGCGGCCAAGATCGGCATCCGCATGCGGTACCACCAGCTGAGACACCGATACGGAACGATGGTTTACCGCTCGTCCGGCAGAGATCTGCTCATGACTCAGCGCTTGATGCGCCACGCCTCTCCAGCGACCACAGCCGGGTACGCGGCCATCGGGGACGATCGTGTTCACGTGGTCGTACATGGCCTTCCAGGAGCTGACCCAGGCGCATCACGGCCCAAGGGGCGGAAGGCAACGAAGCAGTGCCTGTCGTGCCGACAGGAAGCACGAGCCTGAGCATCCCACCTGGCCGCAATACGAGAAGCCTTTCCAGCCGTCACTGGGGAACGAGAACGCTATCCCGTACCTTTGGGGCAAGCCACTCGATCGTCTGCTCCCGCTCACGCCGTACCGCTCGATGCGCTCACGAACCCAACCACTGATCACTTGTCCCCTAGTCTGAGTTCCTCAACTCTCAGCGGAGTGTGCTGGGGTGTAGGTGAAAGAGCGCGGTCGTCTCTGAGTGGCTCGGGCACTGCGTGCGTAGCGCGTCGTACTGGGCTGCCTTCTCTGCCGTGACCCCTCTCTGTCAGTGGGCCGCTCTATCGTTGTTCGCGGTTGCCGATCCGCACCCAGGGAGGGATACGCGCATGCCGTCGTCACCACAGAACGCCTCCGTTCCGGAGCCGGGCGTTCCCCACCCCGTGGACGAAGTCCCGCAGACCTTCCAGTCTGGGACTTCGTACGACGTCCGGGAGGAGCTCGGCAAGCTGATTTCACGGGATCTGCTGGGGCCGTGGGGCGACGAGACCGAGGCGCTGGCGCCGCACAGCGCGGGGCCCCGTGACCGGTACCTCGTCGGGCTTCTCGGGCCCCGGCCCGCGCCGACCGACGCTCCCGTGAAGGTCGCGGCGGGGCAGGCGGAGACCGAGGTCAGCGCTGAGGGGGACGGGCGGGACCCGGAGCTCGCAGAGCGGCTCACCCCGCAGGCCGCCGGACGGCTGTGGGCGTCGTCCATGGGGCTGAGCTTCCTGGTGCCAGCTGATGTGGGCATGCTCAGTGTCGTCGCCTCTTGGGGCCGGTACCAGCAGAGCGACAGCAAGACCGACGACGGCAAACCGGTGCGAGCGTGGTCGCGGGAGCCCGTCCGGTACGAGGTGGACATTCCCGTCGACTCGCCGGGCACCGTCCACAAGGTTCTGGAAGGCGTCGACGACAGCGACCCCGACCTTCCCTGCATCCGACTGAGCGTCCACGTACGGGAGCGCCCCGGCACCGTCGACGGCGCGGACAACCTGCGCTTCGTCGACGTATCGCTGATCAACGCGCTGGAGGAGTCCCGTGAACTACGGGACGGACAGTGGCTGTTCCAGACGAAGTTGGAAGTCACCTCCTTCGACGGGCAGTCCAGCGTCTTCCTGCCGATCGACGACCCGTTGTCCGACGAGCCCGGCCACATCCTGGAGAACCCCGAGGAACAGCATCTGCGGCTGCTGTACCGGCAGGAGTTGAAGCACGCGCACGGACGGAACGTCGCCGTGCACGCGCGTGTCATGCCGAAGGGGCGGCGTGCGGTCAAGTTGGAGACGACCTGGCTGCCGGCGAAGGACGTACCGGCCACGGTCGCGCCGAACACGGCGCGTCAGCCGTTGCTCGCCGGTCTTGAGGTGAGTATGGACAAGCTCGCCGAACTGGCCGTATGGGAGCGGCGCGACGAGCTGTTGAAGGCCCTGCAGCCGCTGGCCGACGGCTACGACGGCTGGTTGCAACAGCAGGCCGCCAAGGCGGAGTCGCTGTCAGGCGAACTGCGGACCACCGCGCTACGGGCGGTCGACGAGGCCCGCGACGCGTGCGGCCGGATCGCCCTCGGTATCGAGCTGCTGCACACCGACCGCGACGCGCTACGCGCGTTCCGTTTCGCCAACCGGGCCATGGCCATGCAGCGTCGGGCCACGGCGACGGCCGCACTGCGAGCCGAGGGCGGTGAGAAGCCGCCCACGTACGCGGCGGCCTACGCCGAGGTCGACGGACGCGGTGCGGTGGCCGCAAGCTGGTACCCCTTCCAGCTGGCGTTCGTGCTCCTCAACCTGTGCTCCCTGACCGACCCCGCGCACAAGGAGCGCAGGGCGGACAGCACCGCCACGGTTGACCTCCTGTTCTTCCCGACCGGTGGCGGCAAGACGGAGGCGTATCTCGGTCTCACGGCCTACACGTTCGCCATCCGGCGGCTGCAGAAGGTCGTCGCGGAGGGCGAGGACGCCCGCGAGGGACGGGACGGCGTCGCCGTACTGATGCGTTACACGCTGAGGTTGCTGACGGCCCAGCAGTTTCAGCGAGCATCCGCCCTGGTGTGCGCCACGGAGGTGCTCCGCAGGGAAGACGAGGAGGTTTGGGGCAGCAGGCCGTTCCGCATCGGGCTGTGGGTCGGTGCCGGTGTCTCGCCGAACTGGTACGGGGACGCGGCGCAGCAGATCGCCGAGGCCAACGAGTCCGCTTCGGGACGGCACGCGAACGTCCTCCAGGTGCTGTCCTGCCCGTGGTGCGGCGAGGAACTGCGCGCGTGGCGGGACGTGGCGCCTGATGACGTACGGCGGCGCGTCATCGTGTACTGCCCGCGCGGCGAGGACGCGGAGCCGTGTCCGTTCTCCCGGATACGAGCGCGGGGTGAGGGGCTGCCGATCCTCACGGTCGATGAGGAGATCTACCGGCTGGTGCCGAGCCTGCTGATCGCGACCGTGGACAAGCTTGCTCAGTTGCCGTGGCGTGGCTATGCGGGAATGTTGTTCGGGCGCGTGAGTGCCTACTGTGATCGGCATGGCTACCGCCACGACGACCTCGACGAGGAGATCGGATGCGGGTCCCGGCATAACGCCAAGGACCGGCACAAGGCCGTGACCAGCTGGCCTATGCCGCAGCGGCTGCGGCCCCCGGATCTCATCATCCAGGACGAGCTGCACCTGATCTCCGGGGCGTTGGGCACCACAGTGGGGCTGTTCGAGTCGGCCGTAGACCAGCTGTGCACCTGGCGGGCGAAGGATGCACACGGGCAGCTCCGGGACACCGGGCCGAAGATCGTCGCGTCGACAGCCACCACTCGCAACGCCCGTGCGCAGGTGCTGGGCGTATTCGCCCGGGACCTGGCGATCTTCCCGCCGCAGGTGGTCGACGTCGGCGACACCTTCTTTTCCCAACAGGTCGACGTCACCCGTGACAACCCCGGGCGGCGTTACTACGGCGTCTGCGCGCACGGGGTGCGTATGAAGGCTGCCGAGATCCGTGTCGCAGAGATCCTCCTGCTCGCCGGGCAGCACATGTTCGACCTCTACGGCGCTCCCGCCGATCCGTACATGACGGTGGTCGGGTACTTCAACGCGACCAAGGAACTCGCCGGTATGCGGCGGGTCCTGGACGACGACGTGCCGAGCCGGCTGCGGGCCAACGGACGCCGCCGGGGCATCGCCAACCGGCTGCTGCGCGACACCGACATGCTCAACCTCCAGGAGCTGACCTCCCGTATCTCGTCGGCGGAGATCAGCGCTACCCTCAAGCGGCTGGAGATCGGGTTCAACCCGGAGCACGACACGTCGGTGCGCAAAAAGGCGATTGTCGACGAGCTCCGGGATGCCGGGAGGGCCCGTGAGCCGCGGGTCCTGCCCGCCCCGCTGCACCGCAGGCCGGTCGACCACGTGCTGGCCACGTCGATGCTGCAGGTGGGTGTCGACGTCTCCCGCTTCGGCCTGATGGTCGTTACCGGGCAGCCGAAGAACACCGCCGAGTACATTCAGGCGTCCTCCCGTGTCGGACGTCAGGCCAAGCGGCCTGGCATCGTGATCACGCTCTACAACTGGGCGCGGCCCCGCGACCTAGCTCACTTCGAGGACTTCGAGCACTACCACGCGACGTTCTACCGGCAGGTCGAGGCGTTGTCGGTGACTCCGTTCACGCGCCGGGCGCTCGACCGGGGCACCACCGCCACGTATGTCTCCGCCGTGCGTCAGGCGTGCGACGAGTTCTCCGACAACGTGGATGCGGAGGGCGTGGACCTCGACGATCCGCGTGTGCGGGACGTCGAGCGACGACTGCTGGCGCGCGCGGAGGCCGTGGACGGGGACCGGGCGCGCGGCTACCTCGCCGAGCGCATCGACGCCCTGCGTGATGCCTGGACGGCCAAGAAGGGTGAGCAGGGCCGGCTCGGCTACCGGGGCCAGACCCGGCAGAAGCAGACGGTGCTGGGCCTGCTGTGCAACGCGGACGGCAGCGGATGGGACGTGCTCACAGTCCCTCAGTCGATGCGCGAAACGGAGAATGAGATCAACATGCTGTTGTCCGCCGACACCGTGCTGTCGGCCCCGGCCGGCACTGCTTGGGAGTTCGGACCACCCGCGGAGAACGGAGACGGCCCGGATACGGCGAGCGGCGACGGACTCGGCGAGGTGCCGGACTCGGACGGGAACGGCGACGACAACGGCACGGCCAGGGGGCGGCGGTAATGAGCGGCGGCGGATACTTCAGGCGGGTGGGGGCGGTACGGCCGAGCCACCTCATGTTCACCGGCGGCGTCGGCGCCCTCGTCGACCTGCCCAACTTCTCCGTCATGGTCAAGGGCCTCGACCACTGGAGCTACGCTGGCGTGCCCGATCCGGTGATCGAGGAACCCCGGCTCCGCGGGGCCGTCAACCGGGCCCTGCGGCGCTACGGCCCTAACCAGGTGGGCGAACTGCGTGCGGCGCCGTGGATCCCCGGCACTGACACCGACCCGAAGGGGAACGCGGCACGGATCGGCGTGCCCGTAACCCCCTTCCCGCAGTGGCTGCGCTGCACGGCTTGTAATGAGCTTGCCTCCCTGGGCTCGGGCAAGTGGGGATTCGAGAACAACAACGCCCGCCGCCCCGACGAGGCGCGCTTCTACCACGAGAACTGCTACCGGAAGAAGAAGGGCCGTAAGCCCCTGGCCGTGGCCGCCCGCTTTGCGCTCGCCTGTACCAAGGGCCACCTCGACGAGTTCCCCTACACGGAGTTCGTGCACGAGGGTCGCGCCTGCCCCGACACGACGTACCCGACGCTGCGGATGCGCGACAACGGCGGCAACCTCGCGGCCAACGTCTCCCTCGAATGCCTCGTGTGCAAGAAGGCCAAACGCAACATCCGGGACGCGATGGGCGACAAGGGCCGCGAGAACCTGCCCCGCTGCCGTGGCCGGCACCCTCAGTTCGACGGCGTCTACGACACCTGTGACGAGACGCCGTATCTGCTGGTCGTGGGCGCGTCTAACCAGTGGTTCCCCGTGACGCTCAGCGCACTGGCACTGCCCGATACCGGCGCCGACTCGCTGCGCAAGCTCGTCGAGGAACGTTGGCCGGACCTGGAGGACTTCGAGGACGAGGCGGAGATCGCCATGTTCGCCAAGAAGTCGAAGCACCACCGCTACCTTCGAGATTACGAGCCCGCACAGGTCTGGCAGGCCATCTCCGCCTACCGCTCGGCCCTGTCGGGTGATGCGGGCGAGACCGAGCAGCCGCCGGGCCCTCCGGACCTGCTGACCCCCGAGTGGCAGGTGTTGTCCGCGGCGAAGACCGCCGACCCGACCGAGGACTTCGCGCTCGTGGACGCCTCGCTCAGTGGGCCGCTGTCCACCGTCTTCTCCCAGGTGCGGCAGGTGGAGCGGCTACGCGAGGTGCGGGCCCTCATCGGCTTCACTCGGCTGGACGCCCCCGATCCCGAGGACCCCGGCCTGGTCACCCGCGTCGACCTGGGGCGGCGCGAACGCGACTGGGTGCCAGCCAGTGAGGTGCGTGGCGAGGGGCTGTTTCTGAGGGTGGACGATCACCTGATCGAGCAGTGGGAGCAGCGGGTCGCGTCGAGCGACGCTCTCGCCGCACACGCCGCGGCTTTCGGCCGGTTCCGTGAGCACCGCAGGTCGGAACGGATCCAGGACGGCTCCGACCTGATGCAAGGCTGGCCAGGCAGTCGCTACATCGCCCTTCACACGCTCTCCCATCTGCTCATCCGCACCATCGCGATGGAGTGCGGCTACAACTCGGCGAGTCTGGCCGAGCGGATCTATAGCGGCGACGCCGAGGAACGGCGGACCGGCATCCTCATCTACACGGCCGTCCCGGACTCGGAGGGCACGCTCGGCGGGCTGGTCTCCCTCGCCGATCAGGACCCGAGCACCGGGGAGAACCGGCTGGCAAGGATCGTACGGACGGCGCTGTACAAAGCGGGGCGGTGCTCCTCGGACCCGCTGTGCGGCGAGCGTCTTCCCAAGGCGCCGGAGGACTTCCTGCACGGTGCCGCCTGCCACTCCTGTCTGTTCGTGTCCGAGACGACGTGCGAGCGCGGCAACCGGTTCCTGGACCGGCGGTTCATCACTCACCTGGCAGGCGACCCGAAAACGCTGGCCCTTATCCCGGACTTCGGGTGAGCGGATCGACCCGGTGAGCCGCAGACGCTTCGAGGCGGCGGCAGCGATGGCCGCCGCCTCGCTCGGGCCCACACGGACTAAGGCGCTGGCCACGCTCCTCTCTCAGGGCCGCTCGCCCGCGTACATCCTCGGCAGGCTCCAGACGCCGGCCGCGCTGGAAGCCGTATCGGCGCTGCTGGCGTCGATGACGGAGGACGGCGTTCCTTCGGCGGAGACTGCGGCGTATCTGCGGGGTTACGCGGCGGCCTGGACCCGGCGGCGCGAGGACACCGAGGCCCGAGCGGTGTGGAGCGGCCCTTCCACGCCTGGGACACCCGGCCGCGCCACCGCCCAGGTGCTGACGGAGGTGGTCGGCGCCGCTGAGCACCGGCTCGTCGCCGTGACTTACTCGGCTCGTGCGTACGCACCGCTGACCGCAGCGCTGTCCGAGGCCGTGGCCCGAGGCGTCACGGTGGACATCGTTGTGGAGACGCTGGAAGGCGCGGGCGGGCTGCTCTCTGGGAACGAACCGGCCGATGCTTTCTCCCGTATACCGGGTTTGCGGCTCTGGCACTGGCCGAAGAGCCAACGCCCCACTCCTGGCAGCCGATTGCACGCGAAACTGGCGGTGGCAGACGACCGGATCCTCTTCCTCTCCAGCGCCAACCTCACGGCGGCCGGCGCCGAGCGCAACATCGAGGCGGGCGTCCTGCTGAATGGCGGTCCCATGCCGGGGCGAATGGCGGACCACATACGGGAGTTGCAGCGTCGAGGGGTTCTCGCTCGGTGGCCAGGAGCTTCATGAGGTCCCTCCACCGTCGAATCATCGCCATTCACATGACCGGTTCACAGCCACTGTGCCCTGACAGCCGGAACCTGACCAACAATTGAACCTCCAGTTTCACGAAATGCAGGAGGTCACGGATGGTCGCCATCGCTCTGGTGCACAGCACCGCGCTGATGACGGAGCGGCTCCCTGAGAAACCTCCGGCATGGCTGACCCGCGGTGAGCGAACCTTCGCGTACCCGTACAAGGACTGGAGGAAGCCGCGTGTGTGGTGTCTCGCCTTCTTCACTGACCGTCACGCCCGCTATGAGCAGCGCAGGATCATCGGGGTGGGCGGCGTCTTCCCGGGCAGGCGGTCGGGTACCTACGAACGCGCTCTGCTCGCCCGCGACTTCACCGCACTCCAGGTTCCGCTGCCGCTCGTCGACCTTGAGGGCGCCATGGGGGCCAGCCGCCGATTCCTCAAGGACGACGGTCGTTTGTCTCCCGCGGCAGGAGACAACCTGCTCGCCGCCATCCGGCATCTGCGGCCGGAACTGAACGAGACGCTGGATGGCCTGGAGAACAGCCTGGGGGCCAATCCTCCGACAGGTCGGGAGGGAGAACAGCGGAGCTTTGAGAAGGACGCGGTGGGCACCGTCATGGAGACATTCGGCGCGGACCGCGATCAGCTCGAAGCGTGGCAGCAGCCGCTCGGCGGCGACGATCCCCGCTCCCGGTCCGTCCCCTTCATCGAAGGGATGCCCGCCCTCCGGCAGATCGAGGACCAGCAGATCGTCCACGACTACCTGCGCTTCCCTGGCATGGAGGGCGAGGACGCCGTGCAGGTCGGCTGGCGGATCTACCGTCGTAACTCTGAATCCCGCCATCGGTTGTTCGTGTACAACGCCAACCGCACGAACGCCGAGACCGTCATGGGCGTCGACATGATCTACGTGAACGAGCACGCCCGCAGCGTGGCCATGGTCCAGTACAAGCGGATGCGTCAGAGCGGGCCCAGCTGGGTGTATTGGCACGACGCTACCGGCGAGCGGGAGTTGAAGCGGATGGAGATCGTCGACGAGGAGTGCAAGGCCGAGGACCGGTGGGCTCGGAGCAGCCAGGAGGGGCCGACGGCGCTCGGGGATCCACGCCTGGTACCCACGCCCAGCATGGTCAAACTGTGCCGAACTACTCCCTTCATGATGAACTCCGCCGCCCTCATCCCCGGCATGTATCTGACGCGGGAGCACTTTCAGGACCTGCTCCAACGCCCGGAGGCCGACGGGCCGTCCGGCGGGACACGCATCGTCGAGGAGTCGGTTCCCCGGTACCTCAACAACACCACCTTCACCACGCTGCTCAGGGACGGATGGATCGGCACGCGCGGCACAGGCTGGGACTACGTCATCGACCTGATACGCGAGAGCCTGTCCGCCAGCGGGCCGGGCTCCGTCGTTGTGGGGATGCACCGGAGCGAGGTTCCGCCCGGCAACCGCCGAGTTAACTGACCCATGCCGCAGGCGGACGGAGATCGAGGCGATCCGGCTGCCCTGGCACGTACGGACCGGTCTCGCGAATCGGAGCCGGTCAGTAAGGTGATCGTAGTCTTCTGGAGGGGCACGGATGGCGACGCTGGGGATGCACCGGGACTTCCTGCTGGAGTTCGCGGCGTTGGAGAAACCCGTCCAGAAGCGGGTCTTCGAGGTGTTCGAGAAGTTCGCTGCAGCCACGCACACCGGGCTGCACCTGGAGAAGCTGACTCACCAGAAGGATCCACGGCTGCGGACCATCCGCATCACCGGCTTCTGGCGTGGCGTCGTCCTCAAGGGCGAGTCGGGCGACAGCTACCTGCTGCTCAAGGTGCTTCCCCATGACAAGGCCAACGACTGGGCCGCCAAGCACCGCGCGTCGGTGAACGAGGCGACGCAAGGCATCGAGATACGCAACGACGTGGCCCTGGAACGGGCCACGGCCGGGCTGCGTGCGCTGGCCGCCGAGGAACCGACCCGTCTGTTCCCCGCCTCCGACTACCCGGACAAGGTGCTGCGCAGTCTCGGTGTGGACGAGGAGATTCTGCCGATCATCCGGCTGATCCCGGACGAGGATCATCTGGAGGCACTGCACAAGGTGCTGCCGGAGCATCAGTACGACGTACTGCTGGGGCTCGCGACCGGCATGAAGCCCGAGGCGATCGACCGGGAACTGGTGCAGGCGTACGCCCGGACCGCCGCGCGGACCCCTGCGGCCGACGACGGTGACGAGCTGGGCACCGCGATGGCCCGTTCCCGTGGCCGGGTCGCGCTCGTGTCGGGCCCCGTCGAGCTGCAGGGAATCCTGGAGCGGCCGTTCGACGCCTGGCGGGTCTTCCTGCACCCCAGCCAGTACCGAGTGGCGTACCACGAGGGCTACGCCGGGCCGGCCCGCGTCACCGGCGGGCCGGGCACGGGGAAGACGGTGGTCGCCCTGCACCGGGCGTACCACCTGGCCCGGCAACTACCCGAGGGCGCCCCCGACGGGTGCGTTCTGCTCACCACTTTCACCAGGGATCTCGCGGCCGAACTGGAGCGCTGTCTGACGCTGCTGGTCGAGGAAGAGGAAGTCCGGGCGAGGATCCGGGTGGTCAACGTCGACGCCCTGGCCAACGAGATCGTGCGGGCGGAGCGCGGAGGGGCCCCGCTGAAACTGGTCTTCGACCAGAAGGAGATCACCGCCCGCTGGACGAGCATCGCGCAGCGGCTGGGGATCGACTTCACGGACGTCTTCCTCGACCAGGAGTGGCGTCAGATCGTCCTCGCCCAGGCCCTGACCGAACCGGAGGAGTACCTGAAGGCGCCGCGCACCGGCCGCGGCACCGCGCTCCCACCGCTGAAACGCCTTCAGGTGTGGCGGGCCGTCTCCGCTTTCGAGGAGCAGTTGCGCCAGGCGGGCGAGTGGACGTTCCTTCAGGTGTGTGCGGAGGCGGCACGTGTCCTGGACGGCCGGGAACAGCGGCCGTACCACCATGTTGTGATCGACGAGGCGCAAGACCTGCACCCCGCGCAGTGGCGGTTCCTGCGGGCCCTAGTTGCTCCCGGTCAGGACGATCTGTTTCTCGCCGGGGACACCTACCAGCGGATCTACGGGAACCGGGTGTCGCTGCGCTCGCTCGGCATCCAGGTCGTCGGCCGCTCGCACCGACTCCGAATCAACTACCGCACCACACAGGAGATCCTGGCCTGGTCGGCCTCGCTGCTGACCGGTGAGGAGCCGGACGACATGGACGGCGGGAGCGAGACGCTGGCGGGATACCGCTCCACCATGCACGGTGAGCGGCCGGAGACGGCCGGGTTTGCCACCAAAGCCGAGGAGATCGAGGCACTGGTGGCCCGAGTGCGGGACTGGACCGGCGCAGGGGTGCGGGCGGAGGACATCGGGGTGGCCGTGCGCTTCGTCCAACTGGGGCGGGACATCGCCCAGGCCCTGGAGCAGGCTGGCCTCGCCGCGTGCGTGCTCGGCGCCGGGCATGGTGGCCCCGGTGTCCGGATCGGCACCATGCACCGGATGAAGGGGCTGGAGTTCCGCTGCGTCGCCGTGGCCGGAGCGAACGACGGCACCGTGCCGATGAGGTCGGCCGTCACCGCGGTCGAGGTCGACGCCCAGCAGCACCAGGAGGACCTGAACGGCGAGCTGAACCTGCTGTTCGTGGCCTGCACGCGGGCGCGCGAGGCGCTGCGGGTGTCCTGGCACGGGGCGCCGAGTCCATTCCTGGCGCCGGTCGTCAACCCGCGCCCGTGATGTCCATGGGCTCTGCACGCCGTTGCTACAGGCCCCATGCGTGACGTGGCGTGGAGCAGCAGGACGCCGTCGCCCCACGCTTCACCGGAGGGTGTCAGGGAGTGCCGGGGTCCTTGTCCACCATACGGCGGGCCTCCGCGAGAGCCGCCGTATGCGCGAACCACTCCAGCACCGCGCAGATCTCCTCGCTGTGCGCGGCGAAGACTTCCACCGCGAAGGACGGGCGCAGGTCCAGTTTTGCCTCGGCCAGGTCGATGCCCTCGACCTTGTTCAGGCGGTTCATCAGCTCGCGCCGCAGAGGCTCGTCGTCGAACGGTGGGCGCCGTTTCAGATACTGGAAGACGACCTCGACGGTGCCGGAGACCGGGTAGAGGGCCAGGGGCCACAGCTCTCGGGATGCGGGAGCGTTGCCGAAACGCACTGTGGGGAAGCAACTGGTCTCGCTTGCTCGGCCGTAGGCGAGATGACCGCCCTGCTGCTCCCAGAAGCGCAGGGCGTCCAGGACGCCGTCGATGGTCTGCTCGGTCTGGTTGTCGCGCAGCTGCGTTTCGAACCGGCTGGCCGCTGACTGCTGCTCGTCGCCGTCGGCCTGCGGTGACGGCTCGGCCTCATCGATGACGTCCTTGCCCAGAAGGGCCGCCAGGTCGGAGGTGGTCAGCCGGTGGGATCGGCGGGCCCGGCCCGCGTCGTCGAAGGAAACTCCCTCGGCCTCCAGACGGGTTCGCACATCACCGAGGTCCTGGCCGTCCGGCCATCTGAAGCCCGCCGAGACGCGACCGTCCGCCGTAAGCACCCGGTAGGCGCCGTGCAGACCCACCTTGGACGCCAGATGCTGGCCGACGGGGACGGCGTGGGTGCCGATGAGCGCGGCGACATCGCCGTACGTCGTCCACGTCCCGGCCGGCATGGCGAGAAGCGCGGCCCGCAGCTCCTTCCATCCGGACCACTCGTCGTCCACCGGGACCGTGCCCGCGACGGGTCCGGGCCACAGCCGTACCACCCGGTCGGCGAGGGCGGCGGCGCGATCGAGGATCTCCGCCTTCCCCCAACGTTCCCGCCCTGCGATCTCCTGGTTCATCCGCAGAGAGCTGAAGTCCAGGATCTCCTGTTTGCGGCGGAACGGATGGTTCGAGAGCTTTGCGTTGTCAGCCGAAAGAGTCAGGTTGCCAAGCGTGTGGACGAGCAGGGAGTGGAGTTCCTCGGCGCCCTGTCCGTCCTCGGTCTCCTCGGCCAGCAGGTCCAGCCACTGGTGCGCGGGGCTCTGTGGCAGCACGTGCTCGACAGTCAGGCGCGCCTTGGCGTAGTCGACCGGTTCGCTCGCTCCGTAGCTCTCCTCCAGCCTCCGCAGCACCTGGAACCGCTGGTTGCTGCGACCCGCCTTGTAGAACGGCCGGGTGCGGATCGCCTCGCGGACGGCGTCGTCGTTAGGCCAGACACGGGCACCCGTCTTGCTCTTCGACAGGAAGCGGCTGACGGCCTCGGCCGGGTCGTCGTCCTTCTCCATCTCCTTGGCCATCTCCATGAACACCCGGTTGCTGCCCGTGGTGGAGTGTCCGGTGAACAGGCGCCGCACCATGTAACTCTCGGCGTACGCCAGTGCCCGGGCGGCCTGATGGGGTGTGGCCTGCCCGTCGTCCACGCGGCCGAGCAGATGAAGTGCCAGCGGGTAGTGGGTCTGACCGCCCCACCGGGAGAGCCTCTCCAGCACTTCGCGCAGCTCCGGGTCGGCCTCCCTCTCGGGTTCCAGGATCCGCATCAGACGCTCCGCCCGGCGGGCCAGGGAAGCGATCTCGGCCTCCAGGGCCACTTCGTCGGAGCTCAGAGGTTCCAGGCGTTTCTTCTGGTCCCGGTAGATCTCGCTCTGCTTCGCCCGGCTGTTGCCGGCCACCACCAGGTCGAGCCAGACGAGGAGTTCGAGGTTGGCGGGGCCCAGCCGTTCCTGCATGGGCAGCCAGAGACTCTGGTAGACGGCCTCACCTCGGGTCGGCAGGCACATGAAGAGGTAGTTGCGCAGCAGGTCGCTCTGGCTGAGTCCGACCCCAGTGTTGTTGATCGACTCGAAGATCCGGTAGACGTTGTCACCCTCCGACGCGGTGATCTCCACGATCGACAGCAGACCGCTCAGCACGGTCTCCACCGCGTCCGTCCACGTCTCACCAGCATTTTCCTCGCCCTCTGCGAGGGCGCCCAGGAAGAACCGGTAGGCGGCGCCCACGTTGCCGGGGCCGCCGGCCCTTGGCGAACTCTCGACACAGGCGGTGAAGGCGTCGCGGTCCGCCTGCGTGGGAAGGAGCCGGTAGTGGTCGTCGCCGCTTCGGTACTTGTTGACGAGCACAAGGTCGTGGATGCGCTCGGCCTTCTGCGCCGCGCCGCGTTCCCGGTGGCGGTCGCGCAACGCCGTGAAGGCGAGCATGAGAGTGGTGAGCCGCTGCTGGCCGTCGACAACGAGCCAGCGTTGCATGCCGCCGGCGGTGATCCGGCCCGGGGCCAGCACCACGGAGCCGAGGAAGTGCGCCGCGGGGGGCCGTCTTTCCAGTTGCTCCTCGACCAGCTCCTGCACGTCGTCCCAGAGTTGCCGCAGTTCGTCCCGCTGCCAGCTATAGGTGCGCTGATAGAGCGGCACTTGGTACTGCTTCTCGCCCTGGACGAGCTCGTTGAATGTGGTCTCCTGAGCGTGCACGCGCGTCTTTCCCCCCGCAGAGTCCTGGACGATCCATATTCCCCCATCAGGGTGGGCGTGTCCTCGCCCTCGACTGGATCAGTAGCGGGGATGTGTATTTCGGCAGCTTGGCCTCCAGCTTCGCGGGGTGCACAAGGGCACGCTGGTGCACATTTCAAGCTTGAAGCAGAACTCCACAGGAACCGCATGAACGGCCGAGTATGGACTGAGATGTGCTGCGCCCTCTGGGTTCGCTTCAACCTTGACAACACGCTCGTAGACCGGCGATGAGTGCGCGCTGGCTGGGGCAGCGAGTTCACAGTCCAGCGCGGTCCGGAGGATGAGGGGCAGGCGCACGCCCGACGTCTCACGTGGTCGACTTCAGCCAGCGCCGAGTCATGTTCGAAGGCGTCTTGCTGGTCCTGAACCACCGTGCTCATGCTGACTTGGAGGCGGCCTGTGAGGTCGGCCAGATCGTCGCCGGCCGTCTCGACGCGGTGCGCTCGCCTCGCAGCGCGGCCCTGCTCCACCAACTCGCCGCAGACCTGCGCCGCCGACAGCGCAACGCTCACGTGCGCAGTTTCCTGCCGCCCCTGGAGCACGCCCTCGCTGAGCACGCCCCGTCGGCATCGCCCGGCCGTTAGGGTCAAGAGCATGGCCGTAGGGGAGCGCGTTGTCGTCGTCGGGGCTGGGGTGGCAGGTCTCACCACCGCCGTCGTTCTCGCAGAGGCCGGAGCCTCGGTGCACGTGATCGCCGAGCAGGTGCCGGGCGTCACGTCCTTGGCTGCTGGGGCGATGTGGGGGCCGTACCTGGTCGAACCGAAGGACAAGGTCGACCAGTGGGGAAAACGGTCTCTGGCAGTCTTCCGCGAGCTGGCCGAGAGCCCGTCCACGGGTGTCCGGCTCACCAGCGGCATCGAGGCATCCCGCACTGCGGAGGCGCCACCGGACTGGGCCATCACCCTCCCCGGCTTCCGGCCGTGCGACCCGGCTGAACTGCCGGCCGGGTTCTCAGCCGGCTACCGCTTCACAGTGCCGTTGATCGACATGCCCACCTACCTCGGCTACCTCCTGCATCGGCTCGGTGCCGCTGGGGGAACAGTGGAGCGGCTACGCCTGGCCTCGCTCGCAGACGTCGGCCCGGCCACCGTGACCGTCAACTGCACGGGCCTCGGCGCCAAGGATCTGCTGCCGGACCCGGGCCTTCGGCCCATTCGCGGCCAGCACGTCGTCGTCACCAACCCGGGGCTGAGCGAGTTCTTCTCCGAGGACACCGGCCTCTCGCCGGACCTGTTGTGCATCTACCCCCACGGCGACACCGTCGTCCTGGGGGGCACCGCCACCGACGGAGAAGGCGACCTCGCCCCCGACGGCAAGGCGACGGCCGACATCCTGGCCCGTTGCACCCAGGTCGAACCTCGCCTCGCCGAGGCCCATTTCCTGGAGCACCGGATCGGCGCCCGGCCGACCCGTGCCACGGTCCGTGTAGAGGCGGAGCGGGCGGAGGACGGCACCGTGCTCGCGCACAACTACGGGCACGGAGGTGCCGGCGTCACGCTCTCCTGGGGCTGCGCCGAAGAGATCGGGGCGTTGCTGTCGGCCGCGTGATCATGGCTCTGCGCGCCCACGCTCGCCGTCAGCCCGCCTGGAGCTCCCCGATGACCCGCTCGGCCATCCGCCGGGCGGGTTCCAGCCGAGGGTCCTTCGGGTGCGCGTACGGCCCGAGGATCTTCGAGCAGACGAACAGTGTCATCACCTTGCCGTCCCGGCTCTCGAAGTCCGACCGGCGTTCGCTCCGCACCCGCTCGGCCAGAGCCGGGACGGCGAGGGAACTCGCCCACAACGAGGCCGAGTCCAGCCCCAGCGGCGCAGTGCCCCAGTCCTCCCAGTCGAAGAGGCTGAACGCCGGAGTGGTCATGTTCGCCCAGTTCAGATCCGCGTGCGCCGGAACCCACCGCTCCACGGTCGTGTCGAAGTCGCCCGAGAAGACACCGCGAATGGACTGGGTGACTAGGGTCTGGGTGATCGTGACGGTGTCCGGCGTGGCGACACGTCTCGTGCCCTGGGAGGCCAGCGCGTCCAGCGAAGTGTTCAACGCCTCCCACCAGGCATCCGGCAGTTCCGGGTCCTCACTCACCATGGCGCTCCCGACAGGAGCCCCGGGCAGGAGGTCGGTTTCGTCGGCCCGCCACATCGCCGACTCGTCCGCGTCCCGCCAGACCACACATCCGTGCCACTCGGGCTGGGCGATGCCCTCCAGACGCGCAGCGCTTTCGGTGCCGTTCCAGCCCTGATCGGGGATCTTGTCGAGCAAACGCCGCTCGATGCGCACCCAGGTGTCACGGGCCGTCCTGACCCCCACGGACCGGCGTTTGCGCACCACCGTGTCCGGGAGCAAGATCACCTGGAGAGCCCGCCCGACACGATCGAGCACCTCGCCGACCGGCCGTACCCGTAGATCAACGGCCTGACCCGTGGAGACGGAGAGCGTCATGCCCGCGACCGTAGCAGCGGACGCTCGGGAATCGCCGTCCCCCGAGGTGTGAGCAGCAGGCGTCAGCCGCTTCCGGAGCCTGAGGGCCAGAGGTGCTATCCGCTCTCCGTCCCTTCTCCCGGGACTCCGGCGTGTTGATGGCGCCAGGGTTCACGCCGCCTCCGCTTGTCACCACGGCCGATGCGGACGCGATACCGGCGGTGCGACGGCTGGAGCGATCTGCTCCGCAGTCCTTGAGACGGGCCGGGCAGAGGCAGTGGTGCTGCGGGCTTGTGCCGTACGTGCGCGAGCACTGGGCACATGGCGTGCCCCGAGCCGCTGGACGCGCCAGGTGAGCACTTCTGTCGGCGAGCGGGCATCGTCCAGCGGACGTTGCCCCGCTGCCTGCCGGAGTAGTGAAGCGGGGTTATGGCCTGCGCGTTCGGCATCCACGAGGACCGTCGTCAGCGCGTCCCAGCTGGCCTCCGCGAGGATCTGCTCGGCATGGGAGGGCACGGCCTTGCGCAGGTGCTCGGCGTATCGGCGCCTGACGTCGACCGGCGGCCTTCGTTCGGCGAGCCGCGACAGCGGGGTCGACGCGGCCCGCCCGTACGCGGCTTGGAGATGGTGCAGGGTCTGCTGGGCTGCGGCCACCCGCTGGTCGTGATGTTCCAAAGCGTTCCTGAGGCGCACGGCGACGACCGCGAGGATAGCGGCGTCTACGAGCATGGCCACGAGGCTGTCGTCGGCGGGGTGGTGGCGCAGGGTCTTCAGGGCGCCGCGCAGCGTGCCCGCGTGGTGATGGTCCACGTGGGCACGGGTGTTGACCGCGCACTCGAACGCGATGGCCGCCTTGCGCAGCTCGGCACGCAGGTGGGCGGGAGCGAAGGCGGGCAGAGCATAGAGGAACTCTCCGAACGCCACCAGGTGCGCCGAGGCTGTCGCCGGATCGTTCTGGGCGAGGTGGTGGGGGATGCGCTCGATGCCGGCGGTGGCCTGGTGCCACGGGTTGGGGCGGTGCTCGATCCGCGAGGGTTCGACGGTGGCGAGTCGCTGTTGGATCTGGGGCAGGGACAGGTCGGTGGCGAGGCTGGAGCCGGAGTACCAGACAGGCTCGGAGTCGGAGTTGGTGTCGTCGGGGAGGGCGACCTTGTAGCCCTGGAGGTCGCCGGAGGGCAGGGTGCGGGTTTCGACCTGTAGACCGGCGTCGGCGAGCAGGTTGAGGAACTCTTCCACGGTGTGGGCGTGGGAGAGCGCGGTGCGCACGGTGAGGCGCAGCTGTTCGCGCACGGCCCGGTCGCGTCCGTTGCGGGCGGCTTTCTCGGTCTCCGCCCGCGTGGGCCGTTTGGCGGCCGGCCAGGCGTCGCGGTCGCGGTTGACCTGGTGGAGGCCGAAGTCGGTCTCGATCCGAGTGAGTTCGGTCATGGCGCGGTGGTAGTCGTTCCAGTTGCGCGGTGGGCGCAGGTCTCCGCGCATCTTGGTGGCGACGATGTGGATGTGGTCGTCCGCGTGGCGTACGGCGATCCAGCGGCAGCCGTCCGGATCACCGTCCGGGGCGATGCCGGTGGCGTGCAGGACGCGGCGGGCGATGGTGGCCCACTCGGCGTCGGTCAGGGTGCGGTCCTCGGGCGCTGTGCGGAGGGAGCAGTGCCACACGTGTCCCTCCGGGGCCCGGTCGCCGGCCTGTTCGACCCGCAGGTCGAGGGCCTTGACGAGCTGGTTCATCCGCTCCCTGTGACCGAGACTGTCTTCGGGGCCGGGGTCCGGGGCGAAGCCGTCCCAGGAGGCGACGATGTGCTGGTCGGTGTGCACGGTCGCCCTGCCCGGCCCGAACAGGTAGATCAGCACGCCACGGGTGTTGCTGCCCGGCTTGACGATGTTCGCGATCACGTCCGGCGCGTTTTCCGCTCGGCAGCGTGGAAAGCGGCCTCGTCCACGGCCTTCACCGCGTTCCGGGCGGTGGCCAGGACGCGGTCGGCCCGCTCCAGAACGGCGGTGTCCACAGGGTGTGGATGGCCGCCGGAGTTGAGGCGGTGGGCAATCTGGTTGACGTTGGTGCCGATCCGGGCGATCTGCGTGCGCAGGGCGGCGAACTCGTCGATCACGTCGTCGTAGACCGTGCGCTGGTCGGGTAGGTGCGTCTCGCCGCTGACGAACGCCATGACGACCGCGCCGACCAGGTGCGCGCCGGTGATCCCCAGTGCCTTGGCCTTGGCGAGGATCTCGGCCTTCTCGTCGACGCTGTATCGCACGTCGACACGCTTCTCTCGGCGTTCGGCATCGCGTTCTCGACGACGGGCGACGCGGTGGAGCGCGGCTTCGTCGGCAGCGCGTACGACGGCTGGCCGCTGCTCGGCGGCAGTGGCATCGCCCATCCCCTCCCGCTCCGGTGCGCCCTCGCGCCGGAGTGTCCCCTCCGTCACCCCTGGGGCGGAGGGGACTGCGATGGAACGGCCGGTGGACGGTCCATCGCCATTGCTTGCTCCGCTGGTGGTCGGGGTGGTCGGCATCTCCTGCTGACGGGTGCAGAGGTGGTCAGGGTGTCGTTCGCGCACGTGTGGTTCTCCGAGGTGTGAGGGCGGAAAGCTGGGCCGCCGAGAAGCTGCCCGGCGAGGGATGGGGCATAGCCGAGGGCTCTCCGCTGCTGCGGGATGCGGTTCGGGAAGGGGTGTCGGGGCGTAGCTGTCGGGCTGAGAGCTGCGTTCGAAGCAGGAACGTGGGGACCGGTCCCCACAGCCCGGCGGCTGTGCACGGTCCCGGACGGTCCGGGACCGGGACACGACGTTTGTCCGGGACCGGTCCCCAGGACATGTCGTCAGCGGAACGGTCCCCGTGACATGTCGTCAGCGGGACCGTCCCGCTGTTGTCCGGGACCGGTCCCGGACCGCGTGCGCCGACGAGGCGTCGGTCCCCGCCGTCGGGGACGCTTCGGGGACCGACCTGACAGCCCGCCTGAGCTGCGGTTTCCAGAGGAATGGTCCCGTGCGGTCCCCGGTTCCGTGCCGTCTCGGTCCCCGGTTCCGCCGCGTGACGTTTCCGTACGTGTCGGTCCCCGGAAGTGGGCTACCGGGACCCGGGGTCCGGTCCCCTGACATCGCGCTCTCGGTCCCCGGAACGCGGTCCCCGAGACGCCCATCGGAACGCCTTTGTCCGCCGGACAAGACCGGTCCGGGACCGGCGTAGGAAGCTGCGGTGAGGACTGAGCCCAGGCCGCGTCACACGGCCGGCAGCGCGGCGGCGCGGTCGACGCGCGACGGGTGGGGGACCGCTCGTACGGCACTGCCCCGGACCGCGCCGTCCGGCCCCGTCTTTCTCCGGCGGCACGGGACGCCCACAGGCGCGTGGCACCACTCGCATCGGACGCCGAGTGCGTCAGGGGCGCCGCTGGGGTCGGCGACCTCGCGTGCGGCGAGGGCTGGACGGTAGCGGGTCAGCTCGGCTCGTACGGCCGGCGGAATGCACGACCCGACTTCGCGCAGCCGCTCCTCGACGTCGCGAGGCGGTCCACCGCCGGTGATCTGCCGGTGCGTGGACGGCGGGGCCGTGCCGACCGCGACGGCCTTGCGGGTGCGGAGCAGCTCGGCTCGCCAGGCGGCCGGATCGTCGGGGTCGACGGCGGGGGTGGGGTCGGTGTGCCGGTCGAGGCGGTCGCGTCGGTGGGTGTGCCATCGGCGGGCGATGTCCACGGGCAGGATCGGGTACGGCGAGTCGAGGATGTGGGACCGTATCGCCTCGCGGACGTCCCAGCCGTGGCCGGTGGCGAAGGGCACGTCGTCGAGCAGCTCCTGCCACTGGTCGACCTGGGCACTGGCCTCGCCGGTGATGGTGCGGATGGTGCGGGGGTCAAGACGGCCGATGTAGGCCAGGGCGGCGGCGATTTCGCGTCGGTCCAAAGGGCGGGTCACTCCGTTCGGGTCGGCTTGTCGATGGCGGCGAGCAGAGCGGCCATGTGCGCCTCGGCGCGCGTCATGTGGGCGGGCGGGGCGGGGGTGCCACCAGGCAGGTTCGGGCGGTCGGGGGCAGGGGTGCGCTCTCGGGCGATCCACGCGCGCCAGTCGGCCGTCCACGCGGCGGCTGTGCGCGGCCCCCAGGCGGCCCGATAGGAGCGCCACTTCCTGTCGGTGGAGTGCAGGGCGTCCTCACCGAGTCGGTCGAGGTGGCCGTGGCTCTGGAGCCAGGCTCGGGTGCCGTCGTCGATCCGCCATCGATCGGCGGGGATGAGCGGTGCAGAGCTGCTGCTCTTACCGTTCACTTTCAGTTCTCTACCGTTCTGGGGGTCGGATTCCGCACCTGTGCCGGGTCGGAATCTGTCCTCTCCGGGGCTCGGATTCCGTTGCCCGGGGTCGGCTTCCGGTCCCTCCTCGAAGGGGGCGACGGGGTTGGATTCCGATACCCCGGAGGCCGGTTTCCGGTCCCCTCCGGCGCTGCGTTCCGCGAGGAACCGGGCGGCTTCCGGTAGGTGGTAGTACGTCTGTCCCCGCGGCCCTTTGCGATCGCCGAGTGCCACCAGCTCGCCGTCGGCGATCAGCTTGGCCAGGGCGTCGCGTACGGCGGTACGGGAGGCGTTAGCTCGTTTCATCAGGGTGGGCACGGAGGCGTACGCGACGCAGCTCCCGTCCCGGCACCGGTCGGCGATCAACGCGAGCACCATGCGGGCGGTGCCCTTGCTTCGGCTGTGGTCCCACACCCACTCGCGGGCGTCGAGGCTCATGGTTCGGCGGCTCCTGGGTTCGGAGGGCAGGTGGAGATGCGGCGCCCTTGCCGGGCGGTGCGCGGGGGAGAGGGGGCGGTACAGCCCAAGCCTGAGGGGGCTGATGGCTTCGCCCAGCCAAGAAAGCCACATCAATACCGCAGAAGTCCAGAGTTTCTTCGGAGAACCCAGGAAGCTGACGGCGAACGCGTACCCCTGGGCATTCTGTAAATCGTAATCCCGGACTGCCGGTCGCCGAAATCGGTTGCCCGCAAGGCCGAGCCAGAAGGATCACATCGAGAAGGCTTTGACCTTCCTCGGAAGGCAAGCTACAACACAACATGCCACGTCAGAGTGTCTGTCCGACGGATCGACGCCTCTCATTCCTCATGCTTGGAAGGTGGCCCGGTAGCAACTCCCATCGGCGGAGCGAGCGCAACATAGCCGACGATCGCCGGTTCACCAAACGGGCGAGTCAGGGCTATCAATATGGGTATGGAAAACCGATTCCTGGAAATCGCTTCGGCCGGAATGCGGACCGTCGAGAACTTCCGTGCCGAACCCGCTTGACGCCGCGCACGGCATCCACGAACTCGTCGCCCTGACGCAGGCCCTCCGCGCCTCACCCCGCACGCCACCACGCGACGAAGCCCGCCCGGCACCGCTGCCCGCACAGGCACCCCACCGAAAGAGGACCCGCTCTTCTTGCACGACCCCGAGATACCCCCTGCCCTTGTACGCCGCTTCCCTCCCCTTGAGCGCGGAGCCCCCCTGCCCCGCCTCTACCGACCCGAGGAGATCGCAGAAGCCCTCGGCTGCTCCGCCTGGTGGGTCAAGGACCGCGCCCGGCGCAGCCTCATCCCGCACACCCGCGTCGGCCGCGCCTACCGCTTCACCGCCGCGCACCTCGCCGAGATCGTCCGCCTCCACGAAGAGCACCCGAAGCGCCCCCGCAGCAATGCGCCGGTGACAAGTCCCCCGGCCGTACGCACTCGTGCCACCCCGGAGCTTCGGCCGGTGACCGCCGGGACGACGGGACGTCTGAAGGCCAGGCCGCCGCGCCGAACCCAGTACGAGACCGCCTTGTAGCGAGCACCCCACCCAGCCACCGCCCAAGAGCCAAGAAGGAAGAGGGAAGTTGGGCTTCGCGGAGAAGCGGGGAAACTACTGGCGCGGCCGGTACAAGACGGCTCCCGGCAAGCACCTCACGGTTGTCGACGAGAACGGCAAGGCGATCCGGTTCGCGACCAAGGGCGAGGCCCAGCGCGCCGCGAGCGAGGCCGAGAACAAGTACCGGCGTGGCGACTGGCGCGACCCGGCGCTCGGCCAGGAGACCTTCGGCGAGTACGCGAACCGCTGGTACGCCGCCCAGGACCTGGCGGCCTCGACGATGCAGAACTACAGGCGTCACATCGAGGAGCACCTGCTCCCGGCCTTCGAGGACAAGGCGCTCGCCGGCATCCTGCGCACGGACATCGACCTGTGGGAGAAGAGGGAGAAGGCCCTCTACGCCCTCTCCAGTGTCAAGACCTGGCGCTCGACGCTCCACCTCATCCTTGAGGACGCGATCGACGAGGGCCTGATCACCTCCAACCCGGCGGCACGACGACGCGGCCGAGGCAAACGCGCCGGCCGCTCCCGCTCACGTGGCCCGGAGAAGGTCGTCACGGACGCCCTCGGCATCCTGCTGACCGCCGAGCGAGCCGCCCTGCTCTCCGGCCGTGACGACGAGTTCGTCGCCGTCGTCCTCAAGGGGTACACCGGCATGCGCTGGGGCGAGATCGTCGGCTTGGAGACGGAGTTCGCCCGCCTTGGCTCCGTCCGTGTCGAGTGGCAGCTGTACGAGCTCGACACGGGCGAGTGCGTGCGCTGCCCGCCCAAGGACGACAGTTACCGCACCATCGACGCGACGGACTGGCTGTCGGCCCTGGTGGTCGACCACGTTGCCCGTACGAAGCCGAAGCCCTGCCCGTGCCACGGCAAGACCTACGTCTTCCGCGGCCAGGGAGCCGCGCGGACCGGCGGCCACCAAGGCGCGAAACTCGTCGACGTCGCACGCCGTGCCGAAGTCTCCACGGGCACGGTGTCCAACGTCCTCAACCACCCCGACCGCGTCACCGAGACCAAGCGGCTGAGGGTGGAACAGGCCATTGCGGACCTGGGTTTCGTGCGAGGCGGCGTGATCCCGGAGCATGCGGCGCACTGGCGCCGCAACGGCTTCGCGACGTGGCTGTTCGCTCCTGCGGTCTCCGGCTGGTACCCGAAGAAGGCACCGCAGGAGGCACGCCCCGTCCCCCTGCTGGCCGAGCCCTGGCCCGGCGTCCCGGCCCGAGGCCGCGGGGCCGCCGACCGGGCCGACGCCTGCTGGCTCCCGATCGCCAAGGGCCTCACCCCTCACGGTCTCCGGCACACCCACCGGACCGTGATGGAGGACCTCGGCACCCCGAAGGTCCTCATGGACGACCGCATGGGCCACATCGACGGCTCCGTCTCGGCGCGTTACGCCCACGTCACCCCCGGGATGCGCAAGCGCCTCATGCTCGCGCTGACCGAGCAGTGGGAGACGGCGCTCGACGCGCGCTTGGCGATGTGCTCCACTTCGCCGGTGCGCGTGCTCAACGAGCTTCTGCGATCGCGGAGGCTTGCTGCGCACGCGGTTGCCTAGATGATGAGGGGGTACGCCTTTCTCTCGTGGGCTGCGAGTACCCCCTCCGACTTGATCACCTGCGGTGAGTACCACAAGCCCCAGCCTCGTCAAGGCACTTGCCCTCGACTGCCTACGGACAGCCTGTCCTCCCACGTCCCCTGCGGGATGGAAGGCTTCATTCCTCCGAAGCCCCTTCCAAGGTGAGGATGACGTCATGGCACGTCGCGATCCCGGTCGTCCGGTGTACGAATTCACAGTGCCGGCTGCCGTCGAAGCTGTTCCGGACGCGCGCCGCCATGTGGTCGCTCTGGTCAGGGAGTCGGCTCTTCCCGTACCGGACGACACGCTGCACACCGTCGAGTTGCTGGCCGGCGAGGTGATCGCCAACGCCGTCCTGCACTCGAAGGCGCCGTGCGACGTTGCGGTGGTTCGAGCTGGTGCGCGCATTCGTGTCGAAGTCACGGACACCGACGTCTCGTTGCCGAGCGCAGTGGAGGCGGGACTCGACGACGAGGGTGGCCGGGGACTCCTCCTCGTCGACACAATGGCGGATGCCTGGGGAACACGGCTGGTCCCCCGAGGCAAGATGACGTGGTTCGAGGTTGTGGCGAAACCCGTGGCCGACGACTTGGACAGTCAGGCTGACGGCCCGATGCCGTCAGCCGGTGACAGCACAACCGCCGCGCGGAGTACTGTCCGCCAGACCCAGACGACACTTCCCGTCAACTCGGCGGGCGTCGGCACCCCATACCGAGCTGCCTGAAAAGACCGCTGCGCAGACCGTGATTCTCAGCGGCGCACTTCACCTGCCGAAGATGCACTCGGCGCGGCTCAACTGACATCGTGTCCCCTCCGTTTCCGGTCCGCGACGACGACCCAGAGGAGACAGTTCGCCAATGCCCCGCATCAAGGTGGCCATGTGCACAGGAAACCCCGGCAAGTTCCGCACAGCCCAAGAACACCTCGCCCCCTGGAAAATCGAGGTCGAGCAAGTGCCCCTGGACCTGGACGAGATCCAGACGACGTCCGTAGCGGAGATCGCGCAGCACAAGGCCCGCCAGGCGTTCACGCTTCTCGGGCAGCCGTTGTTCGTGGAGGACTCGGGTTTCTACATCGAGGAGTTCGGCGGCTGGCCGGGCCCGATGGTGAAGCAGGCGTTGGAGGCGTTCGGTCCCGAGGGGTTCACGCACCTCGCGGAGCGTACGGCGACGCGGGCGTGCAGGTTCGCGAGTGCGGCGGTGTACATCGATGCGGAAGGCGCGCTGCACACCTTCGCCGACGACTCCCGCAAACCCGGCACCATCGCAAAGACGCCGGACCGGGGCAGCGGTGAGCGTTCCTGGTCCGACCTGTGGTCGATCTTCGTCCCGGAGGGCGCCACGGCGACGCTCGCGGCGCTCCCGGACGCCGAGCAGGAGCGGGTGTTCGCGGAGTGGCGGTCGACGTCCGTCGTGGCCGCACTCGGCGCGTGGCTGGCCGAGAACCCGTCCCGGGCCTGACCAGCCCTCCGCCCCTCGTTGGCTACTTGGTGGCGACCACGTACACGCTGGCCCATTCCCGCTTGGGGTTGGCGATGCTCGGGTCGAACGGCCAGGGCTCGACCGTCGTGAATCCGGCCTCGGTGAAGAGCTGGACGAGTTTGTCGTGGTCGTAGGCCCAGTAGTGCGGGTGGTAGACGGGGTCGTCGTCCTGGTCGCGGAACACGTAGTTGATCAGGTCGAGTTGGGTGTTGATGTGGTCGAGGCAGTCGCGCCTGCCGTACCACTTCTTGATCATCGTGCGGGTGTCCGCGTCGCCGGACGGGTAGCGGGAGAGGACGAAGCCGGCGTCGGGGACGCCGGTGACGGCACGCCCGCCGGGGGCGAGGACGCGGTGGGCCTCGCGGGCGTAGTGCTTGGCGGAGTTCGGGTAGTCGATGTGTTCCAGGAAGTGTTCGGAGAACAGATCCTCAACGGAGTTGTCGTGGAGGGGTATCCACTCGCGGACGTCCCACAGGAGGTCGGCCGGGGAAACCACGTCGATGTTGAAGTAGCCGTCGATCCGATGAGCCCCGCCGCCGATCTGGACCTTGCGGGGGGTGTCGTCGATCCGCCCCTCGGGCCACACGTTCAGCGCGGCGGTGTGGGTGCGGTGGACGTCGAGTTCCTTGAGGGCGGCGCGCAGCGCGCGGGCCAGGCCGTGGGTGGTCGTCGGCTGTGCGAGCAGCTCGGTGATCTGCTGCGACACGGTGTCAGGGGTCATGTCGAGGTTCTCCTTGCGGCTCAAGTCCGGGACAGGCTGCGGCTGTTGCGCATGAGGGTGTGTTTGATGTCGACGAGGCGCGGCGCGATCGTGAGGTCGAGCTGCTGGACGGGGTGGAGGTGTCCGGCGTCGTCCTGTTCTGCCCGCCAGACGCGGTAGGCGAGGTCCGGGTAGGCCGGGTTGATGCCGATCTCCCCTTTGGGGATCGTCCCGTTGAACGGCGTGAGGATGTCCATGTGGTTCCAGTAGTTCCACGCCTGGAGCGCCTTGTGCTGGTCGAAGTAGAAGTAGAAGTGGGGGTAGCGGCCGAAGGTGCGCAGTTCGCGGTGGATGAGGTGGCCCAGGAGGGGGCCGAGGTGAGTGGCGAGGCTGTTGAACTCCCAGCGGGTGTGCCGCCATTCCTCCGGGGTCTGGCCGGGGGTGAAGAGGCGGGCGGCGATGAGGTGGCTGACGCGTTCGGTGAGATGGCGCCGGGCGTGCTGGGGGTCGAGGCTCGGGTCGACCTGCGCGAGGAGGGTGTCGAAACGGGCGGGCGGGGGACGGAACTTGGCGAGGTCGAAGGTGCCGGCCATGGCCAACTCGGAGGAGAAGATCAGGTCCTTGTAGAGCTGGTTGTTGAACTCCCCGAGCTCCGCGAGCCGTTGGGTCTCAGCACTGGTGGAGTACAACATCAGGTACTCGGCGAGCGCCTCGAAGTACACGTACCCCAGGATCGGCAGGCGCGGGATCGCCGAGTCGAGCAGTTGCAGGAACAGCTCGGGGTCGACGGTGGTCTGCCCGTGGGCGATCGCGGAGGCGAGCGCGAGGAACCCGGCGGAGTTCTTCGTCCGGCTGGTGACCGTCTCGCGGAGCTGATGGCGTTCGGTCTTGGAGAGGAGGTATTCGAGGAGGCTGTAGATCCTCAGGTGGATCGCGCCGAGCCGCAGGTAGTCGATGCCGGCGAGTCCGCGGTACGCCTGGTGCGGTACGTCGATCTCGAAGACGAGCGGAGTCGGCGTCGCGCCGGGCCGTCCGATGCGTCTGAGGAATGCCGGGGCCTCGCGGTTGAGGACGTACGCGGCGAGGTTGTGCATCCGCAGGCCGTTGCCGGTGGGGGTGAGCGGGGCGCAGTAGATGCTGCCGACCAGACATCCGCCCGAGGGGTAGAGGACCCCGTGTTCGCTGATCTCCTCCAGCGCGTGCGTGACGTGCAGGAGATGCAGGGTGGTGTTGTTGGTGAGCGCGTCGAAGAGCGCGTTGTTGTGCAACAGGGCGCCGTTGGGGGCCTCTTCGGCCAGACGCGCCTCCCACCCGACGCTCTCGGCAGCGCCGGGGAGGACGGACGCGCCGTAGAACTCGTGGGCGTCGGCCCATAAGTGGTACGCGTCGAGGAAATCCATCAGATCAACTCCCGCCGAGCGAACGCCTTCAGGACGGCGGACGTGCTGTCCGTCCCCGCCACGTGATCGGCCTCGGACCACAGCACGAGGTCGAAGGCGACGGCCTTCAACTCCTCGAACGCGTCCACGCGCACGTGCCGGGCGTCGGGCCACCACGTGAGTTTCGGCAGGCGGTACCGGTCGAGCGCGTCGGCCGCCTTCACCACGTCGGTGACCACCCGAGCCGCCGCGTAGTCCATCTCGTCGTCCGGCGTGAAGTCCGGGTACGGCACCTCGTGCAGCCGCACCGAGACGGCCGCCTGCCGCACGGCCGCCGGAGGCATCTCCAGCCGGAAGCGCCCCCACACGTCCTCGGCGTTCACGGTCAGCCAGCGCGCGGCACGCGCACCGTGTCCCCGGTCGTCCTGGTCGTGGAGGCGCCGGCAGTCGTGGACGGCGGCGGCGACGATGACCGTGGCGACGTCCGCCTCACCGAGACCGGCGGCCTCGGCGAGGAGCGCGGCCAGCGCGGCAGTGCGCATCCCGTGCCGCACACCGTGCAGGGAATCGTGGAGCCGGGGTTCCGCGAGCCACGCCGTCGGCATCGCGGTGCGCACCAGGAGGCGCCGGGCGACGGAACTCAGCCGCGGTGCCCTGTCGTCGAGTTCATCGGGCCGGTGTTCCGCGATCCACTGCACCGTCTCGGCGTCGGTGAACTGGTGCCGGGGAAGCTCCTTGCGCGCCGCCAGTTCCACAAGGCTCGGAGTCGTACTCATCACGACTCGGAGGCGGACCGCGCCGATTCGAACGCGGCTGTGAACTGGGCGAGTTCGCTCTCACTCATCAGGATGACGCCCAGCTCGCGGGCGACCGCCGCGATGCGCTCGTGCGCCGTCACCACCTCGGCGGGGCTCGGCTCCTCGTCGAGGAGCACTTCGAACTCCGCGTGGTACCCCCACGCCTCGCTCCACTTCACGGCGATCTCGACCTCGCCGAAGCGGAAGTTTCGGCGCGCGTTGTACGCCTCGTGCATCGTGCTCTCGAAACCGAGCGTGTTGAAGATCCGGACAGCGGCGGGGACGTCGTCGTGCGCGATGGCGATCTCGGTCTCCGGGAAAGCCGAACCCTGGCCTATCTTCCCGTCCTTGAGGGTGATCTTCGCGGTGGTGGTGGTGATGTTGTCGGTGACCTTCAGCAGCCGGTCGGGCAGGACGTAGAAGTAGATGTACTTGTCGTCCTGGCCGAGGTCCTCACCGTCCCGTTCCAGACGCGCGACCAGCCGGTCGTGTACCTCCTGGCTGAAACGGGCACGCATCTCGATCTCGACAGGCACGGAAACCTCCTTGTTTCGGGCATGGGTGATCCGCCCGGAGCGCCCAGGGGTGGGGTCCGGCAGGATCGTGGTGTTCAGATGGGGCGGCGCAGGCAATGCCCACGCCGCCGATGAAGGGCCGTCAGGCGACGTCGCCGAACCGGTCCCGTACGACGCCGTCGTGCAGGTAGTTCGGGAGCAGTACTCCGCCCACCGACACGCGCCGGGTGGCGACCTGCTCCAGGGAGTCGCTCGGGAACCCCTCCAGCAGGCGCAGGCACTGCTGCACCCACGCGCGCGAGGTGTTCCACTCGGTGGCGTCGCGGTACCGGACGGCCAGCGCGTACGCGGTCTCGGCCGCCGCCCAACGGTCGGTGCCGATCTCCCGCTGGAAGCAGCTCTCCAGTTCCCCGACGGAGGCGACGCGGGTTTCGCCGGTCATGGTGCCCTCTTTCACGTGGTGGTGTTCAACGCGGCGACGGCACGCCGGTGACGTGAACGGCCGTCAGTAGGTGAAGAGTTCGGCGAGAGTGCGGTAGTCGTGCAGCTCGTCCTTCTCGAACCACAGGCCCACCTCCATCTCCGCCTCCTCCTTGTTCCCCGAGGCGTGCACGAGGTTGGCGACCGCCTTGCCGGAGGCCACGCTCGCGGCCCGGCTGTAGTGGGAGAAGTCGCCGCGGATCGTGCCGGCGGGGGCCTCGTTGGGGTACGTGCTGCCGACGATCTTCCGGACGGTGGCCACCGCGTCCGCGCCCTCCAGCACGAGCGCGATGACCGGGCTCTGCTGCATGAACGTCGCTGTGAGGTTGTAGACCTCGGCGCCGAGCCGCTCTTCGAGGTCGAAGTAGTGCTTGCGCGTGAACTCGGCGTCCATCTGCTTCATCTTGACGCCGACGATCTTCAACGCCGCGTCCTCGAACCGGGAAATGATCTTTCCTGCGAATCCGCGCACCAACGCATCCGGCTTCAGCAGTACGAGAGTGCGCTCCACCGGCTGTTCCTGATCCTGGGCCATCGTTTCCCTTTCGCCTTCCAGACAAGCGATATGACGGACTTTCAGCTTGTCATCGACCCGGGATCACCGGGGCCGGAACAAGCGCTCCGGAGCGGAACCCGAGAACCCCTGGATGAGCCCATCAACCACGCAGGGCCGCGTAGTCCCCAACCATGCCGCCCTGCGTGGCCGTGCAGAGAGACTCCCACCGGACACCGCCCGTGAACGGACAGACTGTCCGCGTGCTTCTCGTGCGATTCACCGCGAGGAGCGCCTTCTTGTGATAGTGACTCAACTCCCTTTACTAATAAGTAAGTTGAGCACTTCACTCACCTGTCAAGGCTCCCCGCGCCTGAACGCTACGGACAACTTGTCCGCGCACCCGCCCTCGCAGACTGGAAAGGTTCCTGGCCGGCGGGGTGGCGATCTTCCGGGCGGCGCCGCGAGCCATCCGGAAGACCGTCACCACGTTCACACCGCCGAGTGCCGGGAACCCCCACGAGCGGTTCCCGGCACCCCTATCCAGTCAGACGAAAAGGAGTCCGGCGTGCTTTCTGTGGAAACCCCCGCGAGGACCGAGCTGGGCAGGTTCTTCGAGGTCTCGGCCCGGCAGTTCGCCACCGATCAGCCCGTACCCGAGATGTTCTCGGCCGCCGTCGACGCGGAGTGGCACCTCCTCCTGAACGACCCCGAGTACGCGGCGTTCTGCGCCGAGCACGCGGGCCGGCTGGTCAACCACGTCGAGAACACCGGCTTCGGCAGGGTCTCGTGGGTCGACGCGTACGAGGAGATGTTCGGCCCGCTGCCGGAGGTGTGGTTCACCGACGCCGACGGCGTACTGAACGAGCAGGCGCTCACGCGCTACCGGGAGACCGGCGAGGTGTGGGCGGAGTGGGACTGCACCCCTCTCCCCAGCGACGACGTCGTACCACCCACCGCCGGATGACGACCGGCCCACGAACAGGAGCGCCCCGGACCCCCGCCGGGGCGCTCCGCCTCGTCGAGGCGCAGACGCCCGAGCCCCGAACGGTGGACATCGCGGGGTACGTGGACGCGGTGTCGGCGCACTGCCCCTACCTCGCACCGTCCGTACGCCGCGGCCTGACGACCTGGACGGTCTACGAAGTCGCAAGCGGTGACAGCGAGTTCGTCGAAGCGGGGCTGTTCCACGCGGGTGTCCAGGCGGCGGAGTGGGTCCGCCCCCTCGCAGGCCGCCCGCACGGCGCGCTGGTGTGCGAGAACGTCGTCCTCCTCGGAGACACGGGCCGTCTCCTGGACTGGCCGCACTGGGCGCTGAAGCACCTCTACGCCCCGGTCGGCCTCATGATCGGCAAGTTCCACCACGGTGAAGAACGGCTCGACCGCGAGGACCTGCCGATCCCGCCTCCGCCGTACTCGTTCCTCCCGGTCCGCCCGGCCGTCCGCGTCCGGGACCCCCGTTTCCTCGCGGACACGCCCGAACTCGCGGACGCGCTCGCGGACGCGGTGGACGATGGACGGGACGTCTTCGCCCAAGCCCAAGCCCAACTCCCTCATAACTGGCAGGCGGTAAAAGCATGGTCGCGTTCCCTCCCTGTCCCCCAGAGGCCCGCGCCGCCGCGGAAACCGCCTGCGGAGGCCCCGTAGAGCTGAAGGAGCTGACGAACCGGCGGGGCTCGGCGGTCTGGAAGGCCACCGGCCCCACCGGCACGGTCGCGGTGAAGACCGGCTACGACGACGGCGTGAGCGTCACGGTCAGGGAAGCGGCGATGCTGACGGCCCTGCCCGGCCACAAGGTGACCGCCGGCGGGTACGACGGCGGGGCGTGGCTCGTCACGTCCTGGTACGACGGCCCCTCGACCTGGAAGACCTTCACGGCGGTACGAGCGGGTGACGGCGACCGCGCACCGGCCCTCCGCGCGGCCGTCGAGTTGTGCCGGGCCGTCGCTGACCTACACGCCTCCGGCTGGGTCCACGCCGACCTCCAGCCCGCCCACGGCATCCACACCCCCGACGGCGTCCGCCTCATCGACTTCGCCTGGTCCCGCGCCGAAACCCACGGCCCGGTCGACGGCTACCGCGGAGGCATCGTCCACCTGATGGCCCCCGAACTCGCCCTCGCCGCACGCGACAAGCAACCCGTCCTGGCCACCCGGCACAATGACGTGTACGCGCTGGCGGGCGCGCTGTGGACCTGCGCGACGGGAGCCTGGCCCCTCGACTACGAGGCCGCCGGCATCGACCGCCAGGCCGTGGGCCAGGACGGCATCCGCGACGCCATCGCCACCGGAGGCATCCCCTTGTCCCCGGCCACCTGGCCCGAGTTCCACAACGCTCTACGTCCCATCCTCACCGCGCCTCCCGAACACCGGCCCACAGCAGCCGAGTTGGCGCAGATCCTGTACGCCGTCGAGCCGTGATCTCGCTCCGCGAACTGCACCCGGACGACGTACCCGCCCTCCAGCGCATCTACAGCGAACCCTCCGTACGCCACCTGCCCAGGCCCGCCATGACCGGCGCCTCGGCCATCGCGTGGCTGACCGCCTACGCAGCCGAACAGCGCGCGATCCCAAGGACGTTGTACTGCTTCGGCATCGACCACGCCGGTGATCTGATCGGCGTGGTCAAACTCCGTGTCGAGGGGACGACCGCCGCCTTGAGCTACATCCTGCGCGACGACACCTGGGGCCACGGCCACGCGACCGCAGCGGTGGCCCTCGTACTCGACTTCGCGTTCAGGACTGTCCGCCTGACCTCGGTCACCGCCAAACACCACCCCGACAACCACGCATCGGCACGGGTCTTGGCGAAAACTGGCTTCACCCGCACCGGCCACTGCACCTACATCCACCACGCTGCGTAGCTGAATGGGTCTCAGCGACAGCCATGATGGACCGGAGATGCAGACAATCTGTCCGTAGGCGCTTTCCAGCAAGCCCTTGACGACCGGCGCGCGAACTCACCTCAAAACTGACCTATTTCACATAAATAACGCCGATTTAGCCTCTTCACGAACACGCGATGCGAGCCCTCACCCCGGCATCCACAGCCTCCGCGTTCAAGGCGCCGCGCTGTCGATCCCGTTAACGCTCGGCAACCACAGGCGCGGGACAACTCCCTTTCCGTACCCTGATTCGAGTCCTCCATCGCGAAGGGAAAGAACCACCGATGAGTGAAAACCTGACGCTGGGACGCCGGCTCCGTACGGCACGCAAGACCCGCCAACTCTCCGCCGCCCAGCTGGCGCAGAAGGTCGCGGTCTCCCCGAGCTACATCCAGAAGCTGGAGTCCGGCGCCCGGAAGGCTTCACCGTCGCTGATCCTGGCGCTCGCCAAGGCGCTGCGCTTCGGCCCGGAGGTACTGACCGGCCAGCCGTACTACGGAGAGCCGGAGGCAGAGGACCGCGTCCACGCCGTCATCCCCGAACTCCGCCGCCTCCTCCTCTGCTACGACAGCCCGGACGACCTGGAGATCGCACCGCGTTCCCTCGCCGTGCTCGCGTCAGAGGTCGACCAGGTGACGACACTGCGCCGCGACGCGCGGTACGCGCCGATGGGCCCCCTGCTCCCGCCGATCATCACCGAACTCACGCACGTGGCCCTCAACAGCCGGGGCGAGGAACGCAGCAAGGCGTTCTGGCACCTGGCGCGGGTCTACCGCGCGGTGAACTCCCTCGCGCACAAGATGGGTCACCACGACCTGTCGAGTACGGCGCTGGAGCGGGTCCGCTGGGCGGCGGACCGCTCCGACGACCCGCTGATGCAGTTCACTGCCGGCTACCTGGTCACGGGGGCAATGCTCCGCCAGGGCGCCTACACCACCGCGCGCCGCAAACTCCTGCAACTGCGCGGGGAGTTGGAACGCCTTCAGCCGGAACGCTCGTACTCGGACGACGCCCTCGCGATCGACGGCGCGCTGCTGCTGAAACTGGCGGTCCTGGAGGCACGGGAGAACAACGCGGACCGCGCGGACGCGTACCTGCGGGAGGCCGAGCAGGTGGCGGCGCTCGCGGGGAACCGGGACTCGGCGGCGTACGAGATGTCCTTCGGGCCGACGAACATCCGTATCCACGAGGTCCACGCGATGATCGACATGGGCGACACCGAGCAGGCGCTCGCCCGGCTCACCGAGTGGTCCCCGGCTTCTGGCGGCGAGTGGGCGCCGCCGGTGACGACGGTCGGAGAGCGGTCGAGCCACCACTTCATCGACGTGGCGTCCGCGAAGCTGGTCGCCGGGGACAGGGCGGGCTCTTTCACCGATCTCAAGCGTGCGAGGAAGGTCGCTCCGAATCACACCCGCTTCCACCCGTCTGTCCGGGAGACGACGGCGGCGCTGCTGAGGGTCGAGTCGCATCCCTCCAACGAGCTGTCTGCGTTTGCGAGTTGGACCGGCCTAAGCTCAACGTGACTACTTGTCAAGGCCCTTGGGGCGCGGACCCTACGGACTATCTGTCCGCGCACCGAACTCGCTGAATGGAATGGTCTCTTCACACATAGTGGTGAGGAGGCCATTTCCATGTCCGACGTCAATCCCGCGGCCCGCGTCCGTCCGCCGCGCTGGATGCCCATCGGGGAAGAGTCCGAGCTGTGCTCGGTGGGCGTGTGGTGGGACGTCGTCCGTGCCGGGGAAGCCATGGGCCGCCGCGCGGTCGAGATCCTGCGCGAGAGCCGCGAGCCTCTCGGGCCGGTGATCATGGACTTCGGGGGCGCGGAGCCCCGGATGTACTTTCTGGTCCCCGTGGGAACGGCGGCGGACTGGACCGAGCCGGAGACGGTCGCCCTGGGCCCCAACTGCCACGTCGTCGTGCCATCCGCCGAGACCACGGCGCCGCCGGGGATGCACTGGTACGTCCCTGCGAGCGGCCCGCGAACGCTGACCCTTCCCGCGGCCCTGCGCCGCGCGCTGATCCAGGCCCGTGCCGAACAGCGCGGCCCCGCAGGGGAACCGGCCCCCTGATGTCCCTGAGCATCTCCTTCGCGCTGCTCTTCGGAATCCTCGTCTTCGTCCTGATCCGGGGGAAGACGGTGAAGCCCGGCCCCGCGACCGTCTGTGTGCTCTTCGGGTTCTTCCTCGCGAGCACGTCGCTAGCCCCGAGCATCAGCCAGCTCGTGACGAGCTTCGCGGACGCGATCAGCGGCCTCCGCCTCTGAAACCCCTTCCCCCCACTCCTGCCCGAGGTCCCCCATGCCACCGACGTCCGATTCCCACCACCCCGCACCGCCGCCCGTTGCACCGCGCCGCCCCCGCTGCTCTCATCATGGGAAGGCACACTGATGCGCCTCGTGTACCACCCGGCCGGCCACGACGACGAACTCCGCGTGGCCCTCGTCGAGTTGGAGGCGGGTCGTTGGAGAACGGCACGAGAGCTGTTGCTCGCCACGGGGACGCACGGCGCGCTGCGCACAGCGCGTACGCAGGTGCTGGCCGTGGCCGTCGCGAGGTCGGACGTGGTCGGCGTATGGCTGCGGGAGGAACCCCACTACTACGACGCGCACCTCATGAGCGCGCGGGTGGCCGTCGAACGGGTCCTGCGCGCACACCGCCAACACCACCCCCGTACCTGGGAGTTCGAGGCGGACGCGCGGCGCGAGGTCCTGGCGGCGGCCCGCCGGGCACCGGACGATCCCGTGCCCTGGGTGTGCCTGCTCGCGCTGGCCCAGGTCGACACCCGCCAGCAGTACTACGAACACCGCGTCCCCGCACCGGAGTTGATGCTCCCCTCCGGCCCGTGGGGCATCCTCGACCAGGTCGACCGGCGCGACCCCTACAACCGCGAGGCATACCACCGGATCGTGCAGTTCCTGCTCGCGCGCAACGCCCTGCCCACCGCCTCCCAGGCCGCCGTCTTCGACCTCGGCCGCAGCGTCGTCTCCCAACAGCCCCTTGGCTCACCGCTGTTGCTCCTCCCCGCGTACGCGCTCGTCGAGCAGCGGCGGCGCATCAAGGTGGACCCTCTGTGGCGCCGCCAGTGGCTGGAGGAGCCGCATGCCGGCTACAGCCTCAACGCGTTCCGCAACTGGTTCCACCGGGCACCCCCCACCATGCGGTCGATCGCCGACCTGAACCTCCTCGCCTACGTCCTGTGGGCCGGCGCCAAGTACCAGGAAGCCGCCGAGGTGTTCGCCGCACTCGGCCCCTACGCCTCCCGCGAACCCTGGTCGACCGTGTGCGAGCGCACCACCGGGCCCGACCCCGGTGAAGCGCTCCTCCTGCGGGCGCGCGCGGAGTCCCTCGCCTACGCACGCCGCACCACGCACCACCCCTGATCCCTATTGGCATGAACCTGACCATCCTGTTCCCCGATCCCTGGAGGTGGACTTGTGAGTCCCAACCGCCATGCCTCACACCGAAAATCCGATGACGCCTGCCTGCGGGAACTGGGATACGAACCCGTCCTCACCCGCCGCATGGGCCCCTTCGGGAACTTCGCGGTCAGCTTCTCCGTGATCAGCGTCCTGTCCGGGTGCATGACCCTGTACGGGTTCGGCATGAACACCGGCGGCCCCGCCGTCATGCTGTGGGGCTGGGTCGCCGTCGGCGCCATGGTCATGTTCGTCGGCGCCGGACTTGCCGAGGTCACCTCCGCCTACCCGACCTCGGGCGCCCTGTACTACCAGGCCGAGCAGCTCGGCGGACGGAAGTGGGGCTGGTACACCGGCTGGTTGAACCTGCTGGGGCTGCTCGGCGCGATCGCCGGGATCGACTACGGCGCCGCCCTGTTCACCGGAGCGTTCATGAACCTCCAGTGGGGGTTCGAGCCGACGCCGGGGAAGATCATGGTGATCTTCCTGTGCATCCTCGCCCTGCACCTCACACTGAACTGGTTCGGCGTACGCCTGGTGAGCATCCTCAACAGCATCAGCGTCTGGTGGCACGTGGGCGGCGTCCTCGTCATCGTCGGCGCCCTGGCCATCGTCCCGTCCCACCACCAGTCGCCAGAGTTCGTGTTCGGGGAGTTTGTCAACAACACCGGCTGGACCAGCCCCGTCTACGTCGCCCTGCTGGGCCTGCTCCTGGCCCAGTACACGTTCTGCGGATATGACGCCTCCGCCCACCTCAGCGAGGAGACCACCGACGCCCAGGTCTCCGCCTCGCGTGGCATCATCCACGCGATCGGCTGGTCCTGGCTGGCCGGGTTCGTGCTGCTGGCCGGGCTGACCTTCGCGATCCAGGACTACGCGGGAACCGTCGGCACCGCGACCGGGGTCCCTCCGGCGCAGATCTTCCTCGACGCCCTCGGCCTCACCGGGGCCAAGCTGCTGCTCCTGGTCGTGATCGTCGCCCAGCTCTGCTGCGGCAACGCCGAGACCGCCGCCGCCTCCCGGATGGTGTTCGCGTTCTCCCGCGACGGCGCCCTCCCCGGCTCGGCGCTGTGGCGGCAGGTCGACACCCGGACCGGAACCCCGCGCAAAGCCGTCGCCCTTGCCGTCGTCTGCGCCGCGCTCCTCGCCCTGCCCAGCCTCTACAGCCCGGTCGCGTACGCGGCGATCACCAGCATCAACGTCATCGGCATCACCCCCGCCTACGCGATCCCCATCTTCCTGCGGATCAAGAACCGCCGCCGCTTCCGCCCCGGACCGTGGAACCTCGGGAGCTGGGGCGTGATCGTCGGCGTGGTCGCAGTGGTCTGGGTCGTCTTCGTGACCGTCCTGTTCTGCCTCCCCCAGACCAACCCCATCTCCGTCGACACCTTCAACTACGCACCCGTCGCCCTGTTCGTCGTCCTCGTCCTGGCCTGGGCCTGGTGGCGCAAGCAGGGCAGCTCGTACGAGGTCCCGGCCAGCAGCTCCGACCGCTCGGCGTCGTCCTACGAAAGCGAGATCGTCTGATGACGGCCACCGTGAACAACACCCACCTCGCCCCCAAGCCCGAAGCGGGCCTTCCCCTCGCCGACCTTGTGGAGGCGGGGCAGATCGACACGGTCCTGCTCGCCCTCCCCGACCTCCAGGGCCGCCTGAAGGGCAAGCGCTACGACGCGCGCCACTTCCTCACCCGCATCGCACCCCACGGCGCCGAGATGTGCGCCTACCTCCTGGCCACCGACGTCGACATGAACCCCGCCGACGGCTTCGCCCTCACCTCCTGGGACACCGGCTACCAGGACCTCGCCGTACGCCCCGACCTGACGACCGCACGCCGCATCCCCTGGATGCCCCGCACAGCGATCGTCCTCGCCGACGCGATGACCCCTGAGGGAACCCCCGTAGAGATCGCGCCCCGCCACATCCTCGACCGCCAGCTCACCCGCCTCGCCCGCCACGGCCTGCACCCCAAGACCGGCATCGAGACGGAATTCGTCCTCTACAAAGGCACCCACAACCACCCCGGCCCCCACCCTCCTCTCCACCCCCTCACCACCGAGAACCTCGACTACGCCCTCGACCACGACCCCACCACCGACCGCTTCTTCCGCCGCCTCCAACGCGCCCTCGCCAAAGCCGGAATGCCCGTGGAAGCCATCAAGACCGAAGCAGGCCCCGGCCAGGTAGAAGTCACCTTCCCCTACGGCCCCGCACGCGACGCCTGCGACAACCACCTCCTCTTCAAACACGCCGTCCGCACCCTCGCCTCCCACGCCGACCTGACCCCCACCTTCATGGCCGCCCCCGAAACCGGCCGCGCCAACGGCCTCCACCTCCACCTCTCCCTCTGGTCCAACAACACCCCCCAGCTCAACGCCCCCGACGGCGACCTCTCCGACACCGCCCGCCACGCCATCGCCGGCCTCCTCACCGCCCTCCCCGAACTCGCCCCCTTCTACGCCCCCACCACCAACTCCTACAAACGCTTCACCCCCGACTCCTTCGCCCCCGCCACCTTCAACTGGGGCCACGACAACCGCACCTGCGCCATCCGCGTCATCGGCCACGACGACACCCTCCACCTCGAAATCCGCGTCCCCGGAGCCGACGCCAACCCCTACCTCGCACTCGCCGCAACCCTCGCCGCCATCACCCACGGCATCGACCACAAACTCGACCCCGGCCCACCCGAAACCGGCAACTCCTACCGCACCCACCACATCCCCGTCCTCCCCACCCTCGCCGACGCCCTCACCGTCTTCGAAGACAGCACCCTCGCCCGCAACGCCTTCGGCACGGACGTCATCGACCACTACGCCCACCTCGCCAAACTCGAACTCGACCACGAACGAACCCACGTCACCGACACCGAACGACAACGCTGGCTCACCCGCGCCTGACGCTTCCCCTACCTCACGTCACCACGCTGCGAACGGTGAACCCATAAGACGGCTGAGCCAGCTCTATGCGAAGTGTCGCTGCCAGCGAACGCCCAGCGACAGGTCCGACAGATCTGGCTCAATAGACCCATGGAGATTGGCGAGCACTGGGCATACCGCGTGAGGCCGAAGGACCTGGGCAGCGCGGTCCGTGAGGTGGAGATCGTTCGAGTGGGCGGCCCCGGCAGGTCCGGCGCCGTCCACGTCCGGTTCCTCGAAGGCGATGCCACCGGCTTGCAGGAGTGGGTCGGTTCCGGCTCGCTCGTAGCGCCATGGGCGGAGGCCGACACCTTCCGCGCGGACGACGCGGCGGAGTCGGCCCTGGCCGAGGCATCCCGCCACGTCCGGGGAGGCGCGGAGTTCGAGGCCGCCCGCATGATCCTCGGCTTCGTCCGCCCGAAGAACAGACTGCGCCTGCGCCGTACGGTGGCGGACGCGGGCGTCCTGGAACTGAGCCGCCTCGACGAGACCGCACCACTCCTCGGCATGGACGCCGCCGAACTCCGCGCCGACGCCATGATGTACGAGAACCGCCACGGCACGTGCCTGGCCGGATGGCCGGTCACCGAGCGGATCGCCCGCCACATGGCCGGGCGCCTCGCCGACGAGATCCTTCCGGAGGTGGACCGTAAACAGCAGAACCTGGACCAGGAGCGCGCCCAGCCTTCCCGGTACTACTACGGCCGTCGGGACGACCGGAAGCTGGACGCGGAGGCGGCCGTCCTAAGCACCGTCCGCGCGTGGTGCGGCGAGGACAAGGCCGAGCGCTACGACGAACTGGTCGCCCTGCGCGCCGAGGTCATCCGGCTCGGGGAACTGGTCGAGAAGGCGGCCAAGGCCCTGCGCGACCGGGGCCACGGTGTCATCGCCTCCACCATTGAGCGCGACCTGGGCGTCCATATCGCCAGCCTTGATCCCGATGTGCGTCGGTGACACCGCGCCACGGATCGGGTTCCGGCGGCGTCGGCTGGGCGGCGGGCTTTCTCTCCTTCTCCGGTCGCTGCGGATGCCAGCCGTCGAGGAACGGCCGTAGCTGATCTCCCGTCGGCTCCGCGTGGAAGTTGAGAACAGCCAGACCCCTGCCGTCCCTGATGGGATCGAGCCGATCCGCCTCCGCCTTCCCCCAGGCCGACCACTCCCGCAGCCTCTCGGCTTCGAGGGCGTTCTCGGAGGCGTCCGCGGCCTCGTCCAGAGCGGCGCAGAACTCCCGGATCTCGCCCGCGTCCCGCCACCGCTCCAGCGCCGTGCCGAACTGCTCGGCCCGTACTGCGCGAACCGCCTTGATCGAAGCAACGCCGACGGCGGCCTCCCACTTCTGCCGCGTCCGCTCCACCTGCTCCGCTTCCAGCCGACGCCGCTCCGCCTCCTGCCGCTCCCGTTCCTCCCGCAGCCGACGCTGCTCCGCCTCGCGTTCCAGCCGAGCCCGCTCCTGTTCCTCCGCCCGCGCCTTCAACGCCCGGAAGACCGAGCCGATCTGCTCCTCCAACGGCTTCTTGGCGGTATCGGCCCACTCCTTCTTCCAGCCGTGGCCGTACCCGTAGCCCGAGTTCTCGCTGACCACCATCTCCAGTTCACCGGACGGCTCGAACTTCTGGGCCGGGGTGACCCGTTGCCAGTCGTACGTACGACGCCCCGGTTCCTTGGGTACGTACCGGACCTGCTTCTGCCGCTCACGGAAGCCGATCTCGTACGTCCTGCCGTGGACGGTCAGCAGCGGCCTCGGCTGCCTGCGCTTCTTGGACACCTTGATCTCGCCGTACCGAGCGAGAGCCTGCTCGGCAAGCAACCGGAGCAGCGCGAGCACCCTCGGCAGAACCTCCTCGGAGACCTCGAAGGCGCTGTGGTCCCTGCCGACCGCGGCGAGCACATCCTCGACGTCCGTGATCACACGACTGCGCGCCAGCCGGACCCGGTTCCACTCGGTGTCGTCCTCACCGCTCACCCGGAGCAGCCCGAGGAAGAAGTCCCCCTTCGCCCGCCCGCTGTACTTCAGGTGGTAGCCCTCGGGAGCACACTGCCGCGCGGCGTCGAAGGCCCGGCGGTAGCGAGCCCGCTCTTCGTCGCTGGGGTCGGGAATCCGAAGGAACCGTCCGGCCTCCTGAACCTGTGCGATCAGCGCCGCTCCCACTGCTGCCGGTGAGAGAGGTGAGGGTTTGACGGAACGCTGCGGGGCTGGATTCGCTTCAGGTGCAGGAGCGGCGTCCTGCTCACCAGGAGCAGCTGATGTCGCGGGTCCCGCTGTCGCAGGACGAGAGGTGCGTGGAAGTGGTTCCGGGCGGTCTGGATGGTGCCCATGCTCCAGATAGAAACGTCCCGCGTCGGTGATGTCCGCCTTCCACTTGCCGCCTTTCCTCGGCATGGTGACCAACTTGCGGTCCCTCAGAGCACGGGCGGTGGCGGCGAGTTCGGGGCTATCCGAGGTGACAGGCTCTTTGTCCTGGCCGATACGGGTGAGGAGTGCGAGCTGCCGGTCGTTCAGAGGAGACCAAGGGTGCATGGCAACGGTCGTACCGCCTGCCCTCACCCCACCACAACCTGTATGGGAATACTCATCGTCGGCCGATCGCGGGCCGACGCTGGTCAGCATGGCTGAGCTGACCCACACGAAGTGGCATTTCATGACTTTACGCCTGCGGGCCCTGGAAGTGGGCCAAAGCTGAGTCATCAAGCGAAACGGCGAAAGGGAGAATCATGAAGAAGCCGGTGGTGGATCTCGCACGCGAGAACAGTCGGGACGAGGACGCGACGCGAGGGGTCATGCGGGCGTACGACGCCTGGGCATTGAAGCTGTCCGTGTTGATGGACACGCTGAATGCGCGGGCAGTGAAGATGGATCTGGAGCGCCAGGACCTGCAGGCGGTTCTGGCCGTCATCTCGGGACGGATCTGCGTGCTGGTGAGTCCAGGTCTGAGCGAGCGGGACATGGAGGTCAGTATTCGGTCACTGCTCGCTCGCTACCTTCACCGACCCGCGTCCTTCCTGGAACTCCGGCGGCAGCCGGGGAGCGAACGAGCGGTGGCGGAAGAACCGGGTTACGCCTCGGACTTGAAGCTGGGGGAGCCGCCTGACGTGCCCGCCGACGTTCTGGCCCTCTACGAGGACGGGAACTGGGCACCGAAGGACGGATGGCGGAGCGACGACGAGGTCCTGGAGGAGCTGAAGCGGATCACCGCCGATCAGATGAAGGGCGTCGTGGAGGACATCCCCGAGGAGATGCACCCCTTGCCTGACGGGCTGGGCGCTGTTGTCGGCGTCGGCTACGACAGCGAGGGAATGTGGCACCCGCTGGTGTTCCTCCGCGGCGACCTGCCCGTGGGGCTACGCGCCGACCTTCTGAGCTTTTCTCTCGCGCTGACTGCCGGCGCCGACCGAGGTGACCGGGAGCCGGACGAGGACGGCATCTTCTACGTCGGTACGGACGCGGGGCCGGTGTGCGGCCCTGGGGTCGCGCTGCTCGGCTCCCTGCTGGTCCAGCGTTTGGGACGACGCCCGGGAGACTGCGACTTCAGGCTCCTCGACCCGCCGGACGGAGCCCGTTCTGTGCAGGATCTGGCTGCTTGAGCGTGGCCGGGTTGCAGGCGGAGGCGTCGGTCCTCTGAGGCGCGGCTCCCAAACGGCTCCCAGAACAGACCCGCAACACAAATCAGGCCCTGTGCTGATCTCTCAGCACAGGCCCTGACCTGGTCAAACACTGTCGGGGTGGCGGGATTTGAACCCACGACCTCTTCGTCCCGAACGAAGCGCGCTGCCAAGCTGCGCTACACCCCGATGTCGCTGCAGATCCTGCTTGTCGCGGCGACGTCGTTAACTTTAGCCCACGGGCGCCTGGAGACGAAATCCGGTTTTGGGGTGGGGCCGGATGGGGTTGGGGCGGATGTGGTCGAGGGCGGTGAGGAGGAGCGCGAGGGTGTAGACGGCGAGCCCGAGGAGGAGCGCGTTGGCGAGGGTGTGCCGGTAGCCGTCGGAGGCCGCGTCGAGGAAGGGGTAGAGGTAGCGGGAGGGCGCGGCCGCTCCGAGAAGGTGGCCTCGGACGAGCGTGAAGCCCAGGTAGAGCAGCGGGTACAGCAGCCACGGCGCCGCCTGCCGCAGCCGCATCCGCGTCGGCGGCGTCAGCAGCAGCCAGTCGAGGACGGCCGCCGCGGGGATCGCCGTGTGCAGGAGGTGGGACGCGACCGTGTGCCACCCGCCGGTCCCCCCGGTCAGCGGCGCGGCCTGCGCGTTGTGCGCGAGCAGCAGGTGGTACGTCAGGGCGCCGGTCACGGTGTAGAGGAGCGCCGCCCCCGTCACCGCCCCCGGCAGCGGGCGCCGCGCGGTCCACGCCCGCCGCGCCGACACCGCCGTCACCAGCGCCAGCAACAGCGTGCTCTGTACGGAGAACTGGCTGAGTACGACGAGGGGTTCACCCAGCGCCACCGCCAGCCCCACGCTCCCCAGCGCCGCCCCCGCGAGCAGCAGCCGCAGCACCGCGGCGAGGGGCCGCCGCACCGGCGCGACCACGGCGGCCGCCGGCACGTGCGAGACGTACGAGGGGAACAGCGCGTGCGTACGGGGAATCGCCGGCAGATCGGGAATGTCCCGGGGTATCGGAGCGGTCATGCCCCCAAGCTAGGGAAACCGGGCATACGGGGCGATCCGGGTGAGCTGAGTGGGGGACACGGCAGCCCGAAGCGCGGTACGAAAATATGCCCGCCCTCGCCAAGCTGCCGGCCGTCCCTCAGCGCCGCCCCGCCCGAGCCGCCGGACCCTCTCAGCGCCGTGCCCGCCAAGCCACCGACCTCGACCCCGAGCCCAGTGCCTCCCAGCCCCAGCCCCTGTCCCGCCCCTACCCCCGCCCCACCAACGTCAACAACGTAACCTCCGGCGGACAAGCAAACCTCACCGGCGTATACCGATTGGCCCCACACCCGGCCGACACATGCATGAACGCAGTCCGCCCCCCAGCACTGTGCGTCGACAACCCCTTCACCCGCCCCGCATCCAGATCACAGTTGGTCACCAGCGCCCCGTAGAACGGCACACACAACTGCCCCCCATGCGTATGCCCCGCGAGGATCAACGGATAGTCGTCCGCGGTGAACGAGTCCAGCACCCGCAGATACGGCGCGTGCACCACGCCCATCGAGAAGTCCGCGGAAGCCGACGGCCCCCCGGCGACCTGCTCGTACCGGTCCCGCCGGATGTGCGGATCGTCCAGCCCCGTCAGCTCGATGGACACCCCGTCGATCTTCAGGACACCCCGCGTGTTCGTGAGGTTCAGCCACCCCGCCCCGTCGAACCCGTCCCGCAGGTCCTCCCAGTCGATGTGGACGACGTCGACGGCGGGCGCGTTGCCGTTGAGCCCGTGCCGCCCGCTCGCCTTCTCGAAGAGGTACTTGGCGGGGTTGCGCAGCCGGGGCCCGTAGTAGTCGTTGGACCCGAAGACGTAGGCGCCGGGGAACTCCATCAGCGGCCCGAGCGCGTCCAGCGTCTCGGGAATGGCGTCCGGGTCGGAGAGATTGTCCCCGGTGTTGATCACGAAGTCGGGCCGCAGCCCCGCGAGGGCCCGCAGCCAGCGCTGCTTCTTGCGCTGCCCGCCGACCATGTGGATGTCGGAGACCTGAAGCACCCGCAGCGGCCGCATCCCCGGCGGCAGCACGGGCACGGTCACCCGCCGCAGCCGGAACGAACGGGCCTCGAACCCGGCGGAGTAGGCCAGTCCGGCGGCGCAGGCCGCCGCGATTCCCAAGGGGACTCCATAACGCGCGCGCATACCCCCATCGTGTCAGACCCCGGCCCACCCCTTGACCGCGAGCCCCCCTTGCCTTAGAGGAGCCCCGGTAATAGAGGAGCCCCCTTCCGCCCGCGCCTGTCACAATCGACCCCATGACCACGCTCAAGTCCAGGCTCAAGGAAGACCTCAACACCGCGATCAAGGCGCGCGACGAGCTGCGCTCCTCGACGCTGCGCCTCACCCTCACCGCGATCACGAAGGAGGAGGTCGCGGGCACGGCGAAGCGCGAACTCTCCGACGACGAGGTCCTGACGGTCCTCGCCCGCGAGGCGAAGAAGCGCCGGGAGGCGGCGGAGGCGTTCGCGCAGGGCGGCCGGACGGAGCAGGCGGCGCGGGAGAAGGAGGAGGGCGAGGTCCTCGCCGAGTACCTCCCCAAGCAGCTGAGCGACGAGGAGCTGACGGAGATCGTCACGGCGGCGGTCGCCGAGGCCAAGGCGTCCGGCGCCGAGGGCCCCCGGGCGATGGGCGCGGTCATGAAGATCGTCAACCCGAAGGTCGCGGGCCTCGCGGAGGGCGGCCGAGTGGCGGCGACGGTCAGGAAACTCCTGGCCGGCTGAACCACCCCGGCCGGATGCCCCGAGCAACACCAGCCGAAACCCCGGCGACCACACGACAAAGGGCGCCTTCGTCCCCGTACCCATATGTACGAGGACGAAGGCGCCCTTTCGCAGGTCAGTGGGCCGGCGTCAGTTCCGGCCGCCGTTGCCGTTGCCGTTGTTGCCGCGGAAGAGGCCCTCGGGGAGGCCCGTGATCGTCGGGGTCGGGAAGTCGCCCGAGCCGCCGTTGTTCGAGCCGCCGGACGCGCCGCCGGTCGAGGTGTTCGCGCCGGTCGTGCCGCCGCCGATGAGGCCGCCGAGGAAGCCGTCGTCGTCGCCGTTGTTGTTGTCGTTGCCCCGGCCGTTCCCGTTCCCGTTCCCGTTGCCCCGGCCCTTGCCGCCGTTGTTGCCGCGGTCGAGGCCGCTGCCGGGGATGGTGACCGTCTTGAAGTCGGGGGAGTCCTTGCCGTCGAGGGCGCCGGTCATGGCCTGCTTCCAGATGGGGCCGGGGGTGTCGCCGCCGTAGACGAGGGAGTGGTACTCGCCGCCGATGTAGATGCGCTCCATCTCGACCTTCTGGGTGGCGCTGCCGACCCAGACCGCGCCGGAGAGGTTCGGGGTGTAGCCGACGAACCAGGCGTTCTTGCGCGAGTCGGTGGTACCGGTCTTGCCCGCGTTGTCGCGGTCCTTGAGGCCGGCCGTCTTACCGGTACCGGAGTCGACCACCCCGCTGAGCAGCGTGTTGATGGTGTCCGCGGTCTTCTCGCTCATCGCCCGCGAGCAGGTCGACTTCGGCACGTCGAGGGACTTCTTCGTGTTCCCGACGGTCTGCGTGATCGACTCGATGGCGACCGGCGTGCAGTACATCCCGCGCGAGGCGAACGCGGCGTAGGCGCTGGCCATGGTGAGCGGGGAGAGACCGGTCGCGCCGAGGGTCATCGACGCGGGCCGCTCGGGGACCTTGTCGCCGTTGCCCTGGACCACGCCGAGGCCGTCGATCATCTTGGACACCGGGCACATGCCGATGTCCTCCAGCATCTGCACGAAGTACGTGTTGACGGAGAGCTCCATCGCCTTGCGCAGGTCGTAGGGCCCGACCTCGGACTCGCTCTCGTTCTCCACCGTGTCGTTCCCGGTGTTGCGCCAGTCCTTGCCGCTGCACGTGGAGACCCGCTCCGGGTACGGCATGTCGTACGGCGCCGGGTACACCTGGTTCGCCGGCTTCCCGTCCTCCAGCGCCGCCGCCGCGAGGAACGGCTTGAACGTCGACCCGGTCGGCCAGCCGAAGTTGGAGCCGCCGTACGCCGAGTCGACCGAGTAGTTGTACTCCGTCTCGTTCTTGCCGTAGCCGTACGGCTTCGACTGGCCCATGCCGAGGATCTTGCCGGTGCCGGGCTCGACGAGGGTGACGGCCGTCGCGACCTTGTCGGACTGGTAGACGTGGTCCTTGATCGAGTCCTGCACGGACTCCTGGGCCTGCGGCTCCAGCGTCGTACGGATCGTCAGGCCGCCCTGGTTCCAGACCTTCGCGCGGTCCTCCTTGGTCCTGCCGAAGACCGGGTCGGTGAGGAAGACCTTCTCGACGTACTTGCAGAAGAACCCGGCGCCCTTGACGGCGGTGATGCAGCCGTTCTTCGGCTGGGTGACCTTGAGGCCGAGCGGCGCCGCCTTCGCCTTGTCGGCGTCGGCCTGCGAGACGTCGCCGAGCTGGGCCATGCGCTGGATCACGACGTTGCGGCGCAGGGTCGCCTGCTTCTCGTCGTTGATCGGGTCGTACAGGCTCGGCGACTGGACGATGCCCGCGAGCAGCGCCGACTCCTGGAGGTTCAGGTCCTTGGCGTGCTTGGAGAAGTAGCGCTGCGAGGCGGCCTCGACGCCGTACGCCTGCTGGCCGAAGAACGTGATGTTGAGGTAGTTCTCCAGGATCTTCTTCTTGCCGAGCTCCTCCTCGACCTGGATCGCGTACTTCAGCTCGCGGATCTTGCGGCCGATCGTCTGCTGGGTGGCCTCGGCGACCTTCGTCGGGTCGTCGCCGGCCTCCTCCACGAAGACGTTCTTCACGTACTGCTGGGTCAGCGTCGAGGCGCCCTCGGAGACGCCGCCGCTCTGCGCGTTCTTGTTCAGCGCGCGCAGGATGCCCTTCAGGTCCACCGCGCCGTGCTGGTAGAAGCGCGAGTCCTCGATCGCGACGATCGCCTTCTGCATGTACGGCGAGATGTCCTTGAGGTCGACCACCGTGCGGTCGCGCGAGTACACGGACGCGATCTGGTTGCCCTCGGCGTCCAGGATCGAGGTGCGCTGGCTGAGCGGGGGCGTCTTCAGGTTGGCCGGGAGCTCGTCGAACGACTCCACCGACCCCTTCGCGGCGAGGCCCAGCGCGCCGACGGCAGGCAGGGCGATCCCGGCCAGGACCGCGCCCGACAGGACACTGACACCGAGGAACTTGGCGGCCTGCTGCGTCGTGGACAGACCACCGCCCGAGCGCTTCTTTGGCATGCGGGCCAGCCTAATCCGTCGTCTCGCGGGTTCCGGTGGCCCGGGCGCCCGTGCGGCTGATCGGGGACAGGATTGTGACGTGGGGGCGCGCGGGAGGTGAAAGGGAGCGCGCGGACGAGCCGGGCGCGCGTACCTTCTCATTCTCCGGACACGCGGATAGGCCTTGGCCTAAGCTGCTCTCAAGAGTCACAGCGACAGGGCCACGTATCAATACGTCCGACGACCCCGAATCGTTCTGGAGACGTCCGGCTTTTTTTGTCGGGGGCGTGCCCGAATCCGCCTCGTGTGTCACGCGGCGTCCGTTGTGGCACCAGTGAACTGCCCTGATTTCGCCGGGTAAGTCACGTTTGTCGCAGGCTCACTCGCTCGGGTGATCTGCCGGATGCGCATAGTCCGTTCGGGCCATTCAAGATTGGGCCCGAAGGGGGTGTTGCGCTGTGCCCACCTTCCGTAACGTCCTCAACTGGCGGCGGTGAATATGCCGCTGCCGCCGTGGGGGAGCCTCGATTCGGGAGAGGACGGCGCCGGTATGGGCTGGGTAACCGACTGGAGTGCGCAGGCTGCCTGCCGCACTACTGATCCGGATGAACTGTTCGTTCAGGGAGCAGCGCAGAACAGGGCCAAGGCGGTGTGCACCGGATGCCCGGTACGCACGGAATGTCTGGCCGACGCGCTCGACAACCGCGTCGAGTTCGGCGTGTGGGGAGGGATGACGGAGCGTGAACGGCGGGCCCTGCTGCGCCGCCGGCCGACCGTCACCTCCTGGCGCAGGCTGCTGGAGACCGCGCGCTCGGAGTACGAGCGGGGCACGGGCGTCGTGAGCGTCGCCGGTGTGGTCGCGCTCGACGACGAGCGGGTGTACGAGAGCTACGCGGCGGTGGGATAACGCCGGAGCGCGTCCGTCGGGGGTTCTCGTGGGCCCTTCGGTGAGCGTCTTCCGGTTCGAAGCCGTCTGTTTTCCTGGTTCCCGGTGCCGTGTCCCGTGCACCGGACCTGATGGTGACGTGCGCTGAATTCCTTCCGAGCCGGGTCGGGGGCTTGATTCTCGGCTCGGGGTTTTCGGCCCGTGCGCGGAGCGGGCTTCCGCCTGCGCGGTTTTTCCGTACGTGTCGTCAGTCGACCGCGTTCTCCGGCAGCTCCGGCCGGCCGGCCGCCAGGCGTACGCCGATGTCGCGCAGGCCCGTCAGGTCGTGGACGTCACCGGGGAGCGCCGCCACCTCGGCGACCGCGACCTCGGGGTGGAGCGCGGTGAAGCGGTCGCGCGTGCGCTGCTCGCGGGAGAGCAGGTGCATACGGTCCGCGTGCAGGCGCAGCAGGCCCGCGGTGAGCCGGTCGACGTCGGTGGGGGAACCGTCGTCGGGGGCCGGGATGTCTGAGGCCGGGGTCTCTGGAGCCGGGGCGGGAACCGGGGCGTCGGACCCGGGGGAATCCGAACTGCCGCGTGGGTCGGGAGAGTTACGTGGATCAGCCTTCCCGGGGTCCTGATCCACAATGCCGGCCGGGTCAAGATTTTGCGTGTCCGGGACGAAGCCCGCCTCCAGGACCTCCGCCGCACTCAGGGCCCGCTCCGCGGAGAGGTGGGCGGCGCCGCTGCCGTGCACCCGGTTCAGGACCAGGCCGGCCAGCGGCATGTCCTCGGCGGCGAGCCGCTCGACGAAGTACGCCGCCTCCCGCAGGGCGTCCCGCTCGGGGGCGGCGACCACCAGGAACGCCGTACCGGGGGCCTGGAGGAGTTTGTACGTCGCGTCCGCGCGCGTGCGGAAGCCGCCGAACATCGAGTCCATCGCCGCGACGAAGGTCTGGACGTCCTTGAGGAGCTGGCCGCCGAGCAGCTTGCCCAGCGCGCCGGTCATCATCGACATCCCGACGTTCAGGAACTTCATCCCCGCGCGCCCGCCGACCTTCGCGGGCGCCAGCAGGACGCGGATCAGCTTGCCGTCCAGGAACGAGCCCAGCCGCTTCGGGGCGTCCAGGAAGTCGAGCGCCGAGCGCGAGGGGGGTGTGTCGACGACGATCAGGTCCCACTCGTCCCGCGACCTCAGCTGGCCGAGCTTCTCCATCGCCATGTACTCCTGCGTACCGGCGAAGCCCGCGGACAGCGACTGGTAGAAGGGGTTGCCCAGGATCGCGGCGGCCCGCTCGGGGTCCGCGTGCGCCTCGACGATCTCGTCGAACGTGCGCTTCATGTCGAGCATCATCGCGTGCAGTTCGCCGCCGCCCTCGACGCCCTTGACCCGGCGCGGGGTGTTGTCCAGCGAGTCGATCCCCATCGACTGCGCGAGCCGGCGCGCGGGGTCGATCGTCAGCACGACGACCTTCCGGCCCCGCTCGGCGGCCCGCAGGCCCAGCGCGGCCGCGGTCGTGGTCTTGCCGACGCCGCCGGAGCCGCAGCACACCACGATGCGGGTCTTCGGGTCGTCGAGGAGGGGGTCGACGGCGAGGGTGCGGGCGGGGGCCAGAGGGCGGGGAGCGGACGCGGCTCGCTTGCCCGGCGTCTCGCGGGAGGGCTTCTCGGCGGACGCCGGACCTCCCTTGCGGGCGCTGTCCGTCGTACCGTCCTCGGCGCGGTCGGCCGGGTGCGTGGTCATGCGATCCCCTGCTTGCGCAGCTCGGTGGCGAGTTCGAAGAGGCCCGCCAGGTCCATGCCCTCGGAGAGGAGCGGGAGTTCGTGGGCCGGGAGGTCCAGGTCGGCGAGGACCGCGCGCTGGTCCCGCTCCAGGCGGTGGCGTTCCGCGTACTCCGTGGCCTGGGCCAGGAGGGGGGCGACCAGTTTCTCCGCGTTGCCCCCGCGGCGCGCTCCGCCCAGGCCCGCCGAGGACAGCGACCGGGCGACTGAGGAACGCGCGACGCCGTCGACGAGTTCCAGCTCGCCCGCGTCCAGCACCTCGGGCCGGACCATGTTGACGACGACCCGCCCCACCGGCAGCCGCGCGGCGCGCAGTTCGGCGATGCCGTCGGCGGTCTCCTGGACGGGCATCTCCTCCAGCAGCGTCACGAGGTGGACGGCGGTCTCCGGGGACTTCAGCACCCGCATGACGGCCTGCGCCTGATTGTGTATCGGCCCGATCCGGGCGAGCCCGGCGACCTCGTCGTTCACGTTCAGGAAGCGCGTCACCCGGCCCGTCGGCGGCGCGTCCATGACGACGTAGTCGTAGGCGAACCGCCCGAACCTGTCCTTGCGCCGCACCGCCTCGCACGCCTTGCCGGTCAGCAGGACGTCCCGCAGCCCCGGCGCGATCGTCGTCGCGAAGTCGATCGCGCCGAGCTTCTTCAGCGCCCGCCCCGCACCGCCGAGCTTGTAGAACATCTGGAGGTAGTCCAGCAGGGCCAGTTCGGGGTCGATGGCCAGCGCGTACACCTCCCCGCCCCCGGGCGCGACGGCGATCTTCCGCTCCTCGTACGGAAGTGCCTCCGCCTCGAAGAGCTGCGCGATGCCCTGCCGGCCCTCGACCTCGACGAGAAGCGTCCGCTTCCCCTCCGTCGCGAGGGCCAGCGCTAGGGCCGCGGCGACCGTCGTCTTTCCGGTCCCGCCCTTGCCGCTGACGACCTGGAGCCTGCTCACATCTTCGAGCGTAACCACTCGGCGCCCGGACCAATCAGCAGGCTGTGGATAACCGGTACGACAGTCGGACGAACTCCCCGTCCCCAGGCTGTGGACAACCCCCTCGCCGCATGCGGATACAGTCGCCCCATGACCAAGTGGGAATACGCGACCGTGCCCCTTCTCGTGCACGCGACCAAGCAGATTCTGGACACCTGGGGCGAGGACGGCTGGGAGCTGGTCCAGGTCGTGCCCGGCCCCAACCCCGAGCAGCTCGTGGCCTACCTGAAGCGGGCCAAGGCGTGAGCGCCGTAGAGGACCGGATCGCCGAACTGGGCCTGGCCCTGCCGGACGTCGTCCCGCCGCTCGCCGCCTACCAGCCCGCCGTGCGCACGGGCGCGTACGTCTTCACCTCCGGCCAGCTCCCCCTGGTCGACGGCAAGCTGCCCGTCACCGGCAAGGTCGGCGCCGAGGTCACCGCCGAGGAGGCCAAGGAGCTCGCCGCGCGCTGCGCGCTGAACGGCCTGGCCGCCGTCAAGTCCGTGATCGGAGACCTGGACCGCGTCGTGCGCGTCGTGAAGGTCGTCGGGTTCGTCGCCTCCGCGCCGGACTTCACCGGCCAGCCCGGTGTGATCAACGGCACCAGCGAGCTGCTCGGCGAGATCCTCGGCGACAAGGGCGTCCACGCGCGCAGCGCGGTCGGCGTCGCGGTGCTGCCCCTGGACGCGCCGGTCGAGGTCGAGTTCCTGGTCGAGGTCGGCGACTGACACCCCACGGCTGACGGACCCCCCGCGCGCGAGAGACCCTCCGGCCGGGGGGTTTCCGCATGTCCGGCCCCTCTCGAACATTCGCTCCCCAGCGGATAGCCTCCGCCCATGGCGAATGGGCAGTGGTTCCCACCGGACTGGCCGGACCGCATCCGCGCGCTGGCGGACGGCACCCTCACCCCGGTCGCCCCCCGGCGCGCGGCCACCGTGATGCTCCTCAAGGACACCGCCACCGGCCCCGTCGTCCACCTCCTGCGCCGCCGTACGTCGATGGCGTTCGCGGCGGGCGCGTACGCGTACCCCGGCGGCGGCGTCGACCCCAGGGACGACGACCGCACGGTCCGCTGGGCGGGGCCCCCGCGCGCGTGGTGGGCCGACCGGCTCGGCACGGACGACGCGTCGGCCCAGGCGATCGTCTGCGCGGCCGTCCGGGAGACGTACGAGGAGGCCGGCGTCCTGCTCGCGGGCCCGACCGGCGACACGGTGACCGAGGACACCACCGGCGACGACTGGGAGGCCGACAGAACGGCCCTGGTGGCCCGTGAGCTGTCGTTCGCGGAGTTCCTGGACCGACGGGGCCTCGTGCTGCGTTCGGACCTCCTGGGGGCCTGGACGCGGTGGATCACCCCCGAGTTCGAACCCCGGCGCTACGACACCTGGTTCTTCGTCGCCGCGCTCCCCAAGGGCCAGCGCACCCGCGACGTCTCCACCGAGGCCGACCGCACGGTCTGGATCCGCCCCGCCGAGGCCGCCCGCGGGTACGACCGGGGCGAGCTGGTGATGATGCCGCCGACCATCGCCACCCTGCGCCAACTCGCGCCCTACGCGCACGCGTCGGACGCCCTCGACGCCGCGCGCGTGCGCGACCTCACGCCGGTCCTCGCCGGCGCCCGCCTCACGGACGGCGAGATCGTCCTGTCCTGGCCGGGACACGACGAGTTCACCCGGCACATCCCGATCCCTGGAGCCCCCGCATGACCCACGCCGGTGCCCTTCCCGGCCAGCCGCGCGGAGCGGTCCTCTCCGGACCGGCCACCCCGCGCGCGGTCAACGTCCTCGCGCCGAACGCCTCCGCGATGACCCTGGACGGCACCAACACGTGGATCGTCGCCGAGCCGGACTCCGACCTCGCCGTCGTCATCGACCCCGGCCCGCTGGACGACCGCCACCTGCGCGCGGTGATCGACACCGCCGAGCGCGCGGGCCGCCGCATCGCCCTCACCCTCCTCACCCACGGCCACCCCGACCACGCCGAGGGCGCCGCCCGGTTCGCCGGCCTCACCCGCACGCGCGTACGCGCGCTGGACCCCGCGCTGCGCCTCGGCGACGAGGGCCTCGCCGCCGGCGACGTCATCACCACCGGCGGACTGGAACTGAGAGTCGTCCCGACGCCCGGTCACACCGCCGACTCCCTCTGCTTCCACCTCCCCGCCGACCGCGCGGTCCTCACCGGCGACACGGTCCTCGGCCGGGGCACCACCGTCGTCGCCCACCCCGACGGCCGCCTCGGCGACTACCTGGACTCCCTGCGCCGCCTCAGGTCCCTCACGGTCGACGACGGCGTCCACACCGTCCTCCCGGGCCACGGGCCCGTCCTGGACGACGCCCAGGGCGCCGTCGAGTTCTACCTCGCCCACCGCGCCCACCGCCTCGCCCAGGTCGAGACAGCCGTCGAGAACGGCCACCGCACGGCCCCGGAGATCGTCGCCCACGTCTACGCGGACGTCGACCGCTCCCTGTGGCCGGCGGCGGAACTCTCGGTGCGCGCGCAGGTGGAGTACCTGCGGGAGCACGGGCTCATCTAGGGGCGCGGGGTCTTCACCCCGTGCACGCGCGCGTACTCCTCCGCCAGCCACGGCCCCAGATCCTGCGCGTACTCCGCGAGCGCCTGCGGCGAGTCGGCCGGCTCGTACCCACGTACGGCCGCCGCCCGGAGCTGGTCCCCGCGCGCGGGGTAGTACCCGGCGAACGCCTCCGCCATCTCGCGCAGGTCGCTCGTCCAGCCGTTCCAGCGGGGCATGACCAGCGTGAAGGCCGTACGGACGAGGTGGCGGGACTGGAGGCGTACGAGGCGCAGGCGCGCTTCCGGGGTGGTGGCCTCGGCGGTCCGTGAGCGCCAGACGGGGAGCAGGGCCGCCAGGTCCCCGTTCGTCTCGCGGGCCAGGCGGGAGTCGGGGCGGTAGCCCGGGAGGTACTCGGCGAGGTCGTCGCCCAGGAGCGGGGTGCACAGGCAGGCGACGAAGAATCCCAGGTCGTACGTCTCGGCGTCGCTCAGGAGGCGGCCTCGGCCGTACAGCAGCGCCCCGACCCCGTCGATCTGCGGGAACTCCTTGTCGAGCTGCTCCCCGAGGGCCCCTACGGCGTCCCGGTCGGCCTCGGAGGGCTCCGCGCGCGGGACGATCAGCAGGTCCAGGTCGCTGCGCCCCACGCGCGCGGTGCCGCGCGGGACCGAGCCGTACAGGTACGCGCTGTGCAGGCGGGGCCCGAAGAGGTCCAGGATCCCGTCCCGGGCCGCCGCGACGACCGGCCGGAAATCGTGCCGTACGCGCGCGAGGGAGCCCTCGCGGGCGATGCGGCCCTGTGCGTCGAGACCTCTGTGGGGGACCGTTTCAGCCATGCGCCCACTGTGGCGGGCGGGAGACCGGGCGGGCAGCTCATTTTCGCCGCGGCCCGGTGGATTCAGCCGGGGGGAGCTGAGGGAGTGGCGCGGGGGCGGGGTGGTTGTGGCCGGGAGCAGCCGCGCGGTCGGCGGGGAGGCGGAAGCAGAGGGAGTCGGCGGTGTGACCGGGCGTCGGGACGACTCTCAGTTCCAGTCCGCCGGTGGTGATGACGTCACCGGCGGCGCAGGGCGGGGCGGGGTCCAGTGCGGGTACGCGCGTGCGCGTGAGGTCGGCGAACCGGGGTGGGTTGTGCCGTGTCAGGCCGGGCGGGGCCCCGGTGCTGGTCGTGCTGTGTCAGCCGTGCCGGGGGTGGTCGCGTGCTGCGGCAGGCCGCCCGGGCCCCTCGGAGGCTGTCCGGGCGAGGATCTCGCGCGCTGCTCGGGGTGGGCGGCGCGTCAAGGCCGCCTGGGCCCCTTCGGAGGCTGTCCGGGCGAGCATCTCGCGTGCTGCTCGGGGTGGGTGGCGCGGCAGGCCGCCCGGACCCGCTCGGGGGCTCTCCGGGCTGCGTTCGGGGCCCGCCTCCCGCTCTCCGGGGCCGCCTGCCTCTCGGAGGCCCGTCTGACCCCGCTCGAAGGTCCACCAGGGCTTCCCCGGGGGCCGGGCCGGTCGTGCTGTGCCGTGCCCGCCCCCCTCGAAGCAAGCCTCAGCGTGAGCGCTTCGCCAGGCGTTCGACGTCCAGCAGGATCACCGCGCGAGCCTCCAGGCGCAGCCAGCCGCGCTGCGCGAAGTCGGCGAGGGCCTTGTTGACGGTCTCGCGGGACGCGCCGACGAGCTGGGCCAGCTCCTCCTGCGTGAGGTCGTGGACGACGTGGATGCCCTCCTCCGACTGCACGCCGAAGCGGCGCGAGAGGTCGAGCAGCGCGCGCGCCACCCGGCCGGGGACGTCGGAGAAGACCAGGTCGGACATCTGGTCGTTGGTCTTGCGCAGGCGCCGGGCGACCGCGCGCAGGAGCGCGCCGGCGACCTCGGGGCGGGCATTCAGCCAGGGCTGGAGGTCGCCGTGGCCGAGGCCCAGCAGCTTGACCTCCGTCAGGGCCGTCGCCGTCGCCGTGCGCGGGCCCGGGTCGAACAGCGACAGTTCGCCGATCAGTTCGCCGGGGCCGACCACCGCGAGCATGTTCTCCCGGCCGTCGGGGGAGGTGCGGTGAAGCTTGACCTTGCCCTCGGTGACGACGTAGAGCCGGTCGCCCGGGTCGCCCTCGTGGAACAGGGAGTCACCACGCGCGAGGGTCACCTCACTCATGGAGGCGCGCAGCTCCGCGGCCTGCTCGTCGTCGAGAGCCGCGAAGAGCGGGTTGCGCCGCAGGACGTCGTCCACGAGTTCTCTCCTTGTCGACCTGCTCAGGGGTTCTTGCGCCCCCACGTACCAAGGGGCCCTGGTGCCCATTTTGCCGGACGGTCCAAACAGTGTGATCTGTCACAAGGATGCCGCACACCTGTCCCGAGGTAAGCGGCAGGGGTCCAATCGGGGGCCGTCGCCCCGGGGCCGGGGCGGATGTCAGTGCCGGGCTCTAGGGTGGTCGGGAGTCCAAAACGCCGGTGGGAGCGGCGGGACGGGGGAACGGGCGGGCGATTCCCCGGCCGGATTCCGCTGTGGGCGAACAGGACGGTGGGGGGATCTCCGGTGGCGGCACGAAAAGGGCAGAAATGACAGAGAAGGCTTCTGTGAGGAAACCGTCCGCAGGCGGGAAAAGCGGCGGCGCGAAGAGCGAGTCCCGTACGGCCCTCGTGCGCCGGGCCCGCCGTATCAACCGGGAACTCGCGGAGGTCTATCCGTACGCCCACCCCGAGCTCGACTTCGAGAACCCCTTCCAGCTCGTCGTCGCGACGGTCCTGTCCGCCCAGACCACCGACCTGCGCGTCAACCAGACCACCCCGGCGCTCTTCGCCAAGTACCCCACGCCCGAGGACCTCGCCGCGGCCAACCCCGAAGAGGTCGAGGAGATCCTCCGTCCCACCGGCTTCTTCCGCGCCAAGACGAAGTCCGTGATCGGCCTCTCCAAGGCGCTCGTCGAGGACTTCGGCGGCGAAGTCCCGGGCCGGCTGGAGGACTTGGTCAAGCTCCCCGGGGTCGGCCGCAAGACGGCGTTCGTGGTCCTCGGCAACGCGTACGGGCGCCCCGGCATCACCGTCGACACACACTTCCAGCGCCTGGTCCGCCGCTTCCGGTGGACGACGGAAACGGACCCCGAGAAGATCGAGGCCGCGATCAGCGACCTCTTCCCCAAGTCCGACTGGACCGACCTCTCCCACCACGTCATCTGGCACGGCCGCCGCATCTGCCACGCCCGTAAACCCGCCTGCGGCGCCTGCCCCATCGCCCCCCTCTGCCCCTCCTACGGCGAGGGCGAGACAGACCCCGAAAAAGCCCGCAAACTCCTCAAGTACGAAAAAGGCGGCTTCCCCGGCCAACGCCTCAACCCGCCCCAGTCCTACCTGGACGCGGGCGGCAAGGCGGCTCCGCCGCTGGGGAGCGCGTAAGGGGGGACCGGGCTTCCCCTGGCCGCCGGGGGAGCCCGCGTGAGCCTGGCGGGCAGCAGGGCAGCAGGGCAGCAGGGCAGCAGGGCAGCAGGCTCGTGGGGCTCGGCGGAGCAGGCGGCGGGTTCGCGGGGAGCGAGCCGGGCCGGAGGCCGGGGTGGGGGACGCGGGCGGCGTGGTGTCCTCGCGCGCGGGTGCTGGTTGCCGGGCAGTCGCGGAAAGAACCGACAGCGCCCTCGGGTGTGCGGGCGACCGGCAGGGGCAAACGGCACCGTCCGCGCGCCGGGCACCCGCACCGGCGTTCTCGGCGCCCCGCCACTCCCGCCCGTTGCCTCTTGAACCCGCCCCGCCCGCACGCCGCCCCGCATACCGGAAGCCTCCCCGCCCCGCCCGCACACCGGCCCCCGTGGCCCCCCCCCGTAAGCAAACCCTCCATGTCCGGAATGTGGACGCCCACATGATCGTGGCTGAATTCGGGGAGGAGCATCCGCGTGGGGTGGAACGATCTCGGGGGAGCCGGGCGTTGTCAGGGAGAGAGCGGGGGGTGGTGTGGTCGTGCGGCATGTGGAGGACGGCGGGGTGTCGGTGGAGGTCAGTGTCAGTGAGGAGGGTCTGCCGGAGTGGCTGGACCCGGTGGTGCGGGCGGTCAGGACGGTGCGGCCGGCGCAGCTGAGCAGGTTCCTGCCGCCCGAGGACGGGGGCGGGCGGCAGTCCGCCGTACTCATCCTCTTCGGGGAGGGGGAGCGGGGGCCCGAGCTGTTGCTGATGGAGCGGGCGAGTTCGTTGAGGTCGCACGCGGGGCAGCCCTCGTTCCCGGGTGGCGCGCTTGACCCGGAGGACGGGGATCCGCAGGGGGAGGGGCCCTTGCGCGCCGCGCTGCGGGAGGCCGAGGAGGAGACGGGGCTCGACCCGGCGGGCGTACAGATCTTCGGTGTGCTGCCGAAGCTGTACATCCCGGTGAGCGGCTTCGTCGTGACGCCCGTGCTGGGCTGGTGGCGCAAGCCGAGCCCGGTCGGGGTCGTCGATCCCGGGGAGACGGCCCGTGTCTTCACCGTCCCCGTGGCGGATCTCACGGACCCCGCGCACCGCGCGACGACCGTGCACCCCAGCGGCCACCGAGGCCCGGCATTCCTGGTCGAATCGGCCCTCGTGTGGGGATTCACGGCGGGCGTCATCGACCGGATCGTGCACTACGCGGGCTGGGAGCGCCCCTGGGACAAGGCCAACGAGGTCCCGCTGGACTGGCGGTCATGACAGGGTGTCCCCCGGATGCGGGAACCTCCCGGCCGCCCCGTGGGAGCGCCGCACCCCTCCGGCCGCCCCGGCCGGATGCGGGACCCCCGGCCGACCTGGAGCGAGGGCGAGTTGAATAGGCGAGGCGCCGAGCGGTGAACGTGCTGGACATCCTGTTGCTGGTCGCGGCCGTCTGGTTCGCGGTCGTCGGCTACCGCCAGGGCTTCGTCGTCGGCATCCTGTCGGTCGTCGGTTTCCTGGGCGGCGGCCTGGTCGCGGTCTATGTCCTGCCGGTCGTCTGGGACGCCCTGACGGACAGTTCGGAGGTCAGTACGACGGCCGCGGTCGTCGCCGTCGTCGTCGTGATCGTCTGCGCCTCGGTCGGTCAGGCCCTGACCACGCATCTGGGCAGCAAGCTGCGCCGCTACATCACCTGGTCGCCCGCGCGCGTGCTGGACGCGACGGGCGGCGCGCTGGTGAACGTCGCGGCGATGCTGCTGGTGGCCTGGCTGCTGGGCTCGATGCTCGCGCAGACGACGCTGCCGACGCTCGGCAAGGAGGTCCGCGGCTCGAAGGTCCTGCTGGGCGTGTCGGAGACGCTGCCGGTGCAGGCGGACTCCTGGTTCAAGGACTTCACCTCGGTCCTCGCGCAGAACGGCTTCCCGCAGGTCTTCTCCCCGTTCTCCAGCGAGCCGATCCGCGAGGTCGACCCCCCGGACCCGGCGCTCGCGGGCAGCGAGGTCGCGGTCGCGGCGAAGCGTTCCATCGTCAAGGTGATGGGCACGGCGGAGAGTTGCGGCAAGGTCCTGGAGGGCACCGGCTTCGTCTTCGACGAGCGCCGCGTGATGACGAACGCGCACGTGGTGGGCGGCGTCGACGAGCCCACCGTCCAGATAGGCGGCGAGGGCCGCAAGTACGACGCGAAGGTCGTCCTGTACGACTGGAAGCGCGACATCGCCGTCCTGGACGTCCCCGACCTCGACGCGCCCGCCCTGCGCTTCACGACGGACGACGCGGGCAGCGGCGACGGAGCGATCGTCGCCGGCTTCCCGGAGAACGGCGCGTACGACGTCCGCGCGGCGCGCGTGCGCGGGCGCATCACGGCGTCCGGCGCGGACATCTACAAGCGCGGCACGGTCCGCAGGGACGTGTACTCCCTGTACGCGACGGTCCGCCAGGGCAACTCCGGCGGCCCCCTGCTGACCCCCGACGGCGAGGTCTACGGCGTCGTCTTCGCGAAGTCCCTCGACGACCCGCAGACCGGGTACGCGCTGACCGCCGACGAGATCCGGCAGGACATCACGCAGGGCCGTACGGCGGCGCAGCAGGTCGACAGCGACAACTGCGCGCTGTAGGCGGGGGAGCGGGGCGTCAGCCTCGTGGGTGGCGCAGGCGCACCGAGACCCAGCGGGCCCTGCGGCGCAGGATGCGCGGAATGCCCACCCGAAGCTCGCTGCCCGGCAACCCCGGGTCGCTGCCTCGCTGGTGGGGGCTCAGGCCGTCGGCCGAGCGGCGATTGCGTGCTGCGTCACTGTAGTCGTGCGTCCAGCCCATACCCCGACGTCTGCCCCCGCCCCAAGGTCGATAACCTCACCGAGGGCGCCCAATCGGCCTATGCGCCGGGCACATGGCTGTTCGCAGGACAAGCGTTCCCGTACGGCGTGTGCTCACCGGTCGGGCTCGGGGTCCTTCAGCCAGTTCACCAGCTCCGCCGAGAACGCCACCGGGTCCTCCTCATGCGGAAAGTGCCCCAACCCGTCGAACAGCCGCCACCGGTACGGCGCTTCGACGTACTCCGCGCTGCCCGCCGCGCTCCGCGCCCGCGACACCGGGTCCAGGGAGCCGTGCAGATGCAGCGTCGGGACGCGCACCGGGCGCTTCATGCGCCGGTAGAACTGCACCCCGTCGGGCCGTGCGAGGGAGCGGACCAGCCAGCGGTAGGGCTCGATGGAGCAGTGCGCGGTGGACGGGATGCACATCGCGCGCCGGTACACCTCCAGCGCCTCCTCGTCGGGCGGCACCGGCCCCGACCACTCCTGGATCAGCTCGGCGACCAGCGCCCCGTCGTCCGCGACGAGCCGCCGCTCCGGCAGCCACGGCCGCTGGAACCCCCAGATGTGTGAACTCGCCGTCGTCTGCTTGACGTCGGCGAGCATCGCGGAGCGCCAGCGCCGGGGGTGCGGCATCGAGGCGACCGCGAGGCGCCGTACGAGTTTGGGGCGCATGACCGCGGCCGTCCAGGCGAGGTAGCCGCCGAGGTCGTGGCCGACGAGGGCGGCGTCCGGCTCGCCGAGGGAGCGGATGACGCCGGTGATGTCGAGGGCGAGGTTGGCCGGGTCGTAGCCGCGCGGGGTGCGGTCGCTGCCGCCGACGCCCCGCAGGTCGAGGGCGACGGCGCGGAAGCCCGCGTCCGCCAGCGCCGTCAGCTGGTGGCGCCACGTCCACCAGAACTGGGGGAAGCCGTGCACCAGCAGGACCAGCGGGCCCTCGCCTGCCTCCGCGATGTGGAAGCGGGCGCCGTTCGCGGCGACGTCGCGATGCGTCCAGGGACCGTCGGGTCGTACCACCGAGGAGGGCGCTGTGGAAGGGTCCGTCATGATGTCGAGCGTGCCACAGCCTCGACGGCCTTCGGGGCTTTGCCCTCGACGAGTTCGGGACGCGGGTGCGGCTTCGCGTTCTGCAGGACGCCGGCGGTCTCCTTCATGGACGCGGCGACCTTCTGGGGGCCCTTGCTCTTCGCGGCCTTCTTGGCCATGGCCACGCCGATCAGCCCCAGCACCGCCGCGACCAGCACGTTCGCCGCGAACGACAGCAGGAAGCACACCGCCATATTCCAGTGGCTCCAGGTGCGGATGCCGTACGCCAGCGCGAAGTTGAGCATCGGCAGGGAGAACAGCAGGACGACGCCGGCGACGGTGAACGCGCCCCCGCTGATCGCCCCCCGCTTCACGTCCCGCTTGAGCTGCGCCTTCGCGAGCGCGATCTCGTCGTGCACCAGCGCGGACATCTCGGCCGTCGCGGAGGCGAACAGCTGTCCGACGCTGCGTTCGGCGCCGACCGGGGTGTCGTCGGGTGCGCTCATCGGGTTCTCCCTCGTCCTCTTCACAAGCTCTCGGTTCGTACCGTTCCGTCAGATCATGCCGGACGCCCGTCCGCGGCGCCCGTCCCGCCCGGCACTTGTGCGGCCATGTCCCGGGCGATACGGCGGTGCTCGGCCGCCTTGCGCTCGTGGATCTCCGCCATCCGCAGGTGGTAGGCGGGGTCGTCCTGCTCGTACACGTCCGGGATGCCGCTGGCGTCCTCGTCGCGCTCCTCGTCCGCCGCGAGCCGGCGGTACTTCGCGTTGCGCAGCTTCAGCAGGACGGTCGCGCAGCACGCCGAGATCAGCGAGCCGATCAGGACGGCCGCCTTCACCTCGTCCGTGAGCGCCGCGTCCCCGTCGAACGCCAGCTCGCCGATCAGCAGCGACACGGTGAAGCCGATGCCCGCGAGGGAGGCCAGCGCGAAGACGTCCGCCCAGGCGAGGTCCTCGCTCAGCGAGGCCCGCGTGAACCGCGCCGTCAGCCACGTCCCTCCGAAGATCCCCAGCGTCTTCCCCACGACCAGCCCGAGCACGACCCCCAGCGTCTCCGGCTTCCCGAACACGTCCCCGAGCGCCCCGCCCGACACGGTCACCCCCGCACTGAACAGCGCGAACAGGGGTACGGCGAGACCGGCCGACAGCGGCCGTACGAGGTGCTCGATCCGCTCGCCCGGCGAACGCCGCTCGCCCTCGCGCGTCGTACAGCGCAGCATCAGGCCCATCGCGACGCCGGCGACCGTCGCGTGGACGCCGCTGTTGTACATCAGCGCCCAGATGACGACGGCGAGCGGGACGTAGACGTACCAGCCTGTGACGTTTTTGCGCAGCAGCAGCCAGAACACGACCAGGCCCGCCACCGCGCCGGCCAGTGCCGCGAAGTTCAGGGAGCCGGTGAAGAACACGGCGATGATCAGGATCGCGAAGAGGTCGTCCACGACGGCGAGCGTCAGCAGGAAGGCGCGCAGGGCGCTCGGCAGGGAGGTGCCGATGACCGCGAGGACGGCGAGCGCGAACGCGATGTCCGTCGCGGTCGGGACTGCCCACCCGGCCAGGGAGCCGCTGCTGGCGTTGACGATGGTGTAGACCAATGCCGGTGCCGCCATCCCGCACAGCGCGGCGACGACCGGCAGCGCGGCGGCCCGGGGGTCCTTGAGGTCCCCGGCGACCAGTTCACGCTTCAGCTCGATGCCGGCGACGAAGAAGAAGACGGCGAGGAGCCCGTCGGCGGCCCAGTGGGCGAGGGAGAGGTCGAGCCCGAGAGCGGACGGGCCGAGGTGGAAGTGGCTGACGTCGGCGTAACTGCCCTTGATCGCGGGCACGTTGGCCCACACCAGCGCCCCGACCGCCGCGACGAGCAGCAGCACCCCGCCCACGGTCTCCGTCCGCAGCGCGTCCACCACGAACGTCCGCTCGGGCAGCGACATCCGGCCGAGAAACTTGCGACTGCTGCGGGCCGTGGCCACGGAAACCTCCGGTCTGAGGACATGTCGATCACATGCCGACCAGACTTCCCGGCGCACCTTGACGATCCCCTCCGGGGATCTTGTCGCACCTTTGACGCGACTTTTACCAGGGTACCGAAGGCGGGGCGGGCGCGCTTGGGCCGGTGTTTCCGGGGGCGCGACCATGTCGTATCGGCGCGACCAGTTGCTCTTTCAGGGGCGCGGGGAACCGCGCGATCAGCCACCGACGACCCGCACTCGGCGGCGATCAGAAGTCCCCGCCTCGGCAGCCGTACGCGCGAACGCTCCCGGCGTCTTCTCGATGCCGGGAGCGTTCCTGTCGGTCGGGGTCTCAGTCCTCGCTGGGTGCGGCCGGGAGCTTGGCCTGGATGAGGTCCATGACCGTGGAGTCGGTCAGGGTCGTGACGTCACCCATCTCGCGGTTCTCCGCGACGTCCCGCAGGAGGCGGCGCATGATCTTGCCGGAGCGGGTTTTGGGGAGTTCCGCGACGGGCAGGACGCGCTTCGGCTTGGCGATGGGGCCGAGGGTCGCGCCCACGTGGTTGCGCAGGTCCGCGATCAGGTCGTCGCTCTCCGAGGCGGTGCCGCGCAGGATCACGAAGGCGACGATCGCCTGGCCGGTCGTCTCGTCGGTGGCGCCCACCACCGCCGCTTCCGCTACCGAGGGGTGCGAGACGAGCGCCGACTCGACCTCCGTCGTGGAGATGTTGTGCCCGGAGACGAGCATGACGTCGTCCACGCGCCCGAGGAGCCAGATGTCGCCGTCGTCGTCCTTCTTGGCCCCGTCGCCCGCGAAGTACTTGCCCTCGAAACGCGACCAGTACGTGTCGATGAACCGCTGGTCGTCGCCCCAGATGGTGCGCAGCATCGAGGGCCACGGCTCGGTGAGGACGAGATAGCCGCCGCCCCCGTTCGGCACCTCGTTGCCCTCGTCGTCGACGACGGTCGCGGAGATCCCGGGCAGCGGCGTCTGCGCGGACCCGGGCTTCGCCTCGGTGACCCCGGGCAGCGGCGAGATCATCATCGCGCCGGTCTCGGTCTGCCACCAGGTGTCGACGACCGGCGTCTTCTCGGCCCCGATGTTCTTGCGGTACCAGATCCACGCCTCGGGGTTGATCGGCTCACCGACCGAGCCGAGCACCCGCAGCGACGACAGGTCGAACTTCGCGGGGATGTCGTCGCCCCACTTCATGAACGTACGGATCGCGGTGGGCGCGGTGTAGAGGATCGACACCTTGTACTTCTGGACGATCTCCCAGAACCTCCCCTGGTGCGGGGTGTCGGGGGTGCCCTCGTACATGACCTGGGTCGCGCCGTTGGCGAGCGGTCCGTAGACGACGTACGAGTGCCCGGTCACCCAGCCGATGTCGGCGGTGCACCAGTACACGTCGGTCTCGGGCTTGAGGTCGAAGACCGCGTGGTGGGTGTACGCCGCCTGGGTGAGGTAGCCGCCGGACGTGTGCAGGATGCCCTTGGGCTTGCCCGTCGTACCCGAGGTGTACAGGATGAACAGCGGGTGCTCGGCGTCGAACGCCTGCGGGGTGTGCTCGGTGGACTGCCGTCCGACGACGTCGTGCCACCACAGGTCGCGGCTGTCGTCCCAGGCGACCTCCTGACCCGTACGCCGCACGACGAGGACGTTGCGTACGCCGCCCGCCTTGCCGACGGCGTCGTCGACGGCGGGCTTGAGCGCCGCCGGCTTCCCGCGCCGGTGGCCGCCGTCGGCGGTGATGACGACCTTCGCGTCGGCGTCCTGGATGCGCGTGGCCAGCGCGTCCGCCGAGAAGCCGCCGAAGACCAGCGAGTGCGGGGCGCCGATGCGGGCGCAGGCCAGCATCGCGATGGCCGCCTCGGGGATCATCGGCAGGTAGATCGCGACCCGGTCGCCGGCCTGGACGCCCAGTTCCAGCAGCGCGTTGGCCGCGCGGGAGACCTCGTCCTTCAGCTCGGCGTAGGTGATGCTCCGGCTGTCGCCGGGCTCGCCCTCGAAGTGGATGGCGACCCGGTCGCCCAGGCCGCTCTCGACGTGCCGGTCGACGCAGTTGTACGCGACGTTCAGCGCGCCGTCCGCGAACCACTTCGCGAACGGCGGGTTCGACCAGTCCAGCGTCTCGGTCGGCTCCTCGGCCCAGCTCAGCCGGCGGGCCTGCGCCGCCCAGAAGCCGAGCCGGTCAGCCTTGGCCTGTTCGTACGCCTCGGCCGTGACATTGGCGGCCGCCGCCAGGTCAGCCGGCGGAGCGAAGCGCCGCTCCTCTTTGAGGAGGTTGGCCAGGCTTTCGTTGCTCACGACATCTCCCTTTCCCAGGGTGTCCGTTGTGTCCCAGGCCACAGCTCATCAGACCCGGGGGGCGATGACAAGGGTCGGCCGATCAATGGTTTAGACCTGTAGGGGTCCGGAACCAGCCGGGTCATCCGTACCCACGGATGTCGGGGGAGGGGAGTTCAGCGGGTGTAACACCTTTCACACTTCGGGGGGTCGGGGTTCGAATACGCCGCGCAGGGGGAGGGAGGGCGGATCAGACCGGCCGGTCCGTCGTCCCCACGTGGTCGAAGACGCCCTCCGTCAGCAGGTACGCCTGCGCCTCCCCCACGTGGAAGTACATGCCGTGCAGCTCCAGCGCGCCCGTGCGCAGGGCGCGGGCCACCGAGTCGTGCGCACGCAGGTGGTCCAACTGCTGGACGACGTTGGTGAGACAGAGCTGCTCCACCGCGTCCGCGGGCGCCCGCCCGGCGAGCCGCGCCCACGCGTGGCCCGCGTCGGCCATCCGCTCCAGACTCGGCCGCCCATGGCGCAGCCACCGCTTCAACGGCGTCTGCACGCCACCCGGTTCGGTGTTCAGCAGCGCCTGCATCGCCCCGCACCCGGAGTGCCCGCACACGGTGATCGACCGCACGTTCAGCACGTCCACCGCGTACTCGATCGCCGCCGCCACCGAGTCGTCCCCGCTCTCCGCACCGGGCAGCGGCACGAGATTGCCGACGTTCCGTACGACGAACAGGTCGCCCGGCCCGCTGGAGGTGATCATCGACGTCACGAGGCGTGAGTCCGCGCAGGTCAGGAACAACTGCGCCGGCCGCTGGCCCTCCCGGGCGAGCCGCGCCAGCTCGCCCCGCACACGGGGGGCGGTGTTGCGCTGGAACGCGCTGATGCCGCGGGCGAGTTGATGCGCGCTGGGCGGAGGGGCGGGGGTGTCGGGGGGTGTTGTGCCGGGGGCGCCGGGGCCGGTGCCGGCGGGGGCGCTCGCGTGGCCGGTCCCGGTGCGGTCGTCGGTGTGGCCGGTTCCGGTGGGGATACCGGCGTTGCCGGCCCCGGTGGGGGTACTGGCGTTGCCGGCCCCGGTGGGGGTACCGGCGTGGTCGGCCGCGCTGTCCCTCGGCTCCGAGGCCCCGCTCCCCGGGCCGCTCTCCCGGTGCTCGCCCTGCGGCGCCTCGGCGGCGCCGTCGCCCAGCCCTGAAGCCCCGGCCGCCTCGTGAGGGGGCGGCATCAGGCTTGCGCACTGGTGGTTGCGCCATGGCGTCCAGGGGCGGCAGTGGCACTCCGCCGGGGGTGCGGGGGCGCGGCGGCCGGAGAGGTCGGCGGTGCCGCCCTGCGCGGTGTGCGTCTTGTGCCAGTCCTGGAGGGACTCGAACGCCGCGTGGTCCATGAAGGAGCCGTCCAGTTCCACGACCGCGTGCGCGCCCTGGGGGACGAGGTGGAGGGTGCGGCTGAGGCGGGGCACGGCGAGGAACGTCAACTGGCCCCGGACGTGGATGCGGTGGACGCCGTCCACCTCGGCGTGGGTGATGCGCGTGCGCGCGAGGCGGTGCAGGGCGACCGCCACGGCGACGGCGATCCCGAGGAGGACGCCCTCCAGGACGCCCAGGAACACCACGCCGAGGGTGGTGACCGCGTACACCAGCACCTCGCGGTGGCGGGTCACCGTACGGATGTGGTGCAGCGACACCATCTGGATGCCGACGGCCATGACCAGGGCGGCGAGGGAGGCGAGCGGGATCAGCTCCAGGACCGGGACCAGGAGCAGCGCGGCGATCACCACGAGGACGCCGTGCAGCATCGTGGAGTTCCGGCTCACCGCGCCCGCGTGCACGTTCGCCGAGCTGCGCACCGCGACCCCGGCGACGGGCAGCCCGCCGAGGGCGCCGGAGACGACGTTCGCGGCGCCCTGGCCGAGCAGTTCGCGGTCGAGGTCGGAGCGGCCCACGCGTGGGGCGGGCGCCGACGGCAGCGGGCCGGGGCCGTTCTTGGCCACGGGCGTGGACGCCTGCCGGGAGGCGATCATCTTGTCCACGGCGACCGCGCCCAGCAGGGACTGCACGCTGCACACCAGCGTGGTCGTCAGGACGGCGGCGACGATGCCGAGCACCGGGCCCTCAGGCAGCCCGGCCAGCGCGTGGCTGGACCAGGACGGCAGGTCGACCTTGGGGAGCGTGAGCCCGGCGAGCGCGGCGACGGCGGTGGCGCCGGTGACGGCGACGAGCGCGGCGGGGACCTTCCGCAGCAGCCGCCCGAGGCGCCCGGGGACGCGCGGCCACAGCAGCAGGAGCGCGAGCGTGAGGGCGCTCACCGCGACGGCGGCCGGGTGCAGTCCGGCGAGCTGGGCGGGCAGGGCGCGCAGGTTGTCCAGGACGGAGCTCTGCGGGCTGCCGCCGAGCACGATGTGCAGCTGTGCGACGGCGATCGTGACGCCGATGCCGGCGAGCATGCCGTGGACGACGGCGGGGCTGACGGCGAGCGCGGTGCGCGCGACGCGCAGGCAGCCGAGGGCGAGCTGCGCGCATCCGGCGAGGACGGTGATCGCGCAGGTCGTACGCCAGCCGTAGCGCTGGATGAGGTCGGCGGTGACCACCGTGAGCCCGGCGGCCGGGCCGCTGACCTGCAACGGGGACCCGCCGAGGCGGCCGGCGACCAGTCCGCCGACGGCGGCGGCGACCAGGCCGGCCTGGAGGGGGGCTCCGGTGGCGAGCGCGATGCCGAGGGAGAGGGGCAGCGCGATCAGGAAGACCGCGATCGAGGCGGACACGTCGGCACCAGCGAGACGCGGGCGGCGCGGCGGGCTGTGCGGCCGGTGGGCCCGCGCGGTGGGCGCGGAGCGGGGGGCCTTGTCCGGGTCGTGGGGATCGGACGGTCGGGCGGGGGCGCAGGCGAACATGTTTCCCGTCTCCTCCGGGGCAGCGCGGTCGCGGACAGTCGCGGCCGTGGGTCACGGCAATACAGCGGCGGGATGAGGTAACACTCGGTAAACGAATCGTAATGCAGAGTAAAGTCCAGGAATAGAACTCACGAGCAAATGGGTCAACAATTCACTCTCCGGGATGAAGCGGATATTTGATCGGCTTGTCGTACTAATTCTTTTCCGGCCCCGTGCGACCTTGGCGGCGCCGTCGGCTCGCCCCGGCGGCCCACCACCGTCGCCGCAGGGAAAACCGGGAAAGAAGGATGCTGATGGCCGCCACCCAGAGGATCGCCGCGTGCGCCGTGCTCGCCGCGGCCGTCGCCACGTCGCTCGCCGGCTGCGCGGGCCCGGACACGCCCGCCGCCAAGGAGGGCGCCCGGGGCCCCCAGAAGGTGAGGCCGGCCGCCCCGGCGCCGCAGAGCGCCGTACGCCTCATCGGGGACGGGTCCACCGCCTACACCGGGGCCCAGCCGCACCTGCCGCGCCCCGAACGTCTCGCGCCGGGGGCGAAGCCGCCGCAGTTCGTGGTCTTCTCCTGGGACGGCGCCGGGGAGGACAGCCAGAAGCTGTTCTCGCACTTCCGGGGGGTCGCCAGGGCCAACCACGCGACGATGACGTACTTCCTCAGCGGCGTGTACCTGCTGCCCGAGGAGAAACGTGACCTCTACCGGCCGCCGCAGCACTCGCCGGGCCGCTCCGACATCGGCTTCAACGACGAGCAGGGCATCGCCGACACCGTCAAGCAACTGCGCCTCGCCTGGCTGGAGGGCAACGAGGTCGGCACCCACTTCAACGGCCACTTCTGCGGCAAGGGCGGTGGCGTCGGCGAGTGGTCCGTGGCCGACTGGAAGGACGAGATCGGCCAGGCAAAACGATTCGTCAAGACCTGGAAGACCAACACCGGGATGACGAAGGCGGCGCCCCTGCCCTTCGACTACGACAAGGAACTCGTCGGCGCCCGCACCCCCTGCCTCGAAGGCCAGAAGAACTTCCGCAAGGCCGCCCGCGAACTCGGCTTCCGCTACGACACCAGCGGCGTCAACAACCAGCTGTGGCCCGGCAAGAAGGAAGGGCTGTGGGACCTGTCCATGCAGCTCGTGCCGTTCCCCGGCCACTCCTACGAGCAGCTCACCATGGACTACAACTTCATGGTCAACCAGTCCGGCACCACCACCCAGGGCGACCCCGGCAAGCACGAGTACTGGGGCGACCAGATGCGCGACGGCCTCCTCAAGGGCTTCCACCGCGCCTACGACGGCAACCGCGCGCCCCTGATCATCGGCAACCACTTCGAGTCCTGGAACGGCGGCACCTACATGCGCGCCGTCGAGGAGACCATCGAGCGCGTCTGCAACAAGCCCGACGTCCGCTGCGTCTCCTTCCGCCAGCTCTCCGACTGGCTCGACGCCCAGGATCCGAAGGCGCTGGCGAAACTGCGCACCCTCGGCGTCGGCGAGGCCCCGAAGCAGGGCTGGGCGGCCTTCCTGAGCGCCCGCCCGGCCCCCGCCCCGAAGGGCGTCCCCGGGGCCCCGGCCGCGACCGTCACGCGCTGACCGCGAGCCCCTCGCCGAGCACGAAACCGGGGTCGACCTGCGCCGCCAGGTCGGCCCCGGTGCGCGCGTTCCCCCACGACTCGGCGTTCTTCAGGTGGAAGTGCACCATCTGGCGGGTGTACCGCTCCCAGTCGCGGCGGCCGTACGACGCGTCGGCGGCCGACCTGAGCCGCTCCAGCGCCGTACGGTTCGCCTCCTCCAGGGACGCGAACCGGGGCGGGCGGCCCTTCTCCATGGCGCGCACCCAGTCCGAGTGGCCGACGGTCACCAGGAGGTCGTCGCCGACCTCCGCGCGCAGGAACTCCACGTCGTCCGGGCCCTGCACCTTGTTGCCGACGACCTTCAGCTCGACGCCGAAGTCCCGGGCGTACTCCTTGTACTGGCGGTAGACGGAGACCCCCTTGCGGGTCGGCTCGGCGACCAGGAACGTGATGTCGAAGCGGGTGAACATGCCGGACGCGAAGGAGTCCGAACCCGCCGTCATGTCCACCACGACGTATTCGCCCGGGCCGTCCACCAGATGGTTGAGACACAGCTCCACTGCACCCGTCTTGGAGTGGTAGCAGGCGACCCCGAGGTCGGCGTCCGTGAACTGGCCCGTGACCATCAAACGGACGGCGCCGCCGTCGAGTTCCACGCTCCGGGCACATTTCTCGTAGACCGGGTTGTCCTCGCACACCCGCAGCAGCCGCGAGCCCTCGCCGGGCGGGGTGGTCTTGATCATCGTGTCGGCCGAGGCGATGCGCGGGTTGTCGCCGCGCAGGTACTCCTTGATCAGCGGCAGGTGCTCGCCCAGCGCGGGCAGGGCGGCGGCCTGGTCCTCGCCGAGGCCGAGCGCGGGCCCCAGGTGCTGGTTGATGTCCGCGTCGACCGCGATCACGGGTGCGCCGAGGGCGGCGAGATGCCGGACGAACAGGGAGGAGAGCGTCGTCTTGCCGCTGCCGCCCTTCCCGACGAAAGCAATTTTCATGTTCACCAAGGGTAGTGGCCCGCTGGCGCTGCGTGGCAGGGGTGCGTGAAGAAGACCACTCCTTCGAGGGGTGCGGGCCCGGGGTGGCTACTGTCGTACCCATGAGTACGACCGCCGATCCTCTTGTGGCCCTGGGCGAGCTGCCCTCCGTGGCCGAGTCCGTGGAGTCCGTGCGCAAGGCCGTGGACCGGGTCTACGGCCACCGCGTCATGCGCCGCCGCTCCACCGCCGTCACCTCCGAGGCCGCCCTGCGCGGCGCGCGCGGGTCGGCCGCGCTGGCCGGGGCGGACTGGGCGCTCGAAGAGGTGCGCCGACGCTCCGACTTCGGCGCGGACGACGAGGCGCGCGTGGTGGGCGCGGCCCTCCGGCTGAGCGCCGAGGCGGGTCAACTGCTGTCCGTGTGGCGGCAGTCGCCGCTGCGCGTGCTCGCGCGCCTGCACCTGGTCGCGGCGGCCGAGCAGAGCGGCGCGACCGGGCGGCCCCGGCAGGACGGCGAACCCGTCGACGAACCCCTCGTCGAACTCCCCCTGCCCAGCGCCGCCGAGGTCTCCGCGCGCCTGGAGGGGCTCTCCGGCCTGATCGTCGCGGGCAGCGCCGCGCCCGCGCTGGTGAGCGCCGCCGTCGTGCACGGCGAACTCCTCGCGCTCAGGCCGTTCACCTCCCACAACGGGCTCGTCGCGCGGGCCGCCGCGCGCATCGTCCTGATCGGCAGCGGCCTCGACCCGAAGTCGATCTGCCCCGCCGAGGTGGGCCACGCCGAACAGGGGCGGGCGGCCTATCTGGCGGCCCTGGAGGGGTACGTCTCCGGGACGCCCGAGGGGGTCGGGGCGTGGATCACACACTGCGGGCGGGCGGTGGAGCTGGGGGCGCGGGAGTCGACGGCTGTGTGCGAGGCGCTTCAGCGCGGGGCGGCGTGAGGCACGCGCGCGCGTGTCGCGTGCGTGTCGCGTGCGGGCAGAAAAGTGCGGCGGTACGAGATCCGTACCGCCGCTGGCATGTTCGCCGGGTTACCAAGCGTCCTCGAAAAGTTGCCCATCAGGTCGGGAACTTCGCCCGTCACCTGGTGCGGCTGGCCCGTAATCGACGGGTCGACGTCGCGTGGGTGCCCTGTTCACATGCTCGGTCCGTGGGGCCATATGCGTCAGTCAGGTGATCCTCTCGGATGTCCTTCGGTCTCGCGGGCCGTGTCTTCCTTTGTACTCCCGGACCCGGGAGAGCGAAAGTCCTGACCGGAGTTCTTTACTTTTCATGCCGAACGGGTGTCATTCGGGCAGGTCAGGTCAGTGAGGGTCGCTTCCGGCTGACGTACCAGACGAGCCCGGCGGTCGCCGCCGCCGCGCCCACGGCCGCCGCCGCGACCAGCGCGGGACGGGGAGCGAACGACGGGATGCGCTGCTTGAGCCGTACCGGGCGGTGGAAGTCGAGAATCGGCCACCCGCGCGCGAGCGCCTCGCGGCGCAGGGCGCGGTCCGGGTTCACCGCGTGGGGGTGGCCGACCGCCTCCAGCATCGGCAGGTCCGTCGCCGAGTCGCTGTACGCGTAGCAGCGCTCCAGGTCGTAGCCCTCGGACTCGGCCAGCTCCCTGATCGCCTCCGCCTTCGTCGGGCCGTAGGCGTAGTACTCGACCTCGCCGGTGTAGCAGCCGTCGTCGCCGACCACCATCCGGGTCGCCACCACCCGGTCCGCGCCGAGGAGTTCGCCGATCGGCTCGACGACCTCGGAGCCCGAGGTGGAGACGATGACGACGTCCCGGCCGGCCGTGTGGTGCTCCTCGATGAGGGAGGCGGCCTCGTCGTAGATGATCGGGTCGATCAGGTCGTGCAGGGTCTCGGCGACGATCTCCTTCACCTGCTCGACGTTCCACCCGCGCACCAGCGCGGAGAGGTACTCGCGGGTGCGTTCCATCTGCTCGTGGTCCATACCGCCCACGAGGAAGACGAACTGGGCATATGCGGTGCGCAAGGCTGCCCTGCGGTTGATCAGACCGCCTTGGTAGAAGGACTTGCCGAAGGTGAGAGTGCTCGACTTGGCAATGACCGTCTTGTCCAGGTCGAAGAAGGCCGCCGTCCGGGGCGAGGAGTGGTTTTCCACATCGTCGAGCATAGGTGCAGCCCATTCGGCGTAAGGTGGGGCGTGTGGGTTTGCCTGAGAGGGCTCTCGGGTACACCATGGAAGTCACGGATCGTTCGCGACCGTGCTAACCCGGCCCGACTCCTCCCCCCCCGAGTAGGGCCGTGGAGACGACCCCCACTCTCCCCCCCGGTGGGGGTCGTCGCATGTCCGGGCGGGTTTTTCCCCTCTTCCCGCGGCGATCACGCCGTACGAGGCGGCTGCGGCCGCCTCTTTCGCATGCCCGGTGAGCGTCACTCAACGTAGTCGTGATGATGCTCTGCGGAGATCGCCGAGGTGGGGCGGGGGAGTTCGAGGGGGTGGGGGTGGGGTGTTTGTCGACACGTCGTCGGGATTTTCGGCGGGGGAAGTCGGCCGGAAGTCGGAGTGGAAGTGGGGCGGAAGTGGGGCCGGAAGTCAGCGGAAGTCGGGGGGCTCACCGGTTCGGGTGACGGAGATATCCACAGGCGGCCGTCCATCCACAGTTTTCGACCAAGATCCACACGATTTCCGGGGCCGCCGCATCGTGATTCCACCGCGTCAGGTCGGGCCGAGTTCCGGACCCGTTCCGCTTTTCGGACGCGGGGTGGCCGGTTTCCGTCCGGCCGCCGATGCCGGTCGATTGCGAGAAGGGGGAGGAAACCGTGTCCGGATCCACCACACACGAACCGCCGTCCACAGCTCCAGGACGGCCCGGCAGGCCGCTCATCGTCACCGAGGACGTGTGCCTGCTCGACGACCTGCTGCGGCTGTGCGCCGCCGCCGGCGCGACACCCGAGGTGCACCCCGCGCTGCCGCAGCGCCGCGGGGTCTGGGAGTCGGCGCCGCTGATCCTCGTCGGCGACGACGCCGCCCGCCGCGTACGGCGCTCCGCGCGCCGCAGGGGCGTCGTGCTCGTCGGGCGCGACCAGGACGACCCCGACGTGTGGCGGCTCGCCGTCGAGATCGGGGCCGACCACGTGCTCGTGCTGCCCGACGGCGAGCAGTGGCTCGTCGACCGGATCGCGGACGTCGCCGAGGGGGTCGGGCGGCCCGCCCTGACCGTCGGCGTCATCGGCGGGCGAGGCGGCGCCGGGGCCTCCACGCTCGCCTGCGCCCTCGCCGTGACGTCCGCACGGGAGGGGCTGCGCACGCTGCTCGTGGACGCCGATCCGCTCGGGGGCGGGCTCGACGTCCTGCTCGGCGGGGAGACCGCCGAAGGGCTGCGCTGGCCCGCCTTCGCCGCCTCCCGGGGGCGGGTCGGCGGGGGCGCGCTGGAGGAGTCGCTGCCCGAGCTGCACGCGCTGCGGGTGCTCAGCTGGGACCGCGGCGACTGCGTCGCGGTCCCGCCGCAGGCCGTCCGCGCGGTGCTCGCCGCCGCACGCCGGCGCGGCGGGACCGTCGTCGTCGACCTGCCCCGCCGCTTCGACGACGGCGTCGCGGAGGTGCTCGCCCAACTCGACCTCGGGCTCCTGGTCGTTCCCGCCGAACTGCGCGCCGTCGCCGCCGCCGGGCGGGTCGCCTCGGCCGTGGGGATGGTCCTGCGGGACCTGCGCGTCGCCGTTCGCGCGCCGTACGTGCCCGGTCTCGACGACCACGAGGTCTCGCGGCTGCTGAGGCTTCCGCTGGCCGGTGAAGTGCCGCTGGATCCGGCGCTGTTGAAGACGGACACCGGGCGCAGACCGCCGGGGGCGGCCGCCAGGGGGCCGCTGGGGCGGTTCTGCAAGGAGTTCTGGGAGCGGGCGTTGGTGGAGGGCGGCGGGGGCGAGCGGGGGGTTCAGGGAGCGGTGAGGTGAGGGCGGGGGTGTCGGGGCGGGTGTGTTCGGAGTCGTCAGGGTTCTTGGGAAGGGGACGTGCATGAGTGTCGAGTTGCTGGACGGGGTGCGGCAGTGGCTGGCCGCCAGCGGGGGTGAGCCGACGCCGGCCCGGGTGGCCCAGGCGTTGCGGGAGCAGGGGCGGGTGCTGGGGGACGCCGAGGTGCTCGGGGCGGCGCAGCGGCTGCGGTCCGAGCTGGTGGGGAGCGGGCCACTGGAGCCGCTGCTCGGGGACGGCTCGGTGACCGACGTGCTGGTGTCCGCCCACGACCGGGTCTGGGTGGACCGGGGCGGCGGGCTGGAACTGACCGGCGTCGCCTTCCCGGACGCCGCCGCCGTCCGCAGGCTCGCGCAGCGGCTCGCCGCGGTCGCCGGGCGACGGCTCGACGACGCCCGGCCCTGGGTGGACGCGCGGCTGCCGGACGGGACGAGGCTGCACGCGGTGCTGCCGCCCGTGGCCGTCGGGTGCACGTGCCTGTCGCTGCGGGTCGTACGGCCCCGCGCGTTCACGCTGGACGAGCTGGTGGCCGCCGGGACCGTGCCGCCGGGCGGGGACCGGGTGCTGCGGGCCCTGGTGCGGGCGCGGCTGTCGTTCCTGGTCAGCGGGGGGACGGGGACCGGGAAGACGACGCTGCTGAGCGCGTTGCTGGGGCTGGTCGGACCGGGCGAGCGGATCGTGCTCGCGGAGGACTCCGCCGAGCTGAGGCCCGATCACCCGCACGTCGTCCGGCTGGAGAGCAGGCCCGCCAACCAGGAGGGCGCCGGGCTGGTCACGCTGGAGAACCTCGTACGGCAGGCGCTGCGGATGCGGCCCGACCGGCTGGTCGTGGGGGAGGTGCGCGGGCCCGAGGTCCTGGATCTGCTGGCGGCTCTGAACACCGGCCACGAGGGCGGCTGCGGGACGGTCCACGCCAACGCCGCGTCCGGCGTGCCCGCCCGGCTCGAAGCGCTCGGCACCGCCGCCGGGCTCGACCGGGCCGCGCTGCACAGCCAGTTGGCGGCGGCCCTCTCCGTCGTCCTGCACCTCGTGCGCGACGGGAGCGGGCGGCGCAGGATCGCCGAGGTGCACGTCCTGGAGCGGGACCCCGCGGGGCTTGTACGGACCGTGCCGGCGCTGCGGTGGGGCGCCGAGGCGTTCGTCCGGGAGACCGGGTGGGGGCGGCTGCGGGAGCTGCTGGGAGGTGAGGGCGCGTGACGTCGGCGTACGAACTCTCTCTCGGGGCGGCCGTCGCGTGTGCCGGGGTCGTGTTCTGGACGGTCGGGGAGCGGCGGCAGGGGGTCCGGCGAGCGCGGCTGCTGCTCGCCGGGGGCGGGGTCGTCGTGGACGGGGGGTGGGACGCGGGCCGGGAGTGGCGGCGGCTGCGGGAGCGGTGGCGGGCCGAGTGGTGGGCGCCGGTCGCCGGGGTCGTCATCGGGGTGCTCGGGGCGTCCCTGCTGCCGGTGCTCGCCGGGGCCGCCGCGGTGCCGCTCGTCCGCAGGGTGCGCAGGGCCGCCGAGGCCCGCCGGGAGCGGGAGGTCCGGGTCGACGCCGTGATCGGGCTGTGCGCGGCCCTCGCCGGGGAGGTGCGGGCGGGGCGGCAGCCCGGGGAGGCGCTGTCGCTGGCCGCGCGGGAGTCCGCCGGGCTCGACGAGGCGCGGGCGGGGGTGCTGGCGGCGGCCCGGTTCGGCGGGGACGTTCCGGCGGCCCTCTCGGTGGCCGCGCGGCAGCCCGGCGCGGAAGGGCTGCTGGGACTCGCCGCGTGCTGGCGGGTCGCCGTCGACCAGGGGGCCGGGCTCGCCGCCGGGCTCGACCGGGTGGAGGAGGCGTTGCGCGCGGAGCGGGACCAACGGGCGGATCTGCGGGCGCAGTTGGCCGGGCCTCGGGCGACCGCGGTGATGCTGGCGGGGTTGCCGGTGGTCGGGTTGGGGCTGGGGGCGGCGGTCGGGGCGGATCCGTTGGGGGTGTTGCTGCACTCCGGGGTGGGGGTGGGGTGCCTGGTGGTGGGCGGGGTGCTGGAGGGGGTGGGGGTCTGGTGGGTGGCTCGGATCGTTCGGGGGGCGGAGGTGGTGTGAGGGGCCGGGCGGGGGCTTCGGGGGTGGGGCGGGTGGTCGGGGTTCGGGAGGCCGAGGTCAGGAGGCGGAGGTCAGGAGGCGGAGTGGTTCGGGAGGCCGGGGTCAGGAGGTGGGTCGGTTCGGGGGTCAGGGTTCGCGGTTCGGGAGGTGGATCTGTGCGGGTGTCGGTTCGGAGTTCGGGAGGTGAGGGCTGTGCGGTCTGCGGGTGAAGTCGGTGTTCCAGGGCTTCGGCGAGGTTCGGGGCGTTCGGGGAGCGAGGCGGTCGTGGCGGGTTTCGGGCTGGTCGGAGAGGTGGTGGCGGAGTGAGTCAGGAAGTTGTCCACAGGCTGGGGGTGGCCGTGGGGGTGCTCGTGGCGCTGGCGTGGGGGCTGCGGGGTGTGGAGAAGGCCCGGCGGGAGCGCAGGGTGCGCAGGCGGCTGGCGGAGCTGATGGCGCTGCGGATGGTGGCCGAGGCGAGTGTGCCGAGGGTGCGGGTGGGGGAGTCGGTGCGGCGGTGGGGGCTTGAGGTGGGGGTCGTCGGGGCCTCCTGGGTGCTGGTCGGCGGGGGGATCGGTGTGGTGCTCGGGGTCGTGGGGGCCGTCTGCGTGTGGCGGTGGCGGCGCGGCCGGGAGCGCGGTGCCGAGGACGGCGGGGAGGCGGTCGACGCGGTCGCCGCCGCCCGGCAGGTGCCGTTGGCCGCGGATCTGCTGGCCGCGTGCGTCGCCGCCGGGGCCGGGCCCGTCGTCGCGGCGCAGGCCGTGGGTGAGGCGCTCGGCGGGCCCGTGGGGGAAGGGCTCGCGCGAGGGGCCGCCGAGGTGCGGCTCGGGGGTGAACCCGGGGACGCCTGGGGGAGGCTGGCGCGGGTGCCGGGGGCGGGCGGGCTGGCCCGGCTGCTGGAGCGGGCCGACGTGTCCGGGCTGCCCACGGCGGTGCCCGTGGCACGGCTCGCGGCGGACGCCCGGGCGGAACGGCTGCGCACGGCCACGGCTCGGGCCCGGCGGGCCGGGGTGCTGGTCACGGCCCCGGTCGGGCTGTGCTTTCTGCCCGCGTTCGTGGTGATGGGGGTGGTGCCGGTGATGGTCGGGCTCGCGGGAGGGGTGGTGGGCGGGTGAGGGGCGGGATCGGGGGAAGGGCGGCGGTGCGTGATGGCCGGGCTTGCGGCACGGATGACAGCCGGACTCCGGGAGGGCGGCGGCTGACGGTCGGGCCTCCGGCAGAGGCAGTGGCTGATGGTCCGGCTCGTGAGATCGGTGACGGGCGGGTGATGGCGGTGGCGTGAGCGCGGTGCGGTCGATCGGTCGAGAGGTGTGTGAAGCGATGAGAGACGGACATGTGGAGGTCGGTATGTACCAGGTGGTGCGGGCGCGGATGCGGATGTGGGTCTGTCGGGTGCGGGCGAGGAGGGTCGGGCGGGATGCCGGTATGGCCACCTCGGAGTACGCGGTCGGGATCTTGGTCGCCGTCGCGTTCTCGATGGCGTTCTACAAGGTGGTGACCAGTTCCGCGGTGTCCGCGAAGCTGGCGGCGATCGTGACGAGGGCGCTCAGTGCGACGGTGTGAGCGGGACCGGGGGTCGGTGACGGCCGAGGCGGCGGTGGTGCTGCCGGTGCTGGTCGCCTTCGCGATGGCGTTGGTCTGGGGGCTGCTCGCGGTCGTCGTACAGATCCGCTGCGTCGACGCGGCGAGCGCCGGTGCGCGGGCCGCCGCGCGGGAGGAGACCGAGGAGGCGGTCGTCCGGGTCGTCCGGGCGACCGCCCCTCGGGGCGCGCGGGTGTCCGTCGGGCGGGACGGGGACCGGGTGCGGGTGGTGGTGGCCGCCAAGCCGGCCGGGTTCGGGGCGTTGCCGTTCGAGGTGCGGGAAGAGGCTGTCGCGGTGGCCGAGGGGGTGGGCCGGTGAGGGGGCGGGCCCGGGACCGGGGGTCCGCGAGTGTGTGGGGCGTCGCGGCGGTCGCCGTGCTGTGCGTGGTGTTCGGGGCGGTGCTCGCGCTGGGACAGGCTGTCGTCGTACGGCACCGGGTGGCCGGCGGGGCGGACCTCGCGGCGCTGGCGGCGGCGGGGAGGGCGCTGGAGGGGACGGGGGCGGCCTGTGAGCGGGCGCGGGGGGTGGCTCGGGCTCAGGGCGGGCGGGTGGTGCGGTGTTCGGTGGCCGGGACGGTGGTGGATCTGACGGTGGCGGCGGGGGCGGGGCCGTTCGAGGCGGAGGTGCGGGCTCGGGCGGGGGTCGTGGAGGAGGGGGGTGAGGTCGGTGGGTGAGCGCGGGTTCGCCGTGGCTTGTCGTGCCCGCGGGGCGGAGTTGCGGGTCGGCACAGCTCGTGACCCTGACGCCGGGTCGCTTCTCGGGGTGTTCGTGCGCTGGGGGAGTGGGCTGTCTGCCGGGTACGGGTTCGGCAGGGTTGTTCGCGCCCGTGCGGTGGAGCCGCGGACCGACACAGCCCCGGGCCCCTGGGAGCCGGCCGCTTCCCACGTCGCCCGCCTCGCCTGGACGGCGCGTAGGCGCACTCCACGCCCCCTGAACCACCCCACGCCCCCGAACCACTCCGCGAGCCCCCGTCTCACCCCTTCACGCCCCCGCCTCCCCGCACACCCGGCCGCCCCGCTCCCTTCACGCCCTCACGCCCCCGCACGGCCCCCTTCACGCCCCCCGCAGCAACTCCCCCAGCAGCCGTATCGCCCCCCGCTTGTGCAGCGGCTCGTTCCCGTTGCCGCACTTGGGGGACTGGATGCAGGACGGGCATCCGGCGTCGCAGGGGCAGGACTTGATGGCGTCCAGGGTGGCCGTGAGCCAGGTCCGCGCCGTGTGGAAGGCGCGTTCCGAGAAGCCGGCGCCGCCGGGGTGGCCGTCGTAGACGAAGACCGTCGGCAGCAGGGTGTCGGGGTGCAGGGGGATGGAGACGCCGCCGATGTCCCAGCGGTCGCAGGTCGCGAAGAGGGGGAGCATGCCGATGGAGGCGTGTTCGGCGGCGTGGAGGGCGCCGCCGAGGATCTCCGGGGGGATGTTCGCGCGGTCGAGCTGGTCCTCCGTCACGGTCCACCAGACCGCGCGGGTACGGAGTTTGCGCGGCGGGAGGTCCAGTTTCGTCTCGCCCAGGACCTCGCCCGTCAGGACCCGGCGACGCAGGAACGACACCACCTGGTTGGTCACTTCGACGGACCCGTAGTGCAACTTCCCCTCGCCCCAGGGGATCTCGGTGTCGACGGACAGCACCGCGACGGCCGTCGTGTCGCGGGCGACCGTCGAGTACGGCGGGTCGGCCTCCTCGACCAGCGCCGTGGAGTCGTCGAGATCCAGCGCGCGCACGAGATAGGTGCGCCCCTGATGCAGGTGCACCGCCCCTTCGTGGACCGAGGTGTGCGCGGACCCGGCGTCGACGGTGCCGAGGAGCCGCCCCGTACCCGCCTCGACGATCTGCACCGGCGTACCCCCCTCCCCCCGGATGTCGGCGAGGTCGGCGGCCCGTTCCCGGCGTGTCCAGTGCCACGCCTTGGTGCGCCGGCGCAGCAGCCGGGCCGCCTCCAGCTGGGGGAGGAGGTCCTTGACCGAGGGGCCGAACAGCTCGAAGTCCTCCTCGGTGAGCGGGAGTTCGGAGGCGGCGGCGCACAAATGGGGTGCCAGGACGTACGGGTTGTCGGGGTCGAGGACCGTCGACTCGACGGGCTGGTCGAAGAGCGCCTCGGGATGGTGGACGAGGAACGTGTCCAGCGGATCGTCGCGCGCGACGAGGACCGCGAGCGCCCCCTCACCGCCCCGCCCCGCGCGCCCCGCCTGCTGCCACAGGGACGCGCGCGTGCCGGGGTACCCGGCGATGAGGACCGCGTCGAGCCCGGAGACGTCCACGCCCAGCTCCAGGGCGGTCGTCGCGGCCAGGCCCAGCAACTCGCCGGAGTGCAGCGCCTGTTCCAGCGCCCGGCGTTCCTCGGGCAGGTAACCGCCCCGGTACGCGGCCACCCGCCGCGCGAGCGACCGGTCGACCTCCGCGAGCCGCTCCTGCGCGATGACGGAGATCAGCTCGGCGCCGCGCCGGGAGCGCACGAAGGCGACCGTACGCGCCCCCTGCACCGCGAGGTCGGTCAGCAGGTCGGCGGTCTCGGCGATCGCCGTACGCCGCACCGGGGCGCCCTTCTCGCCGTGCAGTTCGGTCAGCGGCGGCTCCCACAGGGCGAAGACCAGCTCGCCGCGCGGGGAGGCGTCGTCGGCGACCTCGACGACCGGCAGGCCCGTCAGACGGGAGGCGGCGACGGCGGGCTCGGCGGCGGTCGCGGAGGCCAGCAGGAACACCGGGGAGGAGCCGTAGCGCGCGCACAGCCGCCGCAGCCGGCGCAGGACTTGGGCGACGTGGGAGCCGAACACGCCCCGGTAGGTGTGACATTCGTCCACCACGACGTACTTCAGCGACTTCAGGAACGAGGACCAGCGGGGGTGGGAGGGCAGGATGCCGCGGTGCAGCATGTCGGGGTTGGTGAGGACGTACGTGCCGTACTGGCGGACCCACTCCCGCTCCTCGACCGGGGTGTCGCCGTCGTACACGGCAGGACGCACCGCCGTGCCGAGAGGTTGTGAAAGTTCCTTCACCGATCGGAGCTGATCCGCCGCCAGGGCCTTCGTCGGGGCGAGGTAGAGGGCCGTCGCGCCACGGCCGTTGGGCGCCTCCGAGCCGTCCAGGAGGGCCGACAGGACGGGTACGAGATAAGCCAGCGACTTGCCCGAGGCGGTGCCCGTGGAGACCACCACCGAGTCGCCGTCCAGGGCGTGTTCGGCGGCCAGCGCCTGGTGCGCCCAGGGGTGCTCGATGCCGTACTCCCGTACGGCCGCGATCACTTCCGCGCGGATCCGGTGCGGCCAGACGGCATGACGTCCCGCACGCGGGGGCAAGTGCTCCGTATGGGTGATGCGCGAGGCGCGGTCGGACCCGGCGGCGAGGCTGCGCAGCAGCGCCTGCGGCGGGGTCCGATCGGATCGGTGATTCTTGGCCATCGGCACCGAGTGTGTCACCGGCGTGACGGACAATGGAGCGAAGGCGTCGTGCACGCCTGCCGGTAAGTGATTGAATGCCATCGCGGCTGGCGAACCGTCCAGGGACGCCTGACTGGGTGTCCCGAGGGGCGACCGCTCGATAGCAAGGTGCTGGAGGATCCGTGGACCTGTCCCTGTCGACCGAGACCATCGGCGATCGCACGATCGTCAAGGTCGGTGGCGAAATCGACGTATATACCGCGCCCAAGCTGCGCGAGCAGCTGGTCGAGCTGGTGAACGACGGGAATTTCCACCTCGTCGTGGACATGGAGGGCGTGGACTTCCTCGACTCCACCGGGCTCGGCGTGCTGGTCGGCGGCCTCAAGCGTGTGCGTGCCCACGAGGGCTCGCTGCGCCTGGTCTGCAACCAGGAGCGCATTCTGAAGATCTTCCGGATCACGGGGCTCACCAAGGTGTTCCCGATCCACACCTCGGTCGCGGAAGCCGTCGAGGCCACCGACTGACCTCCGCCCACCAGCGGTACGACAAACTGAACAACCGGGGGGACCGGGCCGCCGTACACCGGCGGTCCGGCCTTCTCACAAGCACGCCCGTAGTTCCGAGGGGGACGCATGGCCACCGTTGAACTCCGCTTCAGCGCGCTGCCCGAGCACGTCAGGACCGCCCGACTGGTGGCGGCAGCGGTGGCGCGCAGGGCCGGAGTGGACGAGGCCGTACTCGACGAGGTCCGGCTCGCCGTCGGCGAGGCATGCACGCGCGCGGTGGGGCTCCACCAGAGTGCGGGGCTCACCGCGCCCGTGAAGGTCTCGCTGATCGAGGAGGAGAAGCAGTTCTCCATCGAGGTCGGCGACGAGGCGCCGGTCGCCGCCCCCGGTGACGGGGCGTCGGGCGGCGCGGAGACCGAGGAGGACGACATGGGCCTCGCGGTCATCAGCGGGCTCGTCGACGACGTCCAGGTCACACCCGGGCTGATCCGGATGACCTGGCCGACGACACCGGCGTAATACAGCGGCAGTACCGAAGGGCCCCCTGAGTGGGGCCCTTCGGCATGTGCGGGATACGCCGAATGTGCGGGCCCGCCGATTAACACTTACAGTGGATTCGTCAAAAAAATCATAATGCCTCCGCCACATTACTTGACGCGACGGCGAATTCTGCATGCCGCGCACTGTATTGATCGGGTTCCGGTACCTACAATCCGTCCACATCTCAGGAGCTCAGCCCAAACGTCAAGGAGGACGAATGGCGGAGCTGACCGACGGAAATCGTGTCCTGGTGGTGGTGATCGCCGTCGTGGCGCTCGCCGCCCTGGTGGTCGCGGGTGTGCTGCTGCGCCAGGTACTGGCGGCGGGCGAGGGCACCGACAGCATGAAGAAGATCGCGGCGGCGGTCCAGGAAGGCGCGAACGCGTATCTCGCCAGGCAGTTGCGCACGCTCGGCGTATTCGCGGTGATCGTGTTCTTCCTGTTGATGTTGCTGCCTGCCGACGACTGGAATCAACGGGCCGGAAGGTCGGCTTTCTTTCTGATCGGCGCGGGGTTCTCCGCGGCCACCGGCTATATCGGCATGTGGCTCGCGGTGCGCAGCAATGTCCGGGTCGCGGCGGCGGCCAGAGAAGCCACTCCGGCCGAGGGGGAGCCGGAAAAGGATCTCACCGCCGTCGCGCACAAAGCGATGAAGATCGCCTTCCGTACCGGCGGCGTGGTCGGCATGTTCACGGTCGGCCTCGGCCTGTTCGGCGCCTCCTGCGTCGTCCTCGTCTACGCGGCCGACGCCCCCAAGGTCCTGGAGGGCTTCGGCCTCGGCGCCGCCCTCATCGCCATGTTCATGAGGGTCGGCGGCGGCATCTTCACCAAGGCCGCCGACGTCGGCGCCGACCTGGTCGGCAAGGTCGAGAAGGGCATCCCGGAGGACGACCCCCGCAACGCCGCGACCATCGCCGACAACGTGGGCGACAACGTCGGCGACTGCGCGGGCATGGCCGCCGACCTCTTCGAGTCGTACGCCGTGACCCTGGTCGCCGCGCTGATCCTCGGCAAGGCCGCGTTCGGCGACGCGGGGCTCGCCTTCCCGCTGCTCGTGCCGGCGATCGGTGTGATCACCGCCATGATCGGCATCTTCGCGGTGGCCCCCCGCCGCACCGACCGCAGCGGCATGAGCGCCATCAACCGGGGCTTCTTCGTCTCGGCCGTGATCTCCCTCGCGCTCGTTGCTGTCGCCGTCTTCGTCTACCTGCCGGGTTCCTACGGCGACCTGGACGGCGTCACCGACACCGCGATCAGCGGCCGGGACGGCGACCCGCGGATCCTCGCGCTGGTCGCCGTGGCCATCGGGATCGTGCTGGCCGCGCTCATCCAGCAGCTCACCGGCTACTTCACGGAGACCACCCGGCGCCCGGTCAAGGACATCGGCAAGACGTCCCTCACGGGCCCCGCGACGGTCGTCCTGGCCGGGATCTCCATCGGCCTCGAATCGGCCGTCTACACCGCCCTCCTGATCGGCCTGGGCGTCTACGGCGCGTTCCTGCTCGGCGGTACGTCGATCATGCTCGCCCTGTTCGCGGTCGCGCTGGCCGGGACGGGGCTGCTGACGACCGTCGGCGTCATCGTCGCCATGGACACCTTCGGGCCCGTCTCCGACAACGCGCAGGGCATCGCGGAGATGTCCGGCGACGTCGAGGGCGCGGGCGCGCAGGTGCTCACCAACCTCGACGCCGTCGGCAACACCACCAAGGCCATCACCAAGGGCATCGCCATCGCCACCGCCGTACTCGCCGCCTCGGCGCTCTTCGGGTCGTACCGGGACGCCATCACCACGGGCGCGCGGGACGTCGGGGAGCAGATCGGCGGGGAAGGGGCGCCGATGAGCCTGATGATGGACATCTCGCAGCCCAACAACCTCGTCGGGCTGATCGCGGGCGCGGCCGTCGTGTTCCTGTTCTCCGGACTGGCCATCAACGCCGTGTCCCGGTCGGCGGGTTCGGTCGTCTTCGAGGTGCGGCGGCAGTTCCGGGAGAAGCCCGGGATCATGGACTACACGGAGAAACCCGAGTACGGCCGGGTCGTCGACATCTGTACGAAGGACGCGCTCAGGGAGTTGACGACGCCGGGTCTGCTCGCCGTCATGGCGCCCATCTTCGTCGGGTTCACGCTCGGCGTCGGCGCGCTCGGCGCGTACCTCGCGGGGGCCATCGGCACCGGCACGCTGATGGCCGTCTTCCTCGCGAACTCCGGGGGCGCCTGGGACAACGCCAAGAAGCTCGTCGAGGACGGCCACCACGGCGGCAAGGGCAGCGAGGCGCACGCCGCGACCGTCATCGGCGACACCGTCGGCGACCCCTTCAAGGACACCGCCGGGCCCGCCATCAACCCGCTGCTGAAGGTCATGAACCTCGTCTCCCTGCTCATCGCTCCGGCCGTGATCAAGTTCTCGTACGGCGCGGACAAGAGTGTCGGGATACGGGTGCTGATCGCGCTGCTGTCCCTCGCGGTGATCGTGGGCGCGGTGTACGTGTCCAAGCGGCGGGGGATCGCGGTGGGGGACGAGGAGGGGGCCGGGGAAACCGCCGGCACGCACTCCAGGGCGGCTGTTTCGTAAGTTCTGTACAGAACGTTGTCCCTATAGGTGCGGGCGGTTCGCGCGTAGTGACGTGCGGGCCGCCCGTCGGCGTGCGTGAGGGAGGCCGTTTTCGCCGTGAGGCTTCTCTCTCTTGAGAGAGCTTGAGGGAGCCGGACAAACCTTCTGATAGCTCCCTATAGAGGCCGTTCCCCCTGAGGGGGTCTCCGGGGCGGCGTGTATGTTTCCGTGGCCGAGAGCCATGGAAGGGACCGATCCGGTGAACAAGAAGCTCGCGGCCGCACTGTCCGGCGGTGCGGTCCTGATACTGACGCTGTCGGGTTGCAGCAGTGAGAAGAACGAGGTGAACAAGGACCTCGTCGCCTGGGCCGGGAAGCTCTGCTCCGACATCCCCGCGCTCAAGGCCAAGATCGACACGGCCAGCGCCTCCATCCAGAAGGTCTCCAGCAACGGCCTCCCCCCGAAGGAGGTCCAGCAGACGCTGTCCCAGGCGTTCCAGGCGCAGGCCGACGGCTACAAGGGCCTCGCCGACGCGATCAGCTCCGCCGGGGCGCCTCCCGGGGTCGAGGGCGGCGCGACGAAGCAGCAGAACGCCGTCACGGCGCTCACCTCGCTGTCCACGTCCTACGCCGGCCTGAAGACCAAGACGGACGCCCTCGACATCAAGAGCGAGGCCAAGTTCTCCGTCGGGCTCGAAGCGGTGGCCTCCGACCTGAAGACGCTCAAGACCAGCGACACGGCGCTGACGGACCTGGAGACCGGGGACGTGAAGCGGGCCATGGTCGAACAGGACACCTGCAAGCAGACGGCCGTCCCGTCCGCGCCGGCCGAGCCCTCGGCGGCACCCTCGGCACCGGCGGCCTCGCCGTCGGCGTCCGCGGCGTTCTCGGGTTCGGCCAAGGGGTCGTCCACGCCGTCGGCTTCCACCGCGGGCTGAGGGGCGGGGTCTCCTCCGGCGGGCGCGTGACCGGTTTCGCCCCGGCGCACGTGCTGGGGCAGCGGGTGACTCCGGCAGCGCCGCCCAGGCGCCCGCGCGCGTACGGAGGGCCGGTAGCCGTCCCCGCGCGCGTACAGTCGCCCGCGAGCCGCTCCCGCGCGTGCGTACGGGAGACAATGTGCGGGTGAGTGAAGCCACCCTCTCCCCGCTGCCCTCGTCCGACCACGCCGATGTGACCGTCCGGCTGCGGGAGGCGCTGCTCGCGGCCTCCTTCACCGCCGACGGGCTCCTCGATCTGCTCGGCGCCCCCGCGTACACGGCGCTGGCCCGCAGCGAGACGGTGCCCGCGCTGCGCGCGACACGCGGCGACACGCCGCTGGAGGCGCTCGTACGGCTCTTCCTGCTGCAACGGACCGTGCCGCACGCGCGCGTGGCCGGCGTGCTGCCCGTGGACGCGTGCGTCGAGAGCGGGTGGCTGACCCGGGACGGCGACGCGGTCGCGGCGACCGTCGACGTACGGCCCTACGGCGGGCCCGACGGCGAGGACTGGTTCGTCGTGTCCGACCTCGGGTGCGCGGTCGGCGGGGCGGGCGGCATCGGGAAGCGGGACGAGGCTGTCGTGCTCGGCGTCGGCGGCGCCTCCACGACGCTCGCCGGGATCACCGTCCGTACGCCCGTGGGGGCCGCCCTCGACCTCGGGACCGGCTCCGGCATCCAGGCGCTGCACGCCGCCCGGCACGCCACGCGCGTGACGGCCACCGACCTCAACCCGCGCGCGCTGCACATCACCGCCCTCACCCTCGCCCTGTCCGGCGTCCCGGCGGCCGACCTGCGCACGGGCTCGCTGTACGAGCCGCTGCGCGACGACGAGTCGTACGACCTGATCGTCTCCAACCCGCCCTTCGTGATCTCGCCGGGTGCCCGGCTGACGTACCGGGACGGCGGCATGGGCGGCGACGAGCTGTGCCGCGCGCTCGTGCAGGGCGCCGGGGAGCGGCTGAACGAGGGCGGGTACGCGCAGTTCCTCGCCAACTGGCAGCACGTCGAGGGCGAGGACTGGCAGGACCGCCTGCGCTCGTGGATCCCGCGCGGGTGCGACGCGTGGGTCGTCCAGCGGGAGGTCCAGGACGTCACCCAGTACGCCGAACTGTGGCTGCGCGACGCCGGGGACCACCGGGACGACCCGGCCGCCTACGAGGCGCGCTACGACGCCTGGCTCGACGAGTTCGAGGCGCGCAAGGTGAAGGCCGTCGGGTTCGGGTGGATCACCCTGCGCAAGGCGTCCGCCGCCGAGCCGTCCGTCACCGTCGAGGAGTGGCCGCACTCCGTCGAGCAGCCCCTCGGGGACGCGATCCGCGCCCACTTCGACCGCGTCGACTACCTGCGCGACCACGACGACGCCGCCCTCCTGACCGCGCGCTTCCAGCTCGCCCCCGAGGTCGTCCAGGAACAGGTCGGGCTGCCCGGCGCCGAGGACCCCGAGCACGTCGTCCTGCGCCAGCACCGCGGCATGCGGCGGGCCACCAAGGTCGACACCGTCGGCGCCGGGTTCGCGGGCGTGTGCGACGGCTCCCTGAGCGCCGGGGTGATCCTCGACGCGATCGCCCAGCTCGTCGGCGAGGACCCGGTCGTCCTGCGCGACCGCACGCCCGCGCAGATCCGGGTACTGGTGGAACAGGGGTTCCTGGTGCCGGTCACCGCGTGATCGTCCGGCCGGGGGCAGTCGGGAGAAGCCTTCGGCCATGTCTGTCGTACGGGTCACGCTTCGGCCCCCCTCCCCGGTCGCTGTGTCCGACGGCCTGTCTCCATCGAAGCACGTGGCACTGACAGAGCCCGGGCGGCCGGTTTCGAGCCGTTCGGGCGTGGCTGGTGCGGGGGTGTTCCGGTGGGGAGGCCGACCCGCGCGTGGGGGGTGTGTGCCCGGCGTGCGCGTCGGTGCGCCGGGTTTTCGTCCGGGATCCGAGGGAGCGTCGGGGCGGTGTTCACCTCGGGTTCGCCGGGGTGCCGTCCGGGCGTGGCAGGGTCCGCCGCAGCCGTACGCGCGTGCGGCGCGACAAGGGGGCGTGGACGGACATGGAGAGTGGGCCGGCGATCTTCGCGGGGGCGGTGTTCGCCCTGTTCGGGGGCGCGCTGCTGGTGTGGACGACCGTACGCGCGCGCCAGCGCCAGCCGGTCGCCCAGGGGGTCGGGCAAGGGGTCGCGGTGACGTTCGCGACGGCCGCCGCCGTGGCCTCGCTGGCCGTCGCGGCGTGGTGCCTCACGCGGGTCTGAGCGCGGCCACGGCAGACGCCGGGCAGACACGGCACCGCGCGCGGGAGCGCCGTACGGGCGGCCGGGACGGTGGGACACCGGCCGCGGGGCAGGGGTGGGGCGCCGGCCGTCGCAAAAGCGTCGGTCGGTACTCCGGGCGGCAGGAATGGCGGTAGTCGGGTTACCGTTCGAGTGGCCGTTGCGGGCTTTTCCCGTTTGACACGGGGGCGGGATGTACCGTCACACTCCGCAGCGTCACCATGACCGTGCCCCGGGAGGAAGCCTGGGGAGGCCCCAGCGTCGACCGGAGAGAAGAGCGAAGTTGTCCCCGACAAGCGAGACCGCGAAGGGCGGTCGGCGACTCGTCATCGTCGAGTCGCCCGCCAAGGCGAAGACGATCAAGGGCTATCTCGGCCCCGGCTACATCGTCGAGGCCAGCGTCGGGCACATCCGTGACCTCCCGAGCGGTGCCGCCGAGGTACCCGAGAAGTACACCGGCGAGGTGCGCCGCCTCGGGGTGGACGTCGAGCACGACTTCCAGCCGATCTATGTGATCAACGCCGACAAGCGCGCGCAGGTGAAGAAGCTCAAGGACCTCCTCAAGGAGTCCGACGAACTCTTCCTCGCCACCGATGAGGACCGCGAGGGCGAGGCCATCGCGTGGCACCTCCAGCAGGTCCTCAAGCCGACGATCCCGGTCAAGCGGATGGTCTTCCACGAGATCACCAAGGACGCGATCCGGGCCGCCGTCGCCAACCCGCGCCAGCTCAACCAGAAGCTCGTCGACGCCCAGGAGACCCGCCGCATCCTCGACCGCCTCTACGGCTACGAGGTCTCGCCGGTCCTGTGGAAGAAGGTCATGCCGAAGCTGTCGGCGGGCCGTGTCCAGTCGGTCGCGACACGACTCGTCGTCGAGCGGGAACGCGAGCGGATCGCTTTTCGTTCTGCTGAGTACTGGGACCTGACGGGGACCTTCGCGACCGGCCGCGCGGGGGACTCCTCGGACCCGTCGTCGCTGGTCGCCCGCCTCCAGACCGTCGACGGCAGGCGGGTCGCGCAGGGCCGCGACTTCGACTCCCTGGGACAACTCAAGAGCGAGCAGATCCTCCACCTCGACGAGGCGAACGCCCGCGCCCTGGCCGCCGCCCTGGAGCAGACCCGGTTCGCCGTCCGCTCGGTCGAGTCGAAGCCGTACCGCCGCTCGCCGTACGCCCCCTTCCGTACGACGACCCTCCAGCAGGAGGCCAGCCGCAAGCTCGGCTTCGGCGCGAAGGCGACCATGCAGGTGGCCCAGAAGCTGTACGAGAACGGCTTCATCACCTACATGCGTACGGACTCCACGACCCTCAGCGACACCGCTGTGAACGCCGCCCGCGCGCAGGTCACCCAGCTGTACGGCGCCGACTACCTCCCCTCCGCCCCGCGCACGTACGCCGGCAAGGTCAAGAACGCGCAGGAGGCGCACGAGGCGATCCGCCCCTCGGGTGATCGTTTCCGCACCCCCGCGGAGACGGGCCTGACCGGCGACCAGTTCCGCCTCTACGAGCTGATCTGGAAGCGCACGGTCGCCTCCCAGATGAAGGACGCCACCGGCAACAGCGTCACCGTCAAGATCGGCGGCACCGCCGCCGACGGCCGGGACGTCGAGTTCACCGCCTCCGGCAAGACGATCACCTTCCACGGCTTCCTGAAGGCGTACGTCGAGGGCGCGGACGACCCGAACGCCGAGCTGGACGACCGCGAGCGGCGCCTCCCGCAGGTCACCGAGGGCGACCCGCTGACCGCCGAGGAGATCACGGTCGACGGGCACGCGACGAAGCCCCCGGCGCGCTACACGGAGGCGTCCCTCGTCAAGGAGCTCGAAGAGCGCGAGATCGGCCGCCCCTCGACGTACGCGTCGATCATCGGCACCATCCTCGACCGCGGCTACGTCTTCAAGAAGGGCACCGCGCTCGTCCCGTCGTTCCTGTCCTTCGCCGTCGTCAACCTCCTGGAGAAGCACTTCGGGCGGCTCGTCGACTACGACTTCACCGCCCGGATGGAGGACGACCTCGACCGGATCGCGCGCGGCGAGGCGCAGTCCGTGCCGTGGCTGAAGCGGTTCTACTTCGGCGAGGGCACCGGCGACGCGGGCGGCGCCGCCGACGCCGGCAACGGCGACGGGGACCACCTCGGCGGGCTCAAGGAGCTGGTGACCGACCTCGGCGCGATCGACGCCCGCGAGGTGTCGTCGTTCCCCGTCGGCAGCGGCATCGTCCTGCGGGTCGGCCGGTACGGGCCGTACATCGAGCGCGGGGAGAAGGACGCCGAGGGCCACCAGCGCGCCGACATCCCCGAGGACCTCGCGCCCGACGAGCTGTCCGTCGAGATGGCCGAGGAACTCCTCGCGAAGCCCTCCGGCGACTTCGAGCTCGGCACGGACCCGGTCTCCGGGCACCAGATCATCGCGCGGGACGGCCGGTACGGTCCGTACGTCACCGAGGTGCTGCCCGAGGGGACGCCGAAGACGGGCAAGAACGCGGTGAAGCCGCGCACCGCCTCGCTCTTCAAGTCGATGTCCCTCGACACGGTCACCCTGGACGACGCCCTGAAGCTGATGTCCCTCCCGCGCGTGGTGGGCGCCGACGCGGAGGGCGTCGAGATCACCGCGCAGAACGGGCGCTACGGGCCGTACCTCAAGAAGGGCACCGACTCGCGGTCCCTCCAGACCGAGGACCAGCTCTTCACGATCACCCTCGCCGAGGCGCTGGAGATCTACTCCCAGCCCAAGCAGCGCGGGCGCGCGGCCGCCAAGCCGCCGCTGAAGGAGCTGGGCGCCGACCCCGTCAGCGGCAAGCCCGTCGTCGTCAAGGACGGCCGCTTCGGGCCGTACGTCACCGACGGCGAGACCAACGCGACGCTCCGCTCCGGTGACAGCGTCGAGGAGATCACGCCCGAGCGCGGGTACGAACTCCTCGCCGAGAAGCGGGCGAAGGGGCCGGCCAAGAAGACCGCCAAGAAGGCGCCCGCGAAGAAGGCACCGGCCAAGAAGGCCGCCGCCACCAAGACGGCCGCCGCGAAGAAGACGGCCGCCAAGAAGACGACCACCGCGAAGAAGACGACCGCGGCGGCCAGGAAGAGCGCGGCGTCCGCGGAGGACTGAGCGCGAGGACACAGGCCCCGTACCGCGTGGTGCGGGGCCTTCGCCGTTCCCGGGTGCGGGGGAGTGGTGGGGACCGGGTGCGGGTCCGGTGGGCGCACCCGCGGGCGGCCGGCGAGAACGGTCGTATGGGGTGGTGTGTCAGTGGGGGCGGATAGGCTGAAAGCATGACGCGAGCCGAGCAGCCGACGGGCCTTCACCCGGCAGAGAATGACGCCCTGGTGGTGGACTCACGCGAGCGCGCCGTGCGGGCGTTGCTCAGGCAGCCGCAGCTGCGGCGCTTGTGGAGTGCCCAGCTGGTGGGCGGGACCGGAGACGCCCTCGCCGTCCTGGTGCTGGTCTTCCTCACGCTCCAGGCCGCCGTCGCGCAGGAGTCGCTGGGCGGCGGATACCGCGGCATGGCGCTCGCCGTGGCGCTCGTCCTCGGCGTGCGGGCCGTGGCGACCGTGCTGTTCGGGGCGGTCCTGCTGGGGCCGCTGACGTCCCTGACCTCGCCCGACGGCCCGCTGGACCGCCGCTGGACGATGGCCGGCGCGGACGGCGTGCGCGCGGTGCTGCTGATCGTCGCGCCCCTGTGGATCGACTGGACGCCTGGCAACGCCCTGGTGCTGCTGCTGGCGACGGTCTTCGTGACCGGCATCGCCGAGCGGCTGTGGACGATCGCGCGCGAGGGCGCCGCGCCCGCGCTGCTGCCGGCGCCGCCCCCGGAGGGCGCGACGGTACGGCCGCTGCCGGACCACATGGACGCCCTGCGCCGCCTGTCCCTGCGTACGAGCTTCGCGGCGATCCCGCTCGGCGGCGCCGTCCTGATCACGGCCGGCCTGGTGAACGTCCTGCTGGGCGCCGGCGTCGCCTGGTTCGACCAGCATCAGGCGGCCCTCGCGTCGTACGTCGCGGCGGGTCTGTTCGCCGCGTCCCTGTCGGTCGTCTCCGCGCTGGAACTGCCCAAGGTGCGCACCCCGCGCGCGCGGTCCCCGCTGGAGGGCCTGCGCCGCCCGCGCGCGGCGAGCGGCTCCGAGACCGGCCGCACCGGCGCGATCCCGCTCCTGGTGACGGCCTGCGGCGCCGTCGCGGGCGCGATCGCCGCCGCCGTATCGGTCTCCGTCCTCCAGGCCGTCGACCTGGGCGGCGGCCCGATCTCCTACGGCCTGCTCGTCCTCGGCCTGACCGGCGGAGTCGTCGTCGGCATCCGCAGCGCGGGCCGGATCCTGCCCGCGCTCTCGCGCCGCCGCCTGCTGGCGCTGGCGATCGCGGTCACCGGCGTGTCGCTGCTGGCCGCCGGGCTCGTCCCGGACAACGCAACGGTCCTGCTGCTCGCCGCCCTCGCGGGCGTGGGCGCGGGCGTCGCCGCGAACACCGGGCACGCGCTGCTCGACCAGGAGACCGAGGACAGCCGCCGCGCGCGGGTCACCGAACACCTCCACGCGGTCGTACGGGTCTTCGTCGGGTTCGCCGCGCTGATCGCGCCCCTCGTGGCCGCGCTGATCGGCCCGCACCGCCTGGAAAGCGGCCGGTTCGTCTTCGCGCACGGCGGCGCCGCGTTCACGCTGATGCTGGTCGGCGCGCTGCTGCTGCCGGTCGCCGCGCTGGTCCTCGCCAAGGTCGACGACCGCTCCGGCGTCCCCCTGCGCCAGGACCTGCGCGACGCCCTGCTCGGCGGCTCCGAGCCCGCGACCGCGCCCGCCGCGACCGGCTTCTTCATCGCCCTGGAGGGCGGCGACGGCGCCGGCAAGTCCACCCAGGCCGAGGCGCTCGCCGAGTGGATAAGGGCCAAGGGACACGAGGTCGTCCTCACCCGCGAGCCCGGCGCGACGCCGGTCGGCAAGCGGCTGCGCTCGATCCTCCTCGACGTCTCCTCGGCGGGCCTCTCGCACCGCGCGGAGGCGCTGCTGTACGCCGCCGACCGCGCCGAGCACGTCGACACCGTCGTACGGCCCGCCCTGGAGCGCGGCGCCGTCGTCATCACCGACCGGTACATCGACTCCTCGGTCGCCTACCAGGGCGCCGGGCGCGACCTCTCGCCCGTCGAGATCGCGCGCATCTCGCGCTGGGCGACCGACGGACTCGTCCCGCATCTGACCGTCCTGCTCGACGTCTCGCCGGAGACCGCCCGCGAGCGGTTCACCGAGGCGCCCGACCGGCTGGAGTCGGAGCCCGCCGAGTTCCACGCGCGCGTGCGGGCCGGTTTCCTCACGCTCGCCGCCGCCGACCCCGGGCGCTACCTCGTCGTCGACGCAGGCCAGGAACCCGAGTCCGTGACCACCGTCGTCCGCGCGCGGCTCGACCAGCTGCTGCCCTTGTCCGAGGCCGAGATCGAGGCCCAGGAGGAGGCGCGCAGGAAGGCCGAGGAGGAGGCCCGGCGCAAGGCCGAGGAAGAGGCCGCCCGCAAGGCCGAGGAAGAGCGCCTGGAGCGCGAGCGGCAGGAGCAGCTCGCCAAGCTGCGTGCCGAGGAGGAGGAGCGCAAGCGGCGCGAGCTGGAGGAGGCGCAGCGGCGCGAGGCCGAACGGCAGGCCGAGGAGGCGCGCGTGCGCGCGGAGGAAGCGCGCAAGCGGGCCGAGGAGGAGCGGGTCCGCCTCCTCGCGGAGGAGAAGGCGCGCGCCGAGGAAGAGGCACGGCGGGCTGCCGAGGCGGAGCGACGCCGTCAGCAGGCCGAGGAGGAGGCGCGGCTGCGGGCCGAGGCCGAGGCGCGGCGGGTCGAGAAGCAGCGGCGGGCCGAAGAGGCGCTGCTGCGGGCCGAGGAGGCCCGGCGGGCTGCCGAGGAAGCGGCGGCTGCGGCTGCTGCGGGGCCCCGGACGCCTGCGCACGGGACGCCGGTCGCCGGGGGCACGGGCGGTGGGTGGCCCTCGGGGCCTGTCGGGGGTGAGCCCGGGACCGGTGCCGGTGCGGTGAGCTGGCCTGCCGCGCGCGGGGGCGCGGGGGCCGAGGGGGCTTCCGAGGGGCGCGATGTGCGGACCGAGTCCGGGGAGTCGGCGGCCTGGCCGGTGGCTCGGGGTGGGGCTGCCGGGGCTGGTGCCGGCTCGGGGTCCGGTTCGCGTTCCGGCTCCGGCTCTGGCTCCGGCGTCGGCAAGAAGGGGGGCTGGCCCGCCGCTTCGGAGGCGGTCACCGTGCCCACGCCCGCCGTGACGCCGGAGGAGGCCGCGCGCGGGCGGGACGTCGAGGAGACCGCCGTACTGCCGCCCGTGCGGCTGGTGAAGGACGAGGCGCCGGGGGCCGGTGAGGTGACGGCCGAGCTGCCCCAGCCGTCCGCTTCCGCGCGGCCGTCCTGGGCTGTCGACGCCGACGCGGAGGAGACGGCCGTGCTGCCGCCGGTTCCGGAGGCTTCGGCGGGGGAACGGCCCGCGGACCGGGTGCCGCCGGGGTTCTTCCGGGACGAGCGCGAGGACCGTACGCGGGAGCTGCCCCAGGTCGACGAGAGCGGGGCACCGCGCAGGCGGCCCCGGTCGGACTGGGCCGAGGAGACACCGTTGGACGATCTGCCGTCACTGGCCGACGAGTTGCTCGGTTCCCGGCGGGACGACGAGGACGGGCGCCGGAGGTAGGCGGAGCGCGTTACGGGGTGCCGCGTCTGTCGTACGGCGGATGCGGCACCTTCGTCGTTTCCCGCGCCCGCGCGGTGGTGGCCGCAGCCTCCGGTCTCGGCGCCGGACCCCGTTGTCAGTCGGCTCCCGCACAATGGAACCCGCAGCGCCGAGTGGGACGAAACGGAAGGTGGCCGGCCAGGTGAGTGTGTGGGACGACCTCGTCGGGCAGGAGCGGGTCAGTGAGCAGCTGGGGGCCGCCGCTCGGGACGCCGACGCGTTCGTCACGGCGGCGGTGAGCGGCGGGGCGCCGCCCGAGGCGTCGAAGATGACGCATGCCTGGCTGTTCACGGGACCGCCCGGCTCGGGCCGTACGCAGGTCGCGCGGGCGTTCGCGGCGGCGCTCCAGTGCGTGAGCCCGGACCGGGCGCTGGGCGGGGCGCCGGGGTGCGGGTTCTGCGACGGATGCCATACGGCGCTGATCGGGACGCACGCGGACGTGACCGCCGTCGCCGCCGTCGGCACGCAGATCCTCGCGGAGGACATGCGGGACACGGTCCGGAAGTCGTTCACGTCCCCGGCGACCGGCCGCTGGCAGATCATCCTCGTCGAGGACGCGGAACGGCTCAACGAGAAGTCGGCGAACGCGGTCCTGAAGGCCGTCGAGGAACCGGCGCCGCGCACCGTCTGGCTGCTGTGCGCGCCGTCCCTCGAAGACGTCCTGCCGACGATCCGCTCCCGCTGCCGCCACCTCAACCTGAGCACCCCGTCCGTCGCCGCCGTCGCCGACATGCTGGTCCGGCGCGAGGGCATCGCGCCGGACGTCGCGGCCGCCGCCGCGCGCGCGACACAGGGGCACGTCGACCGCGCCCGGCGCCTCGCGACCGACCCGGCCGCGCGGGAGCGGCGCGCGTCCGTGCTGAAGCTGCCGCTGCGGGTCGGTGAGATCGGCGGGGCGCTGAAGGCCGCGCAGGAACTCGTCGACGCGGCGGCCGAGGACGCGAAGGTGCTCGCCGAGGAGGTCGACGTGAAGGAGACCGAGGAGCTGAAGGCGGCGCTCGGCGCGACCCAGGGCAGCCGGATGCCGCGCGGCACCGCGGGCGTGATGAAGGACCTGGAGGACAAGCAGAAACGCCGCAGGACCCGTACCCAGCGCGACAGTCTCGACCTCGCGCTCACCGACCTCACGGCCTTCTACCGCGACGTCCTCGCGCTCCAACTCGGCACGCGGGTCGCCCTCGCGAACGCGGACGCCGAGGACACGTTGGAGCGGCTCGCCCGGGAGGGGACCGCGGAGGCGACGCTGCGGCGGATCGAGGCGATCGGGGCGTGCCGGGTGGCGCTGGACCGGAACGTGGCGCCGTTGCTGGCGGTGGAGGCGATGACGATGGCGCTGCGGGCGGGGTGAGGGGTGCGGGTGGGGTGAGGCGTGCGGCAATCGCCGTGATGTCACTGTGAGTTGACTGACTGTCACTCGTACGGAGTGAATCCCGGACGAATCGTGTTCATGTCGTCGCTCAGCGTTACTCTCGGTGTATGAGCCCCAGCCGCAGCCGTCCCCGCCGTCTCCGAACCCCCGCCGCCCTTCTCGCGTCGCTCGCCTCGGCGGCGCTGCTGCTGAGCGGGTGCTCCGCCGGGGATGCCGCCTCGGCGGCCGACGCGGCGCGGGCCGAGCTGGTGGCGCTGCCGAAGGCCACGCCGGACGAACTGTCCGCGTACTACGGGCAGAAGCTGCGGTGGCGCGACTGCGGGGCGCCGGGCTTCCAGTGCGCCACGATGAAGGCGCCGCTGGACTACGCGCAGCCCGCGCGGGGGGACGTCCGGCTCGCGGTGGCCCGGAAGAGGGCGACGGGGCCGGGCGAGCGGCTGGGCTCGCTGCTGGTCAACCCCGGCGGCCCGGGCGGCTCGGCGGTCGGCTACCTCCAGCAGTACGCCGGTCTCGGCTATCCGGCACAGGTGCGCGCGCGGTACGACATGGTCGCCGTCGACCCACGCGGGGTCGCCCGCAGCGAACCCGTGGAGTGCCTCGGCGGGCGCGCGATGGACGCGTACACGCAGACCGACACGACCCCCGACGACCAGCGGGAGACGGACGCGCTGGTCGCGGCCTACCAGAAGTTCGCGGAGGGCTGCGGCGCCGACGCCCCCGAACTCCTGCGGCACGTCTCGACCGTCGAGGCCGCGCGCGACATGGACATCCTGCGCGCGGCGCTGGGCGACCCGAAGCTGAGTTACGTGGGCGCGTCGTACGGCACCTTCCTCGGGGCGACGTACGCGGGCCTGTTCCCCGACCGCGTCGGCCGCCTCGTCCTCGACGGCGCCATGGACCCCTCCCTGCCCGCGCGGCAGCTGAACCTCGATCAGACCGCCGGCTTCGAGACGGCGTTCCAGTCGTTCGCGAAAGACTGCGTACGGCACCCCGACTGCGCCCTCGGCAGCACCCCCGCGCAGGTCGGCGCGGGCCTGAAGGCGTTCTTCCGGCGTCTGGACGCGCACCCGATCCCCGCCGGCGACGCGGACGGCCGCAAGCTGGGCGAGGCCCTCGCGACGACCGGCGTGATCGCCGCGATGTACGACGAGAGCGCCTGGGAACAGCTCCGCGAGGCCCTGTCGTCCGCGATCCGGGAGAACGACGGCGCCGGCCTCCTCGTCCTCGCCGACAGCTACTACGAACGCGACGCCACCGGGCGCTACGCCAACCTCATGTTCGCCAACGCCGCGGTCAACTGCCTCGACCTCCCCCCGGCGTACGCCACCCCCGACGAGGTCCGCGCGGCCCTCCCCGCCTTCGAGAAGGCGTCCCCCGTCTTCGGCGAGGGCATGGGCTGGGCGTCCGTCACCTGCGCGTACTGGCCGGTCCACGCGACCGGCGTCCCTCACCGCATCACCGCGCGGGGCGCCGCCCCGATCCTCGTCGTCGGCACCCTGCGCGACCCCGCGACCCCCTACCGCTGGGCCGAATCCCTCGCCGCCCAGCTCTCCTCCGGCCACCTCCTCACCTACGACGGCGACGGCCATACCGCGTACGGGCGTGGCAGCTCCTGCATCGACTCGGCGATCAACACCTACCTCCTGTCCGGCACCGTCCCACCCCCCGGCAAGCGCTGCTCCTGACGGCCATCAGGGGTGGTCAGAGCAGTCTCCGGAACTGTGTAGACTTACCCCTGTTGCTGATCGCACCATGGTGTGACCAGCGCGCCGCCTTAGCTCAGATGGCCAGAGCAACGCACTCGTAATGCGTAGGTCTCGGGTTCGAATCCCGAAGGCGGCTCTGAAAAAGCCCAGGTCACATAGCTCGTGACCTGGGCTTTTGTGTGGCCACGGTCAAGTGTGCGAGCGACTTGATGACGTGTACGCGTCAGGAACTTGCCCGAAACTTGCCCGGGGCGGATGGACGCTGTCGGGGCCAAGACAGTGGGCGCTGTCCGCTGCGGTTCGGTGCTTCCAGCGCATCTCGCGGGCCGGTGACGGAGAGTGTTTTTTCGCCCGCTGTAGCTTCCTGGAACGACAGTGCCCGCCGGAAAGAATTTCCTGGCGGGCACTGTTGGGGGAGAGGGTCACGCGACAGTGATGCCGGGACGGGGATAGACCGCCTTGCGGCGGGGGACGAGTTTCACGACAGCCTCGGCCGCCTCGCGGGCGATCTCCTCCAGCACGGTCTGGTAAATGTCGCGGGTGACGGCCGTTTCGCTGTGGCCGAGCATTTCCGAGACGACGCGGATGTCGATGCCCGCCAGTAGTGCGAGCGTTGCGGCCAGGTGTCGGAGGTCGTGGAGGCGGACGGGCGGTAGCCCGGCTTCCTCCACCAGGCGGGCGAACAGGTCGGAGACCTTGCCCGGGTGGAGCCAGGTCCCGTCCTCCTCCACGAATATGCGGCCCGTGTCGGCCCAGCCGGGGCCGAAGCGAAATCGCTCGGCCTTCTGCAGCTTCTCGTGGTGGATCAGGACGCTGTTGGTGTCCGGGTCAAGGGCGACGACGCGGATGCCGCTGGAGGTCTTGGGCTCGCCTTCGAGGACGTTCCAGCCCAGCTGCACGAGCTGGGTCTCCACCGACAGACAGGGGGTGTCCCGGTCGAAGTCGACCCAGCGGGCACCGACGCCCTCTCCGCGGCGGGGGCCGCGGAAGCAGAAGAGGTGCCACAGGGCGTAGAGCCTGTGGTCGGAGACGTGGTCGAGGAAGAGACCGGCCTGGGCCGGAGTCCAGACCATGACCGGGGACGGCTTCCTGCCGGTTCGCTTCCACTCGGCGATCCGGGCTGCCGTCCACACCAGAGCCTTGGGCTTCGGGGCGGTCGTCAGCTCGACGTGCTGCGCCGGGTTGAAGGTGATCAGCTGGCGGGCGATGGCGGTGTTCAGCGCGGCGCGCAGCGTGGCCTTGATGTGGTGCTGCGAGGACAGTCCCGTGACGCGCCGGAACGGCGGCATCGCGGCGATGGCCTCCCGGGCGGTGCGGCGGGCCGCCCGGTCTTCGATGGACTTGAGGTCCTCGACCGCCTGGCGCCGCTGCGCGTTCTGCTCCAGGACCTCCACGTTCGTCGCGTCGATCCCCTCGAACATCTCGTCGAGGTGCTCCACCCGGAGCTTGTCGAGCCGGATGTGACCGATGCGGGGCTTCAGGTGGCAGCGAATGTCCACGTCGTACCGGGTCGTTCCGGTGGGTCGCAGCCTCTTCTTGCCCTTGAGCCAGGCATCGAGCCACTCGCTGACCGTCATGCGGCTGGTCAGGCTGAACCCGGCCTTCAGGAGGCGGCCGGTGTTCTCCGGGTCGGGGAGCGGCGAGCGCTCCTTCTGGCAGAGCATGATCAGGTCGCTGACGCGGGCGCGGTCCTCGGGCTCGTCCTCCGGTGCGAGGGCGAGGAGAGCCCGGACGTGGTCGAGTTCTTTCTGCGCGTCCTTCGAGTTGTCGAAGCCCGTGCGGCGGAACTGGCGGCGCTTGCCCTCGGCGTCCGGGAAGACCTCCTGGCGCACGGACCACTTGCCGTGCTTGGGGTTCCGGAGCTTCGGGCAGGGATTCGCCGCGGTGTGCAGAGCGCCGGTCTTCGCGTCCCGGCAGTAGCACGTGCGGGTTATGGAGCCCTTCAGTCGGGCACCTCCTCTTCCTGGGCGATGAATGCAAGGTGATCCGGCAGCGGTGCCGGGTGCAGATCGAGATCACGCATTCGCTGGCGGGTGGCCAGCAGGCGTCGGCAGTCCTCGCGGGCGATGCGCTCCATCTCGGCCGCTTGGCGGTTCAGCTGGTCGTATCTGTCCGAGCCGATAAAGGACGTGCCTGCCTGTGCCCGCCAGTCGCGAGCCGCGCGCGTCGAGATCGTCGCCGTCTGCACGTCCACCTCGTGCTCACGGAACATCGCCAGCGTGAAGCGAGGGCTCCCCTCGGGCGCGTCCTCCATGAAGCCCTCGCCCGTGACCACCCGCACCGCCTCCCAGCTGGAGATGCGCAGGTTCGGCAGAAGCTCGATGGTGGCGTCCGTCCCGAGCGGTACCAGGAGCGATGCGAGCGGCACCTGCAGCACCACGGCGAGCGCCAGAGCCTCCTCGACCTTCAGGCTGCCGCGTCCTCCGTTCTCGATCTTGTTGATGCCTGTGGGAGGGATCGGAACGCCGAGGTCGGCGCACCTCTTCGCGACCTCGGGAGCGCTCAGCCCCAAGTCGGTTCGTGCCGCACGGACAGCCTCGCCCACCCGGAGGGTGAGCGCAGTTGGTACTGGTGCGTTCGTCATGAGAAGCAGCGTAACTTGGTCTTGCGCTGCTTCGCGAGCAAGTGTGGTAGAAGTTTCTCCGACAGAGAACATCCTGTACGGGGAGTGCTGCTTTGAACGACATAACGGCGAGGGTGCGTGCCAAGCGCTTCTCCCGCGAGGCCCTGGCGCAGCTGCCCCCCGCGCTACTCGTGGCCGACGCCAACAGGCTCCTGGACCTCACCCGCACCACTGGGTACCGCATGATCCACGAAGGCACGTACCCCTGTGCCGTCCTCAAGGTCGGCGATCAGCACCGGGTCGTCACCGCTGACCTTCTGCGCGTCCTGGACCTGCCCGACCTGGCGATCCGCCAGCGGCTCGCCAGCCTGCCGCCGGCGATCCGCCTGCCCGACGCGAACGAGCTGCTCAGCCTCAGCCGCACCACCGGGTACAGGCTCGCCCGGACCGGCCAGTACCCGTGTGCCGTGCTGCGGGTGGGATCCGAGTACCGCGTCCGCAAGCATGAGCTGCAACGGCTCCTGCGGGTACGGGACCTGCCTGCCGAAGCCGCCGCGTGAGGGCGACGCCGAGATGTGTCTTCATGTCCGGCACGTGCCTGAGTCCGAGCAGGGGTGGAGCGTTGCCGGAGGCTGGACTTGAGAGGCCCCGCTTCCGCGTGACTGTGGTGGCACTTCGATGCCGCGAGCGGCGTTCAGGAGTTGGCTCTCCCGGACGCCGCTTTTCGTTCCCCTCCCCCTCCGATCACTACTGTGGTGTTCCTCCTGCGGGACATGGACATACTGCGGTGTGGCTGAAGCATCTACCACAGAGGTGTCGGATTCGATGACGAAGAGATCACGTACAGCCAAGAGTTAACGGTTTCAGCTGATCAGGCAAGGTGGACGCGCCATCAGTCCCCGCTTCATCCACGGCAAGCCACCTACTACTGAAGTAGCTAAACTGCCCACAGCGGCACGGCGAAATCACTCACGTAGAGTTCTGCCCGCAAGCCATCAACCGAGGACCGTCATGACGTCAGCCGACAAGCGTTCCGGCCGGGTAGCTCGCGGGCTCCAGTCGGTCATAGAGGAGGTCCGCTCTCCCTCCGGTCGGCCCTACACCACCGCCCAGATCGCCGCCGGCTCGGGGTTGAGTGAGGCGGCGGTGGCCGCCCTGCGCAGCGGCGACCGACCCAACCCGACGATCAACACGATCTCCGTGCTCGCCCAGTTCTTCGGCGTCCCGGAAGAGCGCCTGATGCCCCCTGATCAGGACGCTCCGGAATCGGAACTCACCGCCGCCCTCGCCGATGCCGATGTGAGAAAAATCGCTCTGAGGAGCGCCGGACTTTCCCCGGGGTCTCTGAAAATGATTGAGGCAGTGGTCGCTAGGGTCCGAGAGCTAGAGGGACTTGACCGTTCTGACGATTCGCCAGAAAGTTCCGGACCCTACCCGGCCGAGAGTTGATCTTCGCTTGCGTCGAAGATTCACCACGCCGTATAAAAATTCGGCACCCGGAATTCATCTCGGCCTGTGATTCGCGTGCACACCAAGCTGAACAACCGCGGGGGCGTGAGCACGAGGGAACAGGAATGCGGCGATACCGGCCCGGCACCCGAAAGGCGCGTCGGCTGCAACACGAATGCAAGGAAGCTCTTCGCGGCATTTTCCTTGAAAACCCCAGCGACGTGGACGAGTTGTGCCGCGCCATCTCCCTCAAGCGCGGTCGCCCTCTGAGAGTGGAGCCGCTCCCCACGATCGAGGCCGCTGATGCACCGTGCGGCATCTGGCTCGAACTGCCTGACACCGACTTCATCTTCCACGAGGCCGCCGCCAGTCGCCGCCACCGCAGCCAGATCGTCCGGCACGAGCTGGCCCATCTGCTCCTCAACCACCGCAGCGACCGGGCCGTCGAGGCCCTCGCCTCCTCCGCGCTCTCCGAGGCCGACGCCCACCGGATCCAGCGCGCCCTGGGGCGGACCGCCTACAACTCCGTGCAGGAGGAAGAGGCCGAGATCGCGGCCACCATCATGGTCAGCATCCTGCGCCACAGCCACCCCGGCGATCTCGCCCCGGGACGGCCCGGCATCATCACCCGGCTCGCCAGGGCACTCGGCCCCCAGCGAGAAGACGGTGTCTCATGACCAATGCCATCGTCGCCGGTCTCCTCTGGTGCGCGGCCCTCTGGCGCCTCCCGACAATCGGGCGAACCCGCAAGCAGACGGCCTGGACCGGAACACTCCTCCTCATCGCCCTCGCCATGAGCTTCGAGGTACCGGCAGTCGCGCATTACACGAACACGCTGTTCCACATCCACAGCATCTCCTCGCTCATCGAACACGTCGCCGCATTCCTGTCGGCCGTCTGCCTCCTGAACTTCGTCATCGCCGTCGTGCAGCCGGACCGGAAACCGAGCGGCAGGGCCCGGATAGCAGGAAGGACGCTGACCGTCGCGGCCCTGACACTCACCTTCTTCCTCTCGGACAGGCCCGAAATCGACTCGATGCCCTTCAAGAACGTCGAAGGGCAATTCTGGCCGTCCGCTCACGCCGTGACCTTCGAACTCTCCCTCGGCGTCACCATGTTCGTCGCCTCCCGGCTGTTCCTCGGCGCGATCCGGGAAACGGAAGGACGCTGGCTGCGCATCGGACTGCTGCTGCTCGGCATCGGGACATCCCTCGGAGCGGTCTACGCCTTCCAGAAGACCCTTCTCGTGTACCTCGGCCTCGCCGACGTCACCCCGCCGATCTCAACCGGCTGCCAGAACGCCATCGCCGTCGTCCTGCGCAGCGCTGCGCTTCTCCTGATCGTCGTGGGCCAGGCGCTTCCGCTGGTACCGGCCTCCGCACGGACCTATCGCCAGTACACCGCCTGGCGTCGTCTCCGACCCCTCTGGAAGGCCGTCGCCCGCGCCACCCCGCACGTCGTCCTGCGCCGCGAGCCTGTCCTCAGCGTCGAACTGTGGCTGCACCGCCGCGTGATCGAGATCTGCGACGGCCAGCTCGCACTCCGGGAGTGGGTCACCGAAGCCGACGTCCCCGAAGGCCCCCTCTCCCAAGCCCAACGCGAGGTCGCCTGGATGCGCACCGCGATCGAGAGAAAGGCCGCCGGTCTCCCCACCCTCACCGGCCCCTACCCCGAACTGGGCAACAAGGGACTGGCACAAGCCGAGGAGCTGCGCTGGCTCATGTCCCTCGCCGACGCGATGAAACACCCCACCCCCACCTCGTCGTACACCACCGTCTGAACGCGCCCGACCCCGAAACGGAACCCGCCATGCTCACCCCCACACAGGCCCCCGAATCGCCGCTCGCCCGACGCGTCACCGACTGGCTGGAACCCAGAACCTGGATCATCCTCAACACCCTCGTCATCGGATGGCACAGCTCCCACTGGTCCGGCATCGCCTGGGGCGTCTTCGCCTCCGTCTTCTGCGCCGTCATCCCCATGCTGTTCATTCAGCGCGGGGTCAAGAAGGGCAAGTACGGCGACCGCCACGTCGGCTCGCGCAAGCAGCGGTTCGTGGTCCTGCCGTTCGTCTTCCTGTCCGTCGCCGTCGGCCTCGGCGTGATGCTGGCCGGCGGAGCGCCCCAGGAGATGGTCGCCATGGTGGTCACCATGATGGTGACCCTGTTCGCCCTCACCGCGATCACCTTCGCCTGGAAGATCAGCGTTCACCAGGCCGTGGCCGCGGGCAGCGTCGCCATGATCGCCGTGGCGTACGGACCCTGGGCACTCGCCGGCTTCGCCCTCGTGGCCCTCGTCGGCTGGTCGCGGATCAAATTGCGCGACCACACACCCTCCCAGGTCGCCGCCGGGACCGCGCTGGGCGCGCTGCTGGCCGTGCTCACGTTCGCGCCACTGCGCTGAGTTCAGGGTGCCCCGCCTGACATGGTGCCCGCTCTCACGTCCCAGATCCTGACGAGGCACCGCTGGGTAAGGTCGAAAGACACACCGATCAAGAGGGGCGGTCCCATGGCGAGCGAGGTCGTGGTTGCGCAGACGACCATCGGTGATGAGGAATTGGCGCTGGCGCGGGGCGCGGTCGAGAACCGGCTGGCGGCCCGGTGCACACGTCGACCCGCCGTTGACCGCCGTGTTGATTTCCGGCAAGCCCTTGGACGAAGCATCGGAGTGTGATCGAGGTCGCTCGGCGTGGGCTTCACTTGCAGGGACTTCCTGGCTATGGTCCGTCGTCCCGCGGTCGGGACTGGCCCGGCCGCGGTGCCGAGGAGGTTCTCCCTGCGCATCCACCGCAGCCCCCACCCGTCGAACTTCGTGATTGTCCCCAACGCGCTGGCGCAGAACCGCGCGATGAGCTACACCGCCCGCGGGTTGCTGGTGGATCTCCTCTCCCGTCCGGGCGACTGGCGCGAGACGTGCCGGCAGATGGCGGACTCGAGCCCGCAGGGGCGCAAGGCCCTGGCGGCGGCGCTGGACGAGCTGCGGGTGTGGGGGTACTACCGGGTGGAGGTGGTCCGCCTGCCGAGCGGCCAGGTGCGCTCGGAGGCGCACGTCTTCGACCGCCCGCAGACCGGGCTGCTGCCGGGTGCCACTGCGCCGGGCTCCGGCGAACCGGAGTGCGGTGATCGTGGCGTCCTTCCAAAGGACCTGGTCAAAGTACCCTCCCTCCCCCGTGAGGAGGAGCAGCCGCTCGCAGCGGCGGCTCCGGCCCAGGATGAGGGAGGGCCGGAGGAGCCTGCTCGCGAACAGACGCCTCGCCCGCGTCGTACGGCTCCGGAGCGCTCGAAGGACCTGGACGCGGAGTCGCTCGCGGCGGTGAACGCGCTGCTGAGAGTGGTTCGCCCGGAACGGAGGCTGCCGCTGGGCGCGGCGGAGGCGGCGGCGCTCGCGCCCTTGGTGCGGGAGTGGATGGAGCGGGGAGCCTCGCAGGACGAGCTGCGGCAGGCGCTGCTGACCGGGTTGCCCGAGGTGGTGCACTCTCCGGTTGCGGTGCTGCGGTCGCGGCTGGAGCGGAAGAAGCCCGCTGAGCGGCCGGTCGTACCGCAGAAGCGTCTGGAGGAGTGCGAGCAGTGCCGCGACCCGCTGCCCGAGCCGGGGCTGTGCGCGGGCTGCCGAGGGGCGGGGCGCGCGGACGGCGCGGAGGATCGCGTAGATCAGGTGACCGCGCGCGGCATCGCGAAGGTGCGGGCGGCGATGGCGAGTTCGCGGCGGTGAGGCCCGTCGCGAGCCTGTGACAGGCGGGGGACCTGGGTGGCCGCGATCGGGCGGCTGTCGGTTTGGTGTGGCCGCTGTGGCACGCGGACGGGCTCGCCAGCGGGTGGTGGGGGGGGGGGGGGGCGGGCGCCGCCCCCCCCCCCCCCCCCCCCCCCCGGCCCCCCCCCCCCCCCCCCCCCCCCCCCCCCCACCCCCCCCCCCCCCCCCCCCCCCCCCCCCCCCCCCCCCCGGCGCCCCCCACC